>JAGCDF010000003.1 GCA_017651225.1 Bacteroidales bacterium
CGGCCTGCTTCCGCTTCCGGCTCGATCGCGCCGCCCGCTACGCCGCCCAGCGCGGCCTCCCCGTCGTCGCCACCACCCTCGCCTCCTCCCGCTGGAAAGATTTGGAGCAGGTGGACGAGGCCGGGAAACAGAGTTGTATAAACGTACAGTGGTGGCCGCAGAACTGGAGAAAAGGCGGCCTGCAGGAGCGGAGGAACGAGGTGATCCGGGAGCAGGGTTTCTACAACCAGAACTGGTGCGGCTGCGAATTCTCAAGACATGATAACCCTTAATTAATACAACATTATGATTGCAACTATCGTTTACATTCTCGGCATCGTCGCCGCCATCTGGTGCGTGCTCGACATCTTCAAGCACAACAAGCTCGAGCCCCTCTTCAAGGTGCTCCTCGCCATCGCCGTCGTCGCCTTCAGCTGGGTCGGCTTCCTGGTGTACTACCTCCTGATCCGCGACAAGATCTAATCTCCCGGCGCGTGGACCTGATCCCCATCACCCAGGACAATGTCGCCACCGCCTGCCGCATCCAGCACCAGCTCTTCCCGGGGAAGGACATCAACGCCGACCGCGATTTCGTGAATGGTTTTCTCCAGCCGGAACGCGGGAAAGAGTACTGGCTGCTGCAGGTGGAGGAGGACTACGTCGGCGTGGCCGGCCTCTACAGCATCCGCCTCGATCCCGAGACGGCCTGGCTTGCATGGTTCGGCATCCTGCCGGAATTCCGCCGCAGGGGCTACGCCACCGAGGCGCTCGACCTCTTTGAGGCACGTGCGCGCGAGCGCGGTTTCCTGTACGCGCGCCTCTTCACGGAGCGCGCGGACAGCGCCGCCGTCGCCTGTTACCGCAAGAACGGATATTCCCTGGAGGAATACAACTGTCCGACCGACAAGGGCGCGGCGATGGTTCCGATGTACGTAATGTCGAAGTCGCTCTATCCCCATCGGGAGTGCCCGAAATGGGGGGACCGCGACATCGGCCTCTGGCGCCAGCTCACCAAACAGGTCGAGCGACTCTACGAATAAAAGTGCGCCAACTGTGGGTGGTTTCCCCCACAGTTACGCACATACCTATCGCTACTGTGGGGAAAAACACCCACAGTAGCTTGTTTTTTGTCTGCGCGGTGTGCCGAGAAATAATTTAACCTTTTTATGAGGTTGTACGTCTAATATAAGGATAGAGAAAGTAGGGAGAGCGAAGAAATTCATTAAAACGATATAAAATTATTGCAAGACAATAAATATTTATTATCTTTGCGGTGCGGGCCGCCCGTGCGTGGGCGAAGCGACGAAAAATACGGCAACATTGTTGCATATTAAAAAAAGATATGTACCTTTGCAGTGTAATAGTTCAATAAGACACTATATGCTCATCGAACTCAAGAACGTCAACAAGACATACAACAACGGCCAGCCGCTGCACGTGTTGAAAGGAATCAACCTCGGGATAGACAAGGGAGAATTCGTTTCGATCATGGGCGCCTCCGGTTCCGGCAAGTCCACGCTGCTCAACATCCTGGGCATCCTGGACAACTACGACATGGGCGAATACTACATCGACGGCCGCCTGATCAAGGGTCTGACCGAGCGCCAGGCCGCGGACTACCGCAACCATATGATCGGCTTCATCTTCCAGTCCTTCAACCTGATCGGCTTCAAGACCGCCGTCGAGAACGTGGAGCTGCCCCTGTTCTACCAGGGCGTCCCCCGCGCCAAGCGCCACCAGATGGCGATGGAATACCTCGACCGCCTGGGCCTTGCCGACTGGGCGAAGCACTACCCGAACGAGATGTCCGGCGGCCAGAAACAGCGCGTCGCCATCGCCCGCGCCCTGATCACCAACCCCAAGATCATCCTCGCCGACGAGCCCACGGGCGCGCTCGACTCCAAGACCTCCGAGGAAGTCATGCAGCTGCTCGGCAAGCTCAACCGCGAAGAGGGCGTGACCATCATCGTGGTCACGCACGAAAGCGGCGTAGCCAACTGCACCGACAAGATCGTCCACATCAAGGACGGCATCATTGGGCAGATCGAAGACAACCGCGAGCACCGCGCGTCGGTGTTCGGCACCAGCACCATCATGAAATGAGAGACGTCCTTACCGAAATCTGGGAAAGCATCCGTCGCAACAAGTTGCGCACCTGCCTCACCGGCTTCGCGGTGTCGTGGGGCATCTTCATGCTCATCGTGCTGCTGGGTGCCGGCAACGGCCTGATGAACGCCTTCATGCGGGGCGGCGAGGACATTGCCACCAACACCATGCAGGTGGGCGGCGGCCGCACGTCCAAACCCTACGACGGCCTCAAGGAAGGCCGCCGCATCTGGCTGGACGAGCGCGATGTGCAACTGACCGGCAGCGAAGTCTTCGCGGACCACATCGACCAGGTCATCTCCTCCGTGAGCACGAACGCCACGGTCAGCTACGGCAAGAAACACTTCTCCGGCAGCATCGAGGGTAACTTCCCCGCCCGCCAGGAGATGGACAAGATCGAGATCCTCTACGGCCGTTTCCTGAATGACAAAGATATAAAAGACAGCCGCAAGGTGGTCGTCCTCCCGGAAGACCGCGCGGAGACCCTGCTCGGCAACGAGATCCGTGACTCCGGAGCCAGATTCCCCGGCGTGGCGCCGAGCGTCAGATCCGGCAAGGAGGTCAACGTCCAGGACCTGCTCGGCCGGTACGTGCGCATCGGCGACTTCTCCTACCGGGTCGTGGGCATTGCCAAGACCAACCAGGCGACCAACAGCAATACCGTCTATGCGCCCTACACGACCATCCGGACCATCTACGGGAAGGGTCAGGAGATCGATGACATTACCTTCACCTTCCACGGACTGGACTCCGAGGCGGAGAATGAAGCCTTCGAAGCGCAGTTCCGCGCCACGATGAACACGCGCCATCGCGCCGCCCCGGACGACCGGCGCGCCCTGTGGATCTGGAACCGCTTCACGCAGAATCTCCAGATGAACAGGGGCCGCAACCTCCTCAGCACGGCGCTCTGGGTCATCGGCCTGCTGACGCTGCTGGGCGGCATCGTGGGCGTGAGCAACATCATGCTCATCACCGTCAAGGAACGCACGCACGAATTCGGCATCCGCAAGGCCATCGGCGCGAGCCCCTGGGGCATCATGAAACTGATCCTGGCGGAGAGCGTCACCATTACGGCCTTCTTCGGCTACGTCGGGATGCTGCTCGGCATGCTCGCCTGCATGGTCCTGGACAAGACGGTGGGCCAGTCTTCCGTGTCCATCATGGACGAGCAGATTGCCATGTTCGTCAACCCGACCGTGGGCCTGGACGTGGCTCTCGAGGCCACGCTCGTACTCATCATCGCCGGCTCCCTGGCCGGTTTGTTCCCGGCCCGCAAGGCCTCCCGTGTCAGACCTATTGAAGCCCTCCGCGCAGAATGAGATTCGATGTAGACAGTTTCCGGGAGATTGCGGATTCGCTGGTCCGCAACAAGAGCAGAAGTCTGCTCACCGGCTTTGGCGTGTTCTGGGGCGTGTTCATGCTCCTCTTTATGATGGGTGGCGGAGAAGGACTCAAGAAGTCGATCGAGTCCAACTTCGAAGGCTTCGCCACGAATACCTGCATCCTGGTCTCTTCGCAGACCAGCGAACCCTACAAGGGCTTCAAGGAAGGCCGCTACTGGAATTTGACTTATACGGACGTGGAGCGCCTGCGGCAGATGATGCCGAACATGGAGACGATCACGCCGACCATCGCATCCTGGGGCGGGAGCGTCGTCCGCGGCACTTACACGGCCAGCGGCAGCGTCAAGGGCGTGCTGGCGGACTACAACAAGATCGAGGAGCCCAAGATCAAATACGGCCGCTACCTCAATGAGGCGGACATCCTGCAGGAGCGCAAGGTCTGCGTGATCGGCAAGCGCATCTACAACGACCTCTTCCCCGACGGCGGGGACCCCTGCGGTGAATTCATCCAGGTCGGTCCGGTGTTCTATCAGATCGTGGGCGTGGACTACAACAGCGGCAACATCAGCATCAACGGCCGTGCGGACCAGACCGTCAGCGTCCCGCTTCCGGTGGCGCAGAAGATCTACAACCGCGGCAAGGTGGTGGACCTGATCTGCATGACGGGCAAGTCCGGCGTGCGCATGTCTGATGAGGAGCCCCGCATGCGGGAAATCCTGGCCCGCCAGCACCAGTTCAACCCGAAGGACAAGGAGGCGCTCTTCATCATCAACACCGAACAGATGTTCGCCCTGGTGGACAACCTGTTCACGGGCGTGAACTTCCTGATTATGCTGATCGGTCTGGGTACCATTCTCGCGGGCGTGATTGGCGTCAGCAACATCATGATGGTCACGGTCAAGGAGCGCACCATCGAGATCGGCATCCGCCGTGCCATCGGCGCCACGCCGCGCGACATCCTCTCCCAGATCATCCTCGAGAGTATCTCCCTGACGCTCGTGGCCGGATCGTTCGGCATCGTGATTGCCGTGCAGCTGCTGCGTCTGGTCGAGACGATTTCCCTCGCCTCCGGCAACACGGGAGGCTATCAGATAAGCTTCTGGACGGCTATCGTGGCCGCCCTGCTGCTGACCGCCCTGGGGGTGGTCGCGGGCCTGGCGCCGGCATCCCGCGCGATGGCCATCAAACCGGTGGATGCGATGAGAGACGAATAATAAATAAAAAACCAAGGATATGAAACGCATTGTCAAGTACATCATTTTCGCGCTGATCGGCCTGATCTTCATCGGGACCTTCATCTTCCTGTTCAAGAACTCCCGGCCCGACAAGATCGAGTACCAGGAGCTGGAGGCCGTGCTCGGCGACATTCACCGGACGACCGTCGTGACCGGCAAGGTCGAGCCGCGCAACGAAGTCAACGTCAAGCCGCAGATCAACGGCATCATCGCCGAGCTCTACAAGGAGGCCGGCCAGCAGGTCAAGGAGGGTGAGGTGATCGCCAAGCTCCGCGTGATTCCGGACATGAACTCTTTGAGCTCCGCCCAGTCCCGCGTGCGCCTGGCGGAGATCAACGTCAAGCAGGCTAAGACCAACTACGACCGCGAGAAAGCCCTCTACGACAAGAAACTCGTCAGCGACGAGGAATACGACCAGGTCCTTCAGGCCTACAACCAGGCCATCGAGGAGCAGGCGGCCGCCCAGGAGTCCCTGGAGGTGATCCGCGACGGCGTGTCCTCGCGCAACACCACCGGCAGCTCCACGCTGGTCCGCTCCACCATCACGGGCCTCATCCTCGACATCCCGGTCAAGGTCGGTAACTCCGTGATCCAGGCCAATACGATGAACGACGGTACGACCGTGGCCACCGTGGCCAACATGGCCGACCTCATCTTCGACGGCAACATCGACGAGACCGAAGTCGGTTCGCTCGTGGAAGGCATGCCGATGGTCATCAGCATCGGCGCCCTGCCCGACTACAGCTCCGAGGCGGCCCTGGAGTACATCTCGCCGAAGGCGGTCGAGAACAACGGCGCCAACCAGTTCGAGATCAAGGCGGCCTTGAAAGCGGGTTCCGGCCACACGATCCGCTCCGGCTACAGTGCCAACGCGGAAATCGTGCTGGAGACCGCCAGCCAGGTGCTGACCATCCCGGAGAGCGCGCTGGAATTCGACGGGGACGACACCTTCGTCTTCCGTAAGAACGCCGAGGGCGGCTATGACCGCGTGCAGGTCGAGACCGGCCTGAGCGACGGCGTGGACATCGAAATCAAGAGTGGCCTGAACCAGGGCGACAAGGTTCGTGGCCCGAGAATCATCAAATCCGAAGAAAATGAGAACTAAGAGCATCCTTCTGGCGGCCGCCCTGCTGCTCTCAGGCGGCGCCGCCCGGGCGCAGCAGGCCCCGTGGAGTCTTACGGACTGCATCAACTATGCGCTGGAGCACAACCTGACCGTGCAGCAGAGCGCCCTCAAGGTGGAGCAGCAGGAAGTGGAACTCAGCACGGCACAGGGCAGACGTCTACCGACCGTGAACGCCTCCGCGTCGGAGAACTTCTCCTTCGGCCGCGGCCTCACGGCAGATAATACCTACTCCAATTCCAATACGACTTCAACTTCCTTCCAGCTGGGGGGCAACATGCCCATCTTCCAGGGCTTCGATATCAACAACGGCATCAAGCTCAGTAAATTGAACCTTGCTGCGGCGACGGCGGACCTGGAGAAAGCCCGCGACGACATCCGCGTGGCCGTGGCGCAGGCTTATGTGCAGATCCTCTACAACCAGGAGCTGCTGCGCGTGGCCCACGAGCAGGCGGAGCATGACGCGCAGCTGCTGGAGCAGGTACAGGAGCGCCTGCGCGCCGGCAAGGTCAGCGACGCGGAAGTGTCCGCGCAGCAGGCCACCCTGGCGCAGAGCCGCCAGTCCGAGATCCAGGCCGAAGGCAATCTGCAGATCTCCCTGCTGGATCTGACGCAGCTGTTGGAGCTTCCTTCGCCGGAGGGCTTCTCCATCGTCACGCCCGAGGTGGGTGACCCCTCGAAGGCGCTGCTGATGCGCCCGGAGGCCATCTATGACGAGGCCGTTGCCGTTAAGCCCGCCATCGAGGCCGCGAAGCTCAACGTGGACGCCGCCGAACTGAGCATCGCCCGAGCCAAGGGCGCTTACCTGCCGTCGCTGTCGCTCAGCGGCGGTCTCGGGACCAATTACTATACGAATTCCAAGATGCCGGCGCTCCCGTTCGGCGAGCAGATCAAGAACAATTTCAGCCAGTTCGTCGGCCTGTCGCTCAACATCCCCATCTTCCAGGGTTTCTCCACCCGCAACCGCGTCCGTACGGCCCAGCTCAGCTACAAGGGCCAGCAGATCCAACTGGAGAGCGTCAAGAAGGCGCTGTATAAGGAAATCCAGCAGGCCTATTATAACGCCGTGACGTCCCAGGCCCGGTACGAAGGCAGCCGCGAGTCGGCCGCCAGTGCGCTCCAGCACTACGAGCTGACGGAGGAGAAGTACAAAGTGGGCAAGGCCGGCGTGACCGACTACAACGACGCCCGCAACAGCTGGCTGCGCGCCGAGTCGGAGCACATCCAGGCCCGCTTCCAGTGCCTCTACCAGACCAAACTGCTGGACTTCTACCGGGGGCAGGACTTGCAATTCTAAACAAATTGCTAAATTTGCATTATGAAAAAATTGATTCTAGCCATCGTGGCGCTCACCCTTTCCTGCGCCGCCTTCGCCCAGGACCGCGAGATCGATCTCGAGGAGTGGGACAATTTCAACAAGATTGAACTTTCGAAAGGTCGCACCCGCGTGGAGACCAACCTGACTTTCGCCTTCCCGATGTATTTCGGCTGGACGACCCTCACCAACATCAACTACAAAGGCACCTGGTCGACGGGTTCCCTGTCGCACTTCCTGAACTTCGACACGGGCAAGAACTTCGTCTACGGCCTGCAGATCTTGGGCATGGACATCCGCTACGGCGCCTTCGGCGTCAACCTGGGCGCGCGCTGGACCTTCATGGACTTCACCTTCAGGGATTCCTACACCACGATGGTCCAGGCGGGCAACAGCTTCGTCCCGGCGGCCATCAACGTCACGGGCTACAACGGCGCCAAGTCCAAGATCCACGCTTCCTATTTCGGTATTCCGATGCGCCTGAGCCTCAATTTCGGCAAGGCTACGGTTTATGCCGGCGGCAGCGTCGAGTTCCTTACGAACGGCTACGCCAAGTACCGCTCGCCGAAGAACAGGACGCAGATGAAGGGTCTCTTCAACTCGTTCCGCGCCACGGTCGAGGGCGGTTTCTCCTACGCCAACATCGGAGCGTTTGTCCAGTACGGCCTCACGCCGCTCTTCCCCGCGGACCTGAGCGACGCCCGCACCCTGACCTTCGGCATCCTCCTCGGCCTGTAACATGGCCTTTCAGGAAATAGAACGCAAATTCCTGGTCGCCGGAGACTTCCGCAAGGAGGCTTCCGGCGCCAGTCGTATTATCCAGGGCTTCCTGAGCTCCGCTCCGGGCCGCACCGTGCGCGTCCGGGTCCGCGGGGAGCAGGGGTTCCTGACCGTCAAGGGCCCCGCCCGGGGCCTGACGCGCTTCGAGTGGGAGAAAGAGATCCCCGCGGACGAAGCGGAACAATTGCTCGCCCTGTGCGAGCCGGGCGTGATCGACAAGACGCGCTGGCTCGTCCCCGCCGCCGACGGGCACGTGTGGGAGGTGGACGAGTTCCACGGTGACAACGAGGGCCTCGTGGTCGCCGAGGTCGAGCTGGGAGCCGAGGAGGAGCCGTTCGAGCGGCCCGCCTGGGTGGGCGCGGAGGTCACGGGCGACCGCCGCTACTACAACTCGATGCTGATCAAGTGCCCGTACAAAGACTGGAAATAAAACCAAAATCGATATGAGCAAGAAAACCGTTCTCGTGTCCGGCGGAGCCGGATTCATCGGCAGCCACGTGACCGTGGAGCTGACCCAGGCAGGCTATGACGTCGTCATCGCCGACAATTTCTCCAACTGCGATAAGACCAACTACAAGGGCGTCTGCGCCATCCTCGGCAAGGAGCTTCCGCTGATCCCGATGGACTTCTGTGACAAGTCCGCCGTGGAGGATCTGTTTGCGAAGTATCCCATCGATGCGGTCATCCATTTCGCCGCCTTCAAGGCGGTGGGCGAGTCGGTCGCCGAGCCGCTCAAGTACTATCGCAACAACCTCCTTTCCTTCATCAACATCCTGGATGTGGCGCGCCAGAAGGGCTGCAACGTGCTCTTCTCCTCGTCCGCGACGGTCTACGGCCAGACGGACCAGCTCCCTGTGACGGAGAAGAATCCGCGCCAGCCGGCGGAGTCGCCTTACGGCAACACCAAGACGATGTGCGAGGACATCCTGCGCGACAGCGTGAAGGCCTATCCGGGCATCCGCGGCATCGCGCTGCGCTATTTCAATCCCATCGGCGCCCACCCGTCCGCGCTGATCGGCGAGCTGCCGCGCGGCGTGCCCAACAACCTGGTGCCGTTCATCACCCAGACCGCCATCGGCAAACGTGAGTGCCTGTCGGTGTTCGGCAACGACTATCCGACGCCCGACGGGACCTGCCAGCGCGACTTCATCGACATCGTCGACCTCGCGAAGGCGCACGTCTGCGCCGTCACCCGCATGTGCGAGAACAAGATGAAGCAGGAGTACGAAATCTTCAACGTCGGTACCGGCCGGCCGCTTTCCGTGCTCGAACTGATCAACGCTTTCGAGAAGGTCAACCACCTGAAGCTCAACTGGAAATACGCGCCGCGCCGCGCCGGCGACGTGGTGGCCATCTGGGCCGACCCGACCCTCGCCGAGCAGGAGCTCGGCTGGAAGGCGGAGCGCAGCATCGAGGAAACCCTCGCCGCCGCCTGGGCCTGGGAAAAGCGTCTCGCCGGCAAATAATGTACGTCGGCCTGATCAGCGACACCCACGGGGTCTTCTCCGACGGCTTCCGGAAATTCCTGGAGCCGGTGGACGTCATCTGGCATGCCGGCGACTTCGGCGGCGGCATCTCCTTCGCCGAATCGATCGCCGAGTTCAAGCCGGTGGTCGGCGTGTGCGGCAACTGTGACGGGCAGGACATCCGCCTGACCTATCCCCAGCACCAGTACCTCGAAGTCCAGGGACTCAAGGTCCTGATGACCCACATCGGCGGTTCGCCCGGCCACTACGACCTGCGCGCCGCCGCCCTGATCGACCGCTACAAGCCCGACGTCTTCATCTGTGGCCACTCCCACATCCTCAAGGTGATGCAGGACCATGCAAACAACATGCTCTACATCAACCCCGGCGCCGCCGGCCTGCAGGGCTGGCAGGTGGTCCGCACCGCCCTCCGCTTCAAGATCGAAGCCGGAGAAGTGAAAGATATGGAAGTTTTCGAACTTCCCAGATAATATTATGAAAAACAAGTTAGTAGTTGTATTCAGGACCTTCCTGGTCCTGTCCTTCCTTGCGGCCACCGGTACGGCCGCCCGGGCGCAGGAGCACCCGGATTCCGCCCTGGAGCAGCTCGAGGGCGTCGTGGTCACGGCCAGCCGGCTCCCGGCCTTCCTGGGAGAGAGTGTCCGGATCGTGACCGTGCTGGACAGCCTGGCCATCTCCACGATACCGGCCTCCAATATCAATGACCTGCTCAAATTCGCCGTGGGCGTGGATGTCCGTCAGCGCGGGCCTGAAGGGGTCCAGACCGACATCAGCCTGCGCGGCGGCACCGGCGAACAGCTTGCCGTCCTGTTGGACGGGATCTGTATCTCGGATCCGCAGACGGGGCACAACTCCGCCGACTTCCCGGTGCCCGTCTCCGAAATCGAACGCATCGAGATCCTAGCGGGCCCCGCGGCGCGTACCTACGGCACCTCGTCCCTGCTCGGGGCCATCAACATTGTCACCCGCAAAGCGGCGCGCAGCGGTGTGGACGTGCGCCTGGAAGGCGGATCTTACGGCCTTGTGTCGGGATCTGTCGGCGTGCAGGCGGCCGGCCGGAAAGTCCGGAACGCCCTGTCCGCGAACTATACCCGAAGCGACGGCTATACCCGAAATCGCGAGGGGGGTCTCAACATGGATTTCCGCTCCTTCAAGGCCTTCTACCGCGGAGACGCGGACCTGCGGAATGCCCGGCTCAACTGGCACGCAGGCGCTTCCGTGAAGGATTTCGGCTCAGGCACTTTCTATTCCCCCAAGTTTGACGACCAGTTCGAGCACACCTTCAAGACCTTTGTGGCCCTGCAGGGAGAGTTTCCGGGCCTCCTGCATCTGCGTCCGCGGGTGTACTGGAATCACGGTGAAGACCGTTTCGAACTGTTCCGTGCGAAGCCGGAGCGTTATCCGTTCAATTACCACCGCACCGACGTCCTCGGGCTCAACCTGGACGCCTGGGTGGAGTCGGTCCTGGGCCGGACGGCCTTCGGGGCCGAGGTCCGGAACGAGGGCATCGTCAGCACCAACCTGGGCGAACCGCTGCGTGCGGAAAGGCCGGTCCCGGGCCACGACGCCACTTACAAACGTGGCCTGAACCGCACGGACATCAGCTTTTTCGTCGAGCACAACTTCGCCATCTCCTGGTTCTCCTTCTCCGGCGGCGCCAGTCTCACCCGCAACACGGGCAATGACGAGGGCTTCCGGCTCTATCCCGGCGCGGATGCCAGTTTTACGCTCTCGCCGCATCTGAAGCTGTACGCCTCGTACAACAGTTCCCTGCGTATGCCCTCCTTCACGGAGCTCTATTATTCTGTCGGGGGATACCAGGCGGACAAGAACCTGCGGGCGGAGAAGATGCAGTCCGTGGAGCTGGGATTCAAGTACCACGCCTCAGGCGTGCGGATCGTGGGAAGCGTGTACGGCCTGGACGGCCGCGACCTCATCGACTGGATCCGGGACCTTTCGGTCGCGGACGCTCCCTGGCAGTCGGTCAACCACGCCCGGATCCGGTCGCTGGGCGAAGAGCTGACGGTGCGCATCGAGCCTGCCGTGCTGCTGAAGCGCCAGGACTTTCCTGTCCGGAGCTTCTCTGCGAGCTATGCCCACATCTCGCAGGACAAAAAGGTTGAACCGGGTGTCCAGTCCTACTATGCCCTGGAGTACCTGCGCAACAAGCTTGTGCTCCAGGCCGATCTGCGGCTTTTCAAGAAGCTCTCCGTCGAGCTCTCCTGGCGCTGGCAGGACCGCGTGGGCAGTTATGAACTCTACCAGGCGGGCGCGACGACAGGCGAGATCCACCCCTACCGGCCCTACAGCCTCGTAGATGGCAAGCTGTCCTGGGATGAGAAGAAGTGGTCGGTCTGGCTGGAAGCGGATAATATCCTGAATGCCAGTTATGTAGATCACGGGAATGTCCCCCAGCCGGGCATCTGGGTGAAGCTCGGGGCGAGCTACCGGCTGTTCAGATAGACCGCGGTGGCGGCGACGACGGCGGCGGTCTCCGTCCGCAGGCGGCTGTCGCCCAGCGACACCGGGACCCAGCCGCGCTCGCGCGCCAGGGCCGCCTCTTCGGGGCTGAAATCCCCCTCAGGGCCAATCAAAATACAGATTTCTTTTGCCGGAAGCAGCTGCTGAATCTGCTTCCGTTCCACGTCGTCGAAGCAGTAGCAGATGAGCTTCAGCGCGTCGGCCGGTGCGTCGAGGATGAAGTCGCGCACAGACTGTGGCTCCGCTATGGTCGGGATGGCCGCCTTGAGCGACTGCTTGGCGGCGGAGAGCGCGAGGCGGCGCAGGCGGTCCGTCTTCAGGACCCGCCGCTCCGAGCGCTCGCCGATCACCGGCGCGATCACGTCGACGCCGATCTCCGTCGCCTTCTCCACGAACCACTCGAAACGGTCGATGTTCTTGGTCGGGCAGACCGCCATCGTGAGGTGGTAGGGATGCGCGCCGTAGCCGCGCTGCGCCTCGAGCACGCGCGCCTCGGCGCCCTTGACGTCGGAGATCTCCAGCGCGCAGCGGTAGAGCGTCCCGCGCCCGTCGATCACGGAGATCTCATCGCCCGGACGGTGCCGCAGCACGCGCACGCAGTGCCCGGACTCCTCGGCGTCCAGCCGGACGCGCCCGTCGCAGATATCGTCGGAGAAGAAAATTTCCATCGGCTATTTGAATAAGGCTTTCACCAGCGCCGGCACGTCGGCGACCTTCACGACCTTGATGCCTTCCGGCTTGACCTCCACCTTGGAGAAGGAAGACACGAAGATGCGCTTGAAGCCTAGCCGGGCGGCCTCCTGCACGCGGCGGTCGATCTGCCCCACGGGGCGGATCTCGCCGCTCAGGCCCACCTCGCCCGCGAAACAGACGTCCGACGGGATGGCGAAATCGAAGTTCGAAGACAAGACGGCGCAGATGACCGCGAGGTCCACCGCCGGGTCGCTGACCTTCAGGCCACCGGCCATGTTCAGGAACACGTCCTTGGCGCTGAGGTGGAAGCCGGCACGCTTCTCCAGCACCGCCAGGAGCATGTTGAGGCGCCGGGCGTCGAAGCCCGTGGCGGAGCGCTGCGCCGTGCCGTAGACGGCGGAGCTGACCAGCGCCTGCACCTCGAATAGCAGCGGGCGCGTGCCGTCCAGCATCGCCGCGATGGCGGTGCCGCTCAGGCCCTGCTCGTGCATCGGAATAAGCATTTCGGAGGGGTTGGCGACTTCGCGCAGGCCCGTGCCCGTCATCTCGAAGACGGCGAGCTCGGAGGTGGAGCCGAAGCGGTTCTTGATGCTCCGCAGCACGCGGTAGGAGCCGCGGTTCTCGCCTTCGAACTGCAGGACCACGTCCACGATATGCTCGAGGATCTTCGGTCCGGCGATGAAGCCGTCCTTGGTGATGTGGCCGATCAGGATCACCGGCACGCCGCTCTCCTTGGCGAAGCGCAGCAGCGCGGCGGCCACCTCCTTGATCTGGCTCACGGAGCCGGGGGCCGACTCGACGGAGTCGGTGTACATCGTCTGCACGGAGTCCACGATCATCAGGTCGGGCATCATCTCGCGCGCCTCTTCGATCACGGTGTCGATCAAGGTCTCGCAGAAGATGGAGCAGTTGCTGTCGTCGCCGCCCAGGCGTTTGGCGCGCATGCCCACCTGTTTGGCGCTCTCCTCACCGGTGACGTAAAGCGTGCGCAAGTCCTTGCAGCAAAGCGGAATCTGCAGGCTGAGGGTGGACTTGCCGATACCCGGCTCACCGCCGATGAGCACCAGCGAACCCGGCACCATGCCGCCGCCGAGGATGCGGTTCACCTCCCCCAGGCCGAGGGAGATACGCGCATCCTGCGAATAGTCGATCTCGCGCAGCCGCTGCGGCCGGCGCTCGGAGCGCGCCACCGCGCTGCCGCGGCTGCCGCCCGACGCGGCGCCCTTTTTCGGCTCCGCCGGGGCTTCCTTCATGGTGTTCCATTCCCCGCACGCGGGACAGCGCCCCATCCATTTGGGACTTTCGTTGCCGCACGAGGTGCAGTAAAAGACAGTTTTTGCTTTCGTGGCCATATTCGCTTACGGTCTGAGAATCTGCACTTCGCCGTCGAGGCCGAGTTTGATGATCTGCGAGGAGCGGCCGGAGGCGCCGGCGCCGAAGGGCTTCGGCACGACGTAGTCGACGGCGCTCTTGATCTCTTCGGAAATCTCGGCGAACGAGGCCGGCGTGGGCTCGCCGGAGATGTTGGCGGAGGTGCTGACGAGCGGGCGGCGCAGGCGGCGCACCAGCTCGCGGCAGAAGGCGCCGGCCGTCAGGTTGCCCTTCGGGGCCGCCCCTTTGCGCGCAGGCGCTTCATCTTCCGAATCTTCTTCCAGGACCAGCGGGATGCGGATTCCCACCGAACCGTCCTCGGCGACCGCGTTCGGCGCCAGGTACTGCGCGCCCGGGTAGATGATGGTCATCGGCGCGTCGTTGACCTCCACGAGGTCGATGGCGATGGAGGGAATCTGCTTGACATGTTTCGCGACCATGTCCAGGTCGCAGGCCAGCAGCACGAGGCTCTTGGCCTCGGAGCGCCGCTTGATCTCGAACACGCGGGCCACGGCGGCCTCGTTGGTGGCGTCGCAGCCGATGCCCCACACGGTGTCGGTGGGGTAGAGGATCACGCCGCCTTTGCGCAGGATCTCGACGGCTTCCTGGATAATGGGGGTGCTGTCCATATCAAAGTCTGTTAGGGTCGAACAGGACGCCGCGCTTGCGCCACGACAGGATCATCAGCCAGCCGATGAGCATGCCGCCCAGGTGGGCGAAATGCGCGATGCCGGCCGACAGGCCGGTCACGCCGGTGAAGAGCTCGATGGCGGCGAAGATCGCGACCATCCACTTGGCGCTGAGCGTCACGGGCGGGAAGAGCAGGGTCATCCGGGACTCCGGGAAGAGCATCGCGTAGCCCATCAGCACGCCGTAGATGGCGCCGGACGCGCCCACGGTCGGGGTGTTCTTGATCAGGGCGATGTTCTGGATCGCGGTGGCGTTGCCCAGCGCGGCCCCTTGCATGTAGGACTGCATCTGGAGGTATTCCACCCCGAGGTGCAGGGCCACGGCGCCCAGGCCGCAGATGAAGTAGAAGAGCAGGAACTTCTTGCTCCCGATGATGCGTTCCACCACGCAGCCGAAGATCAGCAGCGTGTACATGTTGAAGAAGATGTGCCAGAACCCGCCGTGCATGAACATGTGCGTGACTACCTGCCACCAGTGGAAGTACTGGGAGGTGGGGTAGAACAGGGCGAAGGTCCCGATCATGAAGTTCTCGTTGAGGAGGGAGGCCAGGAACACGATCACGTTGACGATGATCAGGTTCTTGGTCACGGGAGGCAGCGAGGAGAGGAATCCCCCCCTGCGACCGCCGTCGTTGCCGTAGTAATAGTATGCCATCTAGAATTTCTTGTCTATGTCCCCGAGGGGGACGATGCTGACGATGCGCCGCCCGCCCGGGGTGAGTTCGGCGTTGTCGCATGCAAAAAGCGTGTCAATGAGCCGCTGCGCGTCCTGCGGGGAGGACGGCGGATCGGCGTGGGAGGCCCCCAGGGTGGCGAATTTCTCCGCCAGACGCTGCTGGAGCATTTCCGGCAGGGCCTCGCGCTCCTCTGACAAAATGTACACAAGGTCGCTGACAAGCTGCTCCACCTTGCCGGGTTCGCAGCTGTAGCCTTCCGGCACGCCGTTCACCACCACGGTGTCCGTGCCGAAGGAAGCGATGTCGAAGCCCAGCCGCGCGAGCAGCGCGGCGTTGTCCTCGAAGAGGAGGCGCTGCTGCGCGCCCACCTGCACCTGAACGGGGAAGAGGGCGGTCTGCGTGACGTGCGCGTTTTGCCCCAGGGCGCGGAGCGTCTGCTCGTAGAGGATGCGCTCGCGGGCGCGGCCGATGTGGACGATCATCAGGCCGGAGGCCGCCGGGGTGAGGATGTATTTGCCCTGCAGGACGAGCAGGCGGCCCAGCGGGAGGGTCTTCTCCTCGAAGAGCCGGCCGTAGTCCTGGCTCTTGTCGACGAAGCGGCTGTACCCGCCGTCCGTCGGTTTGCCCCATCCGTCATTCGCCGGCTTGACCGGCGAATCTCCGCCCGGCATGCTCTCCCGGAACGGATCATACCCCGGGTCAGTCTCGATGACGGGCATCGTGACCTCCTTGTACTGCTCGAAGCTCTTGCCGAGCTGGGGCAGGGGCGTGGCGCCCTCGGTGTTGAAGTCGATGCTGGCGCCGAAGCTGTTGCGCCCGAGCGTCTCCTTGACGCAGGCGTAGAGAATCTGGAAGATGACGGCGTCGTCCTCGAACTTGATCTCCGTCTTGGTCGGGTGGATGTTCACGTCGACCGCGTGCGGGTCCGTCTCCAGGAAGATGAAGTAGGCGGGCGTGACCCCGTCGGGGATCATCTCCTCGTAGGCTTTCATCACGGCCTTGTGGAGGTACGCGCTGCGGAAGTAGCGCCCGTTGACGAAGAAGTATTGGTTGCCGGGGGTCTTCCGGGCGGTGTCGGGGCGGCCGACGAAGCCGCTCACGCGCACCACGGAGGTGTTGGCCGACAGGTCCACGATGTCCCCGACGACGTTGCTGCCGAGCAGGTCGAGGATGCGGAATTTCAGTGATTTGGCCTTCTTCAGCACGAAGAGCTCGCGCCCGTTGTGGGACAGGGTGAAGGCGATGTCGGGGCGCGTCAGCGCCACGCGCGTGAATTCTTCGAGGATATGCTTGAGCTCGACGTTGTCGCTCTTGAGGAACTTGCGGCGCGCGGGGGTGTTGTAGAAGAGGTTGCGTACCGCGAAATTGGAACCGACGGGCGCCGCCACGGTGGCGGTCTTCACTTCGCCGAAGGCGCCCACGCGCACTTCCGTGGCTGTTTCGTCCTGCGGGCGGCGCGTGCGCAGCGTCACCTCCGCCACGGCGGCGATGCTGGCGAGCGCCTCGCCGCGGAAGCCGTAGGTGAGGATCTGCTCCAGATCTTCGGCCGTGGCGATCTTGGAGGTCGCGTGGCGCTCGAAGCAAAGCACGGCGTCCACGGGCGACATGCCGCAGCCGTTGTCGATGACCTGCAGGAGCGTGCGCCCCGCGTCGGTCACGACCACGGCGATCTGCGTCGCGCCCGCGTCCACGGCGTTCTCCATGAGCTCCTTCACCACGGACGCGGGTCGTTGCACGACCTCGCCCGCGGCGATCATGTTGGCGATTTGCGCCGGCAGGATCTTCAACTTGCCCATCCCGCTACAGCAGGGCGTAGAACTTGGCGATGAAGAAGAGCACGCCGATGATCAGCAGCATCGAGATGATGCCGATGATGGTCTGGGCGCGCTTCATCGGGGTGCGCGTGCGTGCGCCATCCCGGAAGGAGCCGCGGATGTAGGAGCCGGGCACGTAGGTACCCTCTGCCTTCTCCCGCTCCATCGTGCCGTCCACGGCGCCGAAGCGGCGCTTGCGCTCTTCTTCCGCCGGATCGTAGTAGATCGGCTTGTAGTTGAAAACCCGGTGTTCGTTTTCACCGAAGAAATTAAAAAGTCCCATAACTCACAAAAGTAACTATTTTTTCTGTACTTTTGCAGCAATATGGAGTACAGAATAGGACAAGGATACGATGTGCACGCGCTTGCGGAGGGCCTTCCGATGTTCCTCGGCGGCGTGCAGATTCCGTCGGAGACGGGCTTTGTGGCCCATTCCGACGGCGACGTGGCCATCCACGCGCTCTGCGACGCGCTGCTCGGCGCGCTCGCCCTCGGCGACATCGGCCACCTCTTCCCCGACACCGACGACCGCTGGAAGGGCGTGGACAGCACCGAGCTGCTCACCGCCGTGCTGAATCTCCCGGATTTCCGCGGCTGGTCGGTCGTCAACGTGGACATCACCATCGCCTTGCAGGCCCCCAAGCTCGCTCCGCACATCCAGGCGATGCGCGAGTGCCTCTCCGAAGTCATGGGCATCAGCCCCGCGCGAGTGAGCGTCAAGGCCACCACGACCGAGCGTCTGGGCTTCGTCGGACGCAAAGAAGGGTGCGAAGTCTGGGCAATCGTACTGATTGAGAGAAAATAATTTTGCAAATTAGCAAAAGTGTTGTACATTTGCAGTCCCAAAACCGCAAGGTGTGGGAATATTGAGATATGGTGTAATGGTAGCACTACAGATTCTGGCTCTGTCAGTGAGGGTTCGAATCCTTCTATCTCAACGAATTTTTCTGATGGCGGGGTAGCTCAGCTGGTTAGAGCGTCGGATTCATAATCCGGAGGTCGTGGGATCGTGACCCACTCCCGCTACCAACCCGACACAACACAAAAACCTCACTATACCTTCCGGCGCATACTTGCGGCGGTTTTTCTTTTTTATATCGTCCGCCGGGAGCAGGCAGGGACCTGGCTCCGGAGGAACTCCGTTCCGGCCGCCTGCTGCGGCCTCCACTCCGGCCCCTCCCATCGTCTCCTGCGTCATCGCTACGCGATAACTTGTATCCGACGGGCCCCTCCCCCTGCCCGAGTCCGGGGGTGGACACGTCCTCCGGAGCCAGTCCCTGCCTGCTCTATCCGGCGGACAAAACGCAAGTAACGGTTCGAAAATGCGACCGTTACTTGCAAAATTGGCCTTTTTTGCGAGTAACGGTCAGGAAAAGATACCGTTACTTGCACTTCAAGGGTACTGATGGAAAGAGATGATATGCCCTTTATACTTCTGAAGGAAGAAGTTCCTCCAGTCTTCGGTCAAAGAATCATAGTACGTGCGGAGGTTCTTTTTTAGGCAAGACGCATAGACTTTGGTTCAAGTGTTATGAAGTTAAGAACTGGAATTTTTGATCCTGCGTATATTTTTGCTCTGATTTCTTGACTCTGCGTAAATTTCTGCATGGAGCCCGTTGTCAACGTGCGAATTATAATGTAATTTGGCCCCAGACAAAAAAGCACGTCTCCCCATCAACGATCCATATAAAGTGCTTTTTCATTTCATCAGTAGCGGCCCGGGATACGGGCCGCTACTTTTTTCTTCAGGGCAAAAAGTTGTATTTTTTTATCTTTGTACTTGCCTGGAAAGGGTTATATCCTCTTTTTTGTGCGGTTTTGTAGGATTTTGACAAACAATTGTAGCCTTTTTACGCGAGTTTCATCGGGGCGGGTTACATTTGCAACAGAAATTTTACAAAACTAAAAATCATAAAGTCATGAAAAGCAAGAAAGGTATTATCATTCTGTCCACGGTCGTTCTCGCATGCGCCGTCGGTTTCATTGTTTCCCCGCTCGTAGACTGGCCGGTCGACAAAGACAACGCCAGCGGCAACATCGCCAAGTCCTCCCGCTTCTCCCGCAAGACTGCGGCCGAGAGCCTTACCAACATGGAGGAGCTCCTCGCGAACGATGAAGAATTCAAGAACAACATTTCCGCGATTTACGTGGTGATGCAGACCCGCGCCCTTCAGTTCGCTTCCCTGGTCGACATGTCCAACGAGGTGGCCGGCGACATCCCCGCGTACGCGGACGTCCTTAAAGATATGAACGCCGCGCGCGAGATGGTGAACAATGTCAACGCGCAGGTCGCTGCGGCCGGCGCCGATCTGAACGCCACCCTGGCCGGCGAGTCCCGTCCCGACCTGACCCAGAACACCATCAACGCTTCCCTGGCTTACACCACCCTGCAGAAGCAGAACAAGCTTGCCACCCGTTTCATCGATACGACCGACAAGTATCTGGAGACGTCCGAGGCCA
>JAGCDF010000024.1 GCA_017651225.1 Bacteroidales bacterium
AGCGCTCTTGGCAGCCTTGCTGAGCTGCTCCTCAGGGATAACGATGGCGTACGGGAGCAGCCCGCCGTACTGGTTGCACATGTCTACATACTCCTGCGGGACGGAGGAGGAGCCGTGGAGCACGATCGGGAAGCCCGGGAGCTTCTTCTCAACGGCCTTCAGCACGTCGAAAGCGAGGGGCGGCGGGACCAGCTTGCCGGTCTTCGGGTCGCGGGTGCACTGCTCCGGCGTGAACTTGTAAGCGCCGTGGGAGGTACCGATGGAGATGGCGAGGGAGTCGCACTTGGTCTTCTTGACGAAGTCGATCACTTCCTCGGGCTTGGTGTAGTGGGAAACGGCGGAGGAAACCTCGTCCTCGACACCGGCGAGCACGCCGAGCTCAGCCTCGACGGTCACGTCGTGCTTGTGGGCGTAGTTGACGACCTTGCGGGTCAGCTTCACGTTCTCCTCGTACGGGAGGGAGGAGGCGTCGATCATCACGGAAGAGAAACCGAAGTCCACGCAGCTCTTGCAGAGCTCGTAGCTGTCGCCGTGGTCCAGGTGAAGGACGATCTGGGGCTTCTTCCAGCCCAGCTCCTTGGCATACTCGACAGCGCCCTGCGCCATGTAGCGGAGGAGCGTCTGGTTGGCATAGTTGCGGGCGCCCTTGGACACCTGCAGGATCACCGGGGACTTGGTCTCGGCGGAAGCCTGGATGATGGCCTGGAGCTGCTCCATATTGTTGAAGTTGAAAGCGGGGATGGCATAACCACCCTTGACGGCCTTCGCGAACATCTCGCGGGTGTTCACAAGACCCAGTTCTTTGAATGAAACTTTCATAAAATTCTATGATTTGAGATTTAGATTCAGTAAATCGTGCAAAAATAATTATTTTTGCGGAAAAGTCCGCATAATGTCAGGCAAAGTCATCATTTTTTCTGCACCTTCCGGCGCCGGCAAAAGCACCGTCGTCAATCATTTGCTGGGGCTGCACCCGGAGTTCGAATTCTCCATTTCCGCCACCTCGCGCGTGCCCAGGGGGCAGGAGTGCGACGGCGTGGAGTATTATTTCCTCAGCGCCGAGCGCTTCCGCGAGCTGATCGAGGAGGACGCCTTTGTCGAGTACGAGGAAGTCTACCACGACCGCTTCTACGGCACGCTCAAGAGCGAAGTGGAGCGCATCTGGGCCAAAGGGCACGTCATCATCTTCGACGTGGACGTGAAGGGAGGCGTGAGCCTGAAGAAATATTTCGGCGACGCGGCGCTGTCCGTGCTCATTACCCCGCCCAGCATGGAGGTGCTCGAGCAGCGCCTGCGCGGACGTGGCACCGACGCCGAGGAGGCCATCCGCGAGCGGCTGGCCAAGGCCGGCTGGGAGCTCGACTTCGCCGCCGGCAAATTCGACCGCGAGCTGGTCAACGACAAACTGGAGGACACCTTCGCCGAGGCGGAGGCTCTCGTAAACGATTTCCTATGCGGATAGCCGTCTACTCCGGCTCCTTCGACCCGCTCCACATCGGCCACCAGGCCATCATGGAGCGGCTCACCATCACGCGCGAATTCGACTGGGTCTACCTGGTCATCTCCCCGCAGAACCCGCTCAAGGACCCGTCCAAGGCGCTTTCCGCAGAGCGGCGCTACCGGGAGGCCATCGAGGCCGTCCGGCGCCATCCGGAGCTGCACGTGTGGGTGGACAACATCGAGCTGGAGATGCCCGCGCCCACCTACACGATCCGCACGTTGGACGCGCTGAAGAAGCGCGAGCCGGAAAATGATTTCACGCTCGTGATCGGGGCGGACAATCTGCAGAACATCCACAAATGGCGCGACGCACCGCGCATCCTCGGGGAGTACGGCGTCGTCGTCTATCCCCGCAAGGGCTATGATATGGAGACACTCCGCCAGATGCTTCTGGAGGAGTGCCGTCATTTTCCCGTCCCCTATGTGCTGGACGCTTCCCAGGGTGCTTCGCCCGGGAAGGTCAGCCTCGAAGAGCTGGACAGGCTCTACAAGATCCGTCTGATCGACGCCCCCATCGTGGATATCTCCTCCACGCAGATCCGCATGATGCAGGAGCAGGGGCTCGACGTGTCGGAATACCTCATGTAAACGAGATTCGCCGGTCGGAGCCGGCGAATGACGATTGCTATTCCTTCGGGAAGGTTGCGACCTCTGCCGCTGTCAGGCCGACGGAGGAGAAACCGCCGTCGTGGTAGAGGTTCTGCATCGTGACCTTGCGGGTGTAGTCCGAGAAGAGCGTGACGATGTAGTCGGCGCAGTCGTCGGCCGTGGCGTTGCCCAGCGGCGACATCCGCTCCGCGTACTTCAGCATGTCCTCCATGCCCGCAATTCCCTGCCCCGCCGTCGTGGCGGTCGGCGACTGCGACACGGTGTTGATGCGCACGTGGCGCGCCGGGCCGTAGATGGCGCCGAAGCTGCGGGCGATCGACTGGAGGAGCGCTTTGGCGTCCGCCATGTCGTTGTAGCCCACGAAGCTGCGCTCGGCGGCGATGTAAGTCAGCGCCACCACGGAGCCCCATTCCTTGAGGGCGTCCTTGGTGTAGAGCGTGTGCAGGAGCTTGTGGAAGGACAGTGCGGAGATGTCCAGCGTCTTGCCCAGGAAGTTGTAGTCCAGGGCCTCGTAGGGACGGCCCTTGCGCACGTTCGGCGACATGCCGATGGAGTGCAGCACGAAGTCGAAGGGGCCGCCGAAGTGCTCCATCGCGCCGTCCACCAGCGCGCCGAGATCCTCGATCGAGGTGGCGTCGGCAGCAATCAGCTTGCAGCCGTGCTTCTCCGCGAATTCATTGAGGGTTCCCATGCGGAGCGAGAGCTCCGTGTTGGTCAGGACGATTTCCGCGCCCTCGGCGATGGCCCGCTCGGCCACCTTCCAGGCGATCGATTTTTCATTCAGGGCACCGGTGATGATGCCTTTCTTTCCTTTCAAAAGTTCCATAATTAATCCTGTACTTGAGCGTCCATCAGATAGAAAGTAAGCTGGCCCTTGCAGGCGAGTTTGCCGCCCACATTCGCCTGGGCGTCAATGATGTAGAGCGGCCCGCGCGTGGCGTTCAGCTTCGCGCTGACCTCGATGGTGTCGCCGGGGCGCACCATGCTCTTGAAGCGGACATTGTCCAGGCCGGCGTAGAACGGGGTTTTCCCGATCAGTTTGTCGCCCAGGATGAGGGTGCAGCACTGCGCCATGATCTCGCAGATCACGACGCCCGGCACCACCGGAAAACCCGGGAAATGGCCCTTCAGGAACCACTCCTCGCCGGTCACGTGGTAGGTGGCGCGGATGCTGCCGTCTTCGTTCTTTTCCGTCCAGTCCACCAGGAGCATCGGCTCGCGGTGCGGCAGGAACTGCTTGATTTCTTCTCTATTCATGGTAGGTCTTAGTTGTTTCAGATTTTGCGGAGGGCGACGCTGGCGTCGTGGCCGCCGAAGCCCAGGGAATTGGAAACGGCCACGGTGACCGGGCGCTCCACCGCCTCCAGCGGGGTGTAGTCCAGGTCGAGCTCCGGGTCGGGATGGATGAGCCCGATGGTGGGCGGGATGACGCCGTCGTGCAGCGCCAGGGCGGAGGCCAGCAGCTCGACGGCGCCCGCGGCGCCGATCATGTGGCCGGTCATCGACTTGGTGCTGCTCACGGAGGCGCGGTGCGCGTCGGCCTCGCCGAGGGCGAGCTTGATGGCGGCCGTCTCGGCGGCGTCGTTCAGGTGCGTGCCCGTGCCGTGGGCGTTGATGTAGAGGTCCTCGCCCGCGCGGTAGCCCGACTGGGCCAGCGCGTCGCGGATCGCCCAGGAGGCCGGCAGGCCGTCGGGGCGCGGCGCCGTGGCGTGGTGCGCGTCGCAGTAGTTGGCGTAGCCCGTGACTTCGGCGAGGATGTCAGCGCCGCGCTCGCGGGCGTGGTTGTATTCTTCGAGGATGAGCATGCACGCGCCCTCGGCCATCACGAAACCGCCACGGTCCGCGCTGAACGGCAGCGAGGCGCGCATCGGGTCGTCGGCGAGGGTCAGGGCGTGGGCGCTGACGAAGCCGCCGAAGGCCAGCGGGTTGAGCACGGCCTCGGTGCCGCCCGCGATGATCGCGTCGGCGAAGCCGAACTTGACCGCGCGGAAGGCCTCGCCCACAGACTGCGTGCTGGACGCGCACGCGGCCGCCGTGGTCAGGTTCGCGCCCTGGGCGCCGTAGCGGATGGCCACGTTGCCCGCGGCGATGTTGCCGATCATCTTGGGGATGAAGAGCGGGGAAATCCTGTCTTCGCCCTCCTCCAGCATCACCGTCGTCTGCTCGACGAAGGTCTGCATGCCGCCGATGCCGGTGCCCACGTAGACGCCGAGGCGCTCCGGGGCGATGTTGGTGCCGGCCACGAGGCCGCTCTGCGCCATCGCCTGCTCCGCCGCCGCCTGCGCGAACAGGCAGAAGCGGTCGTTTCGCTTGGTTTCCTTCACGCTGATGCCGTAGGCCGTGGGATCGAAATCCCGCACGACGCCGGCCACTTTGACCGGCAGTTTCCAGGGGGCGTCAGGGTATGCACTGATACCGCAGCGGCCCGCCTTGAGGGCGGACCAGAAAGCTGCGGTATCGTTTCCGACCGGCGAGATGACGCCGGTGCCGGTAATCACGACTCTTCTTTCTTCCATTACTTATACATAAAGCGACGGATACTGCCCTTCGGGGTCTTGACGAACGGCTCGAAGCGGATCTCGTAGTCGTTGACCGCGGAATAGCCGGGGAGCTTGTTGTTCAGGGCCACCAGGTTCTGGCGCATGATGGCATCGAGGCCGTCGGCGCCGAGGCCGGCCTTGTCCAGATCATCCATGCGCGGGACGACCAGGGCCACGATGCGGTGCTCGCGCTGCAGCACGATGGACTCCGCCACGTAGGGTAATTCATTGAGGATCACTTCGATCTCCTCGGGATAAACATTCTGGCCATTCTCCGCCAGGATCATATTCTTGCTGCGGCCCAGAAGGAAGACATTGTTGTTCTTGTCCACCGTGCCGATGTCGCCGGTGCGGAACCAGCCGTCCTGCAGCACTGCGGCCGTGGCCTCGGGGTTCTTGTAGTAGCCTGCGAACACGACGTCGCCCTTGACGGAGAGCTCGCCGGCGATGTGCTCCGGATCCGGGGAGTCGATACGGATCTCCATAATCTCCGGGAGGTACTCGCCGCAGGACTTGGGGACGTACTTGCCCACCTTGCCGTAGGAGACGATCGGGGCCAGCTCCGTCAGGCCGTAACCCGTAATGAACGGCACCTTGAGCTTGTACACCAGCAGGGCCTCCACCTCGGAAGGGATGGCGGAGCCGCCGGTGGCGAAGACTTCGATTTTGCCGCCCATCGCCGCCATCAGCTTATCGTGCAGCATCTGGCAGTACTCAGCATTGTTCTGGTAGTCAGCGAGTTTCGCCTTACCCTCCGGGCTGTTGATCTCAGCGCCGAGCACATACTCGGCGAATTTCACGAAGATGAGGGGCACGCCGTAGAAGATGCGCGGCTGGACCTCCACCAGGGCCTCCTGGACATTCTTCGGGATCGGCGGCAGGCCGAGCACGGTCACGTGCATGCCCATCGTCATCGGGATGACGACGTCGCAGGTCAGGCCGAAGCTATGGGCGTGCGGCAACAGGCTCAGGTAGTTCTCCCACTTGTGGAAGGGGAAGCCCGGGGCGATGCCCTGCACGTTGGCGGTGTAGTTGCGGTAGGTCAGCATCACACCCTTCGGGTTGCCGGTGGAACCGGACGTGTAGAGGATGGCGCAGACCTCGTCGAGGTCGGGGTGAATCACCTGGAAATCAGCGGGCTGCATTCCGGCGGGGTACTTCTCCGCGAGCAGCTGCGCGCCGGCGGCGTAGAGCTCGCCCACGCCCTGGCGGCTGGCGAGCACCTCGCCCGTCGCGGCGTCGATGGCGCAGAGGACTTCCGGCATCTGCTCGAAGTCCATGGCGTCGAAGGTGCGCTTCTCCGTGTAGAGGATCTTGCTGTCGGAGTGGTTCACCAGGCGGAGCGTGTCGTCCGGGGTGAAGGCGTTATAAAGGTGGACGGCCACGTAGCCCTTGCTGACCGCCGCCATGAAGACGGAGGCGCCCAGGGCGCAGCTCTTGGTGTTGATGGCAATCTTGTCGCCGGGCTGCAGGCCGGCCTTCTTCCAAATCAGGTCGAGGGTGTCGATCCGCTCCGCAAGCTCGCGGTAGCTGATGGTGGATTTGCGGAAGTCGCTCAGCGCGGGACGGTCCCAGCTGTCGCGGACGGCACCTTCGAAGAGGCTGATGAAATTGTCGATTTTGATCATGACTTTTACTTGTTTTTCATAAAACCGGCGGCAAAGTTATCCCAAAATAAAACTTCCGGCACATTGCGGTCGGCCTTTGTGGTCAAATCCGGTCAGGTATTTGGCCAAAATCCGCCTGCGGGGGCGAATTCCGGTCGCAAAATTACTTTGTCGCGCGCGAACGCGCAAATAATGGAAAGCGGCGGGCAAAAAATGTGACGAAATGATTGTTTTGCGGGAAAAAGCCCGTATCTTTGGGACGAATTACCGGACAAACGCGATTCGTCCCAGCGGATGGATCCCCGTTAAAAGTACGATCGAATCATGAACACCAAACTTCGCGTCGGCCAGACTTACAAGTCGCAACTGCTTTATATTGTGCTGATTCCGGCATTTTTCGTCGGATTCAGCTTCCTGTACGACCCCTTCGGCATGAAGGAGTATTACCAGACCGGCGGCATGAGCTTCGGTTTCCACTTCGTCATGCTCGCCACCATCCTGATGGCCGTCCTGGCGCTTACCCGCCTGGTATTCAGCGCGCTCTACAAGCACATCCCCTTCCTGTGGTGGCACTATACCATCTGGTGCTTCGGCGAGGTGTTCGTCTATTCCTTCTTCATGGCGCTCTACACGGCGCTCTTCAAGGGCAGCGGCTACAACTACTTCGCCGTCCTCTCCCTCTGCTTCAAGTTCGCGTACCTGATTCTGATCTATCCCTACATGTTCCTGATCCTGATCCAGATCATCCTCAACAAGAACACGGACCTGAACGCGGAGCCGACCGAGACGCTGGTGAAGTTCTACGACGAGCACAAGCGCCTCAAGCTCACCATCGACCCGGCGGCGGTCATCTCCATCCAAGCGGACGCCAACTACGTGATCATCCGCTACATGGACGCCGACCGCGTCAAGGAATTCATGCTCCGCACCTCGATGAAGAACGTGGAGAACACCATTGCGAACCACGGCCTGGTACGCTGCCACCGCTCCTACTTCGTGAACCCCAGGTTCGTCAAGCTCCTGAGCAAGAACAAGGAGGGCATGATCACGGCGGAACTCCTGCACCCCGAAGTACCGTCCATCCCGGTCAGCAAACAATTCTACAAGAAACTTTCCGAACTTCTCTAAACTTATGAAGCACAACCACATAGTTATCATGGCGGGCGGTGTCGGCAGCCGGCTCTACCCCGTCAGCACGCCCGAGCATCCCAAGCAGTTCCTCGACCTGCTCGGCTGCGGCAAGACCCTGATCCAACTCACCTACGAGCGTTTCCTGCACGTCGATCCCCAGGCGCAGTTCTGGGTGGTCACGTCCGGCCGCTATACCCATTTCATCCGCGAGCAGCTGCCCGACATCCCCGAGGAGCAGATCCTCGCCGAGCCCGAGGCCCGCAACACGGCCCCCTGCATCGCCTACGCCTGCTGGAAGATCCGCCGCAAGGATCCGCAGGCCAACATCGTCGTCACGCCTGCCGACGCCTACGTCCCCGACTGCGAGGCCTTCGCGGCCACGATGCAGCAGGCGCTGGACTTCACGGCCAGCCGTCCCGCCATCGTGTGCGTGGGCATCCAGCCCGCCTCCCCACACACCGGCTACGGCTACATCCACGCCCCCGGCGCCTCCGACGGCATCGTCAAGGTGGAGGCTTTCAAGGAAAAACCGGCCCTGGAGGTCGCCGAGCGCTACCTCGCCGACGGCGGCTACTTCTGGAACGCCGGCATCTTCGTCTGGAACATCGAGACCATCGAGGCTGAGCTCCGCGCCCATGCCCCGCAGATCTGCGGCGTGATGGACGAGCTCGCCCCCGCCCTCTACACCCCGGTCGAGGAGGACGAGCTCGCCCGCCTCTTCCCCACCTGCGAGAAGATCTCGATCGACTACGCCGTGATGGAGAAATCCGATGACGTCCACATGATTCCGGGCCACTGGATGTGGAGCGATCTGGGCAGTTTTGAGGCAATCGAGAAAATTACCGGAAAAAAGTTGAAATAAATTTGGAGAATTCAGAAGAAAGCAATACCTTTGCAATCCCAAAACGGAGGACTCGTTAGCTCAGTTGGTAGAGCACAACACTTTTAATGTTGGGGTCTCGGGTTCGAGCCCCGAACGGGTCACAAGAGTGAACGAGCTTTCGTTTGACAATACTGCTTCCTTAGCTCAGTTGGTAGAGCACCTGACTCTTAATCAGGGTGTCTAGGGTTCGAGCCCCTAAGGGAGCACA
>JAGCDF010000025.1 GCA_017651225.1 Bacteroidales bacterium
GAGGATCTGCTTGACCTTCTCATCGACCATCTCCTCGGTGAGCTTGCCCACCTTGATGGAGTCGATGACCGGCTGGCCCAGGTAGTTGGAGCCCGTCATCTGGACGTTCAGGCCGTGGAGCATGGCGCCCATGGTGCTGTGCGTGCCGCCCCAGTCGGAGACGGTGAAGCCCTTGAAGCCCCACTCGCCGCGGAGAATCTCGTTGAGCAGGTGCTCGTTCTCGGAGCAGTAGTCGCCGTTGACCTTGTTATAGGCCGGCATCACGCTCATCGCACCGCCCTCAACGACGGCGCGCTCGAAGGGCTTGAGGTAGATCTCGCGCAGGGTGCGCTCATCCACCTGGGCATCCACGCTGCCGCGGTTGGTCTCCTGGTTATTCACGGCGAAGTGCTTGATACACACGGCCGTGCCCTGATCCTGGACACCCTTGGTGTAGCCCAGCGAAAGGGCTGCGCTGAGGATAGGATCCTCGCTGAGGTATTCGTAGGTGCGGCCGCCGACCGGCAGGCGCTGGATGTTCACGGCCGGGCCGAGGATGACATCCTTGCCGCGCAGGCGGGCCTCGATGCCCATGCCTTTGCCGTACTCATACGCCAGGTCCTCGGACCAGGTCGCCGCGAGGGCGGAACCGGTCGGGAAGTAGGTGGCGGAGTCCAGCTGCCAGCCCGCGGACTGGAAACCGTTGGGCACGCCCTCTTCGCGGATGCCGAAGGGGCCGTCAGCGTAGTGCATGTCGGCGATGCCGAGACGCTCGACACCGGCGGAGGACATGTTCGTCTTGCTGTGGAGCATGTTGACTTTCTCCTCGAGGGTCATCTGGGCGATGACCTCGTCGATCTTTTTGTCATTGACGGTCAGCTTGTCCTGCGGGGACTTCGGAGCTGACGTGCACGCGGCCAGGCAGAGGGCCACGACGGACAGGTAGGTAAGTTTTCTGTACATAATCATGCTGATTGAGTGTACGAAATTAAGGAATAATATAATAACCGACAAGGGAATACAGGGAGGCTGAACAATTATGCAAACAATTGTACCGGACGGGTAAAGAAATCTCGCCGCAGGTGCCTAATTTTGTCATACACAATGCAAATCCAATCTGTGTAAGATGAAAAAAACCTTTTTACTTCTGTTTCTTGCGTGCGCGTGCACGGCCAAGAATCCAGTCCTGACCATCGAGGGTGGCCAGGTCCGGGGCGTTGAGACCGAAACCTCCGGCGTCATCGTGTACCGCGGCATCCCCTTCGCTGCTCCGCCAGTGGGCGAGCTCCGCTGGAAGGAGCCGCAGCCGGTCGTCCCCTGGGAGGGCGTCAGGACTGCGGACAGTTGGGGCCATCCCGCCTGGCAGTCCCCGCACACGGGTGGAGGCTACACGCCTGAGTTCTTCTTTGACGGTGATCCCGAATTCAGCGAGGACTGCCTCTATCTGAATGTCTGGACTCCGGCGGCCGGACAGCCCGGCCGGAAACTGCCCGTGACCCTGTGGATCCACGGTGGCGGCTACACCGCCGGCTGGGGCTTCGAGCCGGAGATGGACGGAGAGCAGTGGGCCGCGCATGGCGGTGTGCTCGTCACCTTCAACTACCGTCTCGGGATGCTGGGTTTCTTCACTCATCCCGCACTCTCCGCCGAGAGTCCGCACGGAGTGTCCGGCAACTACGGTATGCTCGACCAGATCGCTGCGCTGAAATGGGTCAAGGCCAACATCGCCCAGTTCGGCGGCGATCCCGACCACATCACCATCATGGGGCAGAGTGCCGGTGCGATGAGCGTACAGACCCTCGTCACTTCACCCCTGTCCCGGGACCTGATCGCCGGTGCGATCATCCAGAGCGGTGGTGGCGTGTCCGATCAGCCGACGCTCGGCGGCGCCCCGCTGTCGGAGAGCGAGGAAGCCGGCAAGGCCCTGATGGACTGGGCCGGTTATGATACACTGGAGAAAATGCGTGCTGCCACGCCCCAGGATCTGATGTCCCTGGGTACGCGCTATATGCGGGAAACGCATCAGTTCCTGCGCGCGGGATCGGCTCCAGTCGTGGATGGCTGGGCCCTGCCCGAGACCTTCAACGAAGCCGCCCAGGCTGGTCACATCGCCAATGTGCCTTACTTGATCGGCAGCACCCTGGACGACATGGGTGTGCTCGCGCTCGGAATCGATCGCTTCTGCCTCCTTCGCGAGGAAGCCGGCATCCCGGCCTATGCCTATCAATTTGCCCGCCGTCTTCCGACCGATGGCCGTGAAGGGGTGCTTCAGGGCGCCTTCCATTCTTCGGAACTCTGGTACACCTTCAAGTCGCTTCGTTTCTGCTGGCGTCCCTTCACGGAAGGGGATTACGCCCTGTCCGAGCAGATGATACGCAGCTGGACCAACTTCGCCGCCACCGGCAACCCGAACGGTGAGGGCGTGAGCGGCTGGACACCGTTTACGGCTGACAATCAGAACTATATGGTTTTTAAACTGGACGACGCCGACCAGGTCGCTTCCGGGATGGGACCGATGCTCAGGCCGTAAGCGCCCGGGCATACGAAGAAGCAAGGCGGCTGCCGGATTTCCGGCAGCCGCCTTGCGTTCTATTTCCGCCCTGTGCTATTTGAAGAGCAGGCGGGCGAAGGTGTCGAGGTACAGGCGCCAGTTCTTCCACACGTGGGCGTCGTCGCTCACGTAGAGGGTATGCGGCATGCCGTTGGCGGTCAGGTGCTGGTCGAGGACGAGAGAGCCCTGGTAGGCCATCGTGTCATCCTTGCCGACACCGATCCAGTACAGCTTGTAGCCGGCCTTCTTGATACCCTGGAGCTGGGCGTCCAGCTCCTCGCTCTCGCGGATACCGCAGCTCAGCGGGCAGATGTAGCTGAAAACGCCCGGGTAGCTGAGGGTTGCAGCGGTGGTATGCCCGCCACCCATGGACAGGCCCGCGATAGCGCGGCCGTCCGCCTTGGCGACGGTACGGTACTCCTTGTCGATGAAGGGGACAATCTCCTTGACGAGGCTGTTCACGTAGGCGTTCCGCTCCTGGGCATTGCCGTCGTTGGGCAGCCTGAGGGTCTGGGCGGCGCGCTGGGTCGGGTTGCCGTTCGGCATCACGACGATCATCGGCTCGGCGAGACCTTTCTCGATCAGGTTGTCCAGGATCTGGACGGCGCGGCCCATGGACGGCCAGGCCTCCTCGTCGCCGCCACCGCCGTGCAGCAGGTAGAGCACCGGATATTTCTTCCGGGTGTTCTTCTCGTAGCCGTACGGGGTATAGACGGCCATGCGGCGGCTGATGCCGAGCAGGGCGCTGTCGTACCAGCGGTAGGTGAGGGTGCCGTGCTGGCCCTGGGACTCGTAATAGTTCTCGGAGCGTTCGCCCGGGATGAAGAGCATGTTGAGGTAGCGGTTGCCGTCGCGCTGGACCTGGTTGTTCAGCGGGTCGTTCACGGACACGCCGTCCACGACGAAGTTGTAGGTGTAGATCTCGGGCTCCGGGGCGTCAATGGTGATTTCCCAAATACCGTTGGTGCCTTTCTCCATTTCCTCTGTGCCGCCCCACGGGTTGGCCATCCAGTTGCCGGACAGCTGCACGCGGGTGGCGTAGTTGGCGTTCAGGCGGAAGGTGACCTTGCCGTCCTTGACCTCCGGGGAGACAATCTGCTGACCCTGGCCCTGACGGGCGAAGTTGGCCAGTTCCTGCGCGGAAAGGGAACTTGCCGCCACAAGCATGGTGGCGGCAAGCAAAGAAATAACCTTATTCATTCCTATTTCCAACCCGGATTCTGTTTAAGACCATCAGAGCCCTTGTTCAGCTCGATGTAGGTATAAGGAATCGGCCAGTTGTCGAATTCGATATTGTCGGTAAACTCGGCCCAGCGACGGGTGTTCGGATAGAGTTCTGCGGCCGGAGCGTTGCTGCGGGCGGAGTACATACCGTGATCGTAGATACGCTTCTTCCACTCCTCGGGTTTCATGCGGAGGAAGGTAGCCCAGCGGAACTCTTCGTAGAGCAGCTCGCGACCACGCTCGTCGAGGATGGTGTCGATGTCAACCGTGGTGAACGGATTGGCGTGGGCACGCTCGCGGACCGCATTGATGGCGGCCGTGGCGCCGGCCGTGTCACCGGAACGAAGCAGGGCTTCGGCCAGGAGGAAGTAAGCCTCGGCGGAACGGGCGGCGTAGCGGGAGCGGTAGAAGCTCACGTACTTGCCGAACCAGCCGGCCGGCTGCGTCATATCGTAATCCCACACGCTGAACGGGGTCTCCTTGTACCAGATCGGGAAGAAGATACCGGAAAGCTCGGGCGTGGAGTGGTCGATATAGTCCCAACCCAGTTTCTGCTCGTAGAAATCACTGTTCTCGTCGCAGCAGAGGAACTCGGTGATGACGGTCACGTCCTCGATGTAGCGGAGGTCCTGACCCAGGGAGTTGTTGTTGTGCTCATCATCCCACATGGTGTAGGAAGCATACCAGGTCGGCGTGCTCTGGGCCCAACCGGTACCGCCGTGGGAAGCCGGGCTGACCTCGCCGCCGTACTTGGCGGAGAAAGCCTTCCAGGGACCTGCGGCGACCTTGGGATTCGACTGGGTCTTGTACTCGGCAGCCCAGGTGTAGTCCTGGATGGCCGGGGTGAAGCCCAGGGTGCAGTTGCGGCGACCGCCGTTGGCGCTGTACATCGCATAGTTGGGAGCGGACACCATGATCCAGATGGCCTCGGTGTTCTCCGGGCTCACGATGTTCTGCGCGACGAAGAGGTCGGAAATCACGTTACCCTCGTTGAAGGCGTTGGGAATGCCGTTCTGGCTGCCGGGAGCGCCGGGGATACGGACGCCGAAGCGCTTGGTCATCAGCGGATGGTGTTCCGTGACTTCCTTGGCATAGCGGGCGGCATCCTGGAAGTCCTGGCTGCTGTTGGTCTCCACGCCGCGGGCCAGCAGGGCCTCGGCGAGGTACATGGCGGCAGCGCCCTTGCCGGCACGGCCGTACTCCGCGCTGATGTTCCAGGGGAGGACATCGTAGGCGGCCTTCAGGTCCTTGATGGCCTGGTCGTAGGTCTCCGTACGGGTGGCGCGGTCGTAGGCGAAGTTCGGGGTCTCGCTGTACTCGATCACCATCGGCACGCCGCCGAAGAGTTCACCGAGACGGAGGTAGGAAAGACCGCGGAGGAAGGCTGCCTCGGCCGCCGTGCGGGCTTTGGCGTCATCGCTGGCCCAGGACACATCGTCCTTCTTGAGGTCGGCCAGGTTGGCGTAGGAAATCACTTTGTAGAACTTGTCCCAAAGGCTCTTGGGCAGGTTGGAGGTGGCGGACCAGGCAGCGGCGAAGTTGCTCATATGGGAGTTGACGCCCAGCTGATACTTGTTGTCCGTCATATCGGTACCGGTGGTGGTATTGTAGGCAAGACCCTGGCCGAAGTCATTCGGGAAGAAGAGCTCCTCGAATTCGTAGTAGCCGGTCAGAAGGGTGTTCACGACCTGATCGCTGGTGTCGTACGCATTGGCGATGGTGATGAGTGCCTTGGGCTGCTCTTCCAGGAACAGTCTGTCGCTCGTGCAGGAGACTGCGGCGCCGCTCAGCAGGGCCAGGCTCGCAAGTCCGATGATATATTTAGCTGTTTTCATATCTCGTTACGTGGTTGGATTAGAAGGTAACATTGAGACCGAGGGTAACGGTACGGGGCATACCCACGCCGTCTCCGGAACGGTTCTGAGGATCGGAGAGCTTCCAGCCCGGTGCCCAGAAGAAGAGGTTGCGGCCGCTCAGGGTGAGACGGGCGTTCTTGATGCCGATCTTCTGCGTGAGGGAGCTCATGTTGTAGGTGATGGAGACGTTCTGCAGGCGGATGTGTCCGAAAGGATTGTACACCTGGAACTTGCTTTCGTTCACATTCGGAGCGGGATAGATTTCGCTCTTGTTGTCCTTGGTCCAGAACGGAATGTCGTAGGCGGAGATGGCGGCCGTCGTATCGAAGGTCGTGTAGGCGAAGGTGTTGTTGGCCTTGCCGTACATGCCGCCGCTGAAGATGCCCTGGAACATGAAGTACAGGGACCAGTTGCCGTAGCGGAGGGTGTTGC
>JAGCDF010000026.1 GCA_017651225.1 Bacteroidales bacterium
CTCGTCGTCAAGATGAAGGACGAGCTTGAGAAGATCCGCGAGCAGTCGATGAATATCCTTTAGTCCGAGAGTTCGAGCCAGCGCTCTTCGCGGGTCCGTAGAAATGCTTCCGGAGTCAGGACTTCGGGCTGGGGCCAATCAGCGGCGAGGCCGCGATGGATGGTGAAGTGCTTGATGTTGTGGGTGAGGATGATCCGGCATCCGGAAGAGACCGCGCACACGGCCTGCAGGATGTCTTCGAAGTCCGGACCCGACAACAGCATGGCTTTCTGGAGTTGTGCGTTGTCCATCGGCAATACTTCCACCAGCGAAGAGATTTGTTTCAGCGTCGGAAGCAAGATACCGCCGCAGTATTCTTTTCGGAGGACATAGGCGATGTTGGCCATAGACAAATAGGACGTGCAGAGGGTGGCTTTCCTATCTGCGCCCAGTTGCAGGATATCCAACGCAGGCTCATACCCTGGCCGTTCCAGCAGGATGTCCAGCAGTACATTGGTGTCCAGAAATAGCCTTGGCATCATTTCGACAGGATGTATTGCAGCCGCTCATCGTCCGGGTCCGCTTCCGCTACGGCGTGTTTGGCGATGCCGACCAGATCCAGGATTCGCGGGTCGGTGATGCGGGCGGGCATCTCTGCGCGATGACGCTCCGCATCCTTCTCCAAAAGGGTCTCGATGTATTTCTTCAACGATATTCCCTCCCGCTTCGCCTGCCTGGAGAGCGTCTCGAACACGGGGCCCTCGATGTCGATGAGTTTGCGTTTTGCAGTAAAAGGATTCATTGTATATATGCTTTCCGCAAAAATATATATTATTGCTGAATCGTGCAAGCACTGCCGTTGTTTTTGATAGAGCCTTGGCCGCTCAACCCCTGAATCCGTTACAGAAATCGGGCAAATACAGTTACGGCCAATTCTGTTCCGGAATTCGGGTCCCTTGGTCGGGAGGGTGACGGGGAGAAGGGGCGCCGGGACGAAGGTTTACTCCGACAGTTCGAGCCAGCGTTCTTCGCGCTGGCTGATTTCGTTTATCAGGGTCTGGATGCGCTCGGAGGCGGCCTGGAGCTCGGTGTAGGGGAGGGTGCCGGAGGACATCTTCGCTTCCAGCTCTGCCTTTTCGGCCTCCAGCCGCGGCAGTTCCGCCTCGATGGCTTCTAATTCCCGCTGCTCCTTCCAGGTCAGCTTCCGGGGTTTGGAAGGAGATTCCGGGTCAAGCCCGGAATGACTACCAGGAGGCCCGGAATGACTGCCTGGCTTGCCGTGCGCGGGCGTCGTGGAAGCGGCGCCGGTGTTGCCTGACGGCGAAGCCTCAGCCGCAGCAGGATTCGCTCCGCCGAATCCGGTTTCCGCGTCAGCGGAAAGCGAGGATGGAAGGCGAGACGCAGGCACACCGGGCCGCTTGACGGAGGACGCCCGACCTTTTTCGAGATCGCGGACATAGGCGCGGTACTCGGAGAAGGAGCCGATGAAGTCTTTGACGCGGCCTTCGCCGACGAAAACCAGCAGGTGGTCGGTGACGCGGTCGAGGAAGTGGCGGTCGTGGCTGACGACCAGCAGGCTGCCCTGGAATTCGCGAAGATATTCTTCCAGGATATTGAGCGTGACGATGTCCAGGTCGTTCGTGGGCTCGTCGAGAATCAGCAGGTTCGGCTCCTGCAGCAGGATGGTCAGCAGGTACAGCCGCCGCTTCTCGCCGCCGGACAGCCGCTCCACGCGCGTGGAGAGCATATCGTGCGGGAAAAGGAAGCGGCTCAGCAGGCGCGTGTCGGGCACGATGTCCAGCACCGTGTCCCCCGGCCGGAACTCCATCCCCTCCTGGCGGTAATAGCCAATCCGCAGCGTTTCGCCGCGGTCGATGACCCCGCTGTCGGGCGTCACGGCCCCTGTCAGCAGATCCAGGAACGTGCTCTTGCCCACGCCGTTGCGCCCCACGATGCCAATCTTGTCGCAACGCTGGAAATCATAGGAGAAATCCGCCAGCATCGGGATGCCCTCCCAGTCGTAGTTGACGTGCTTGCAGTTGATGATCTTCCCGCCGAGGCGCGCGCTGCCGCCCACGCCCTCGAAGCTGACCTGCTGCGTGCGGTACACCTGCGCGGCGCGGTCGGCGAGTTCGTGGAAGGCGTCGATGCGGTACTGGGCCTTGCCCGTGCGGGCGCAGGGCGTGGCGCGGATCCACTCCAGCTCGCGGCGGAGCAGGTTACGGACCTTGTCCGTCGCGGCATTGTAGTGCGCGATGCGCTCGTCGCGCTTCTCCAGGTAATTCTGGTAATTCCCCTTATAAATATAGACGGCGCCGTGGTCCAGCTCCATCACGGTATTGCACACGCGGTCCAGGAAATAGCGGTCGTGCGTGACCATCAGCAGCGTGCAGCGGCTGCGTTTCAGGTAGCTCTCCAGGAACTCGACCGCCTCGATGTCGAGGTGGTTGGTGGGCTCGTCGAGGATGAGGAAGTCCGCCTGCAGGGCAAGCAGCTCGCTGAGCGCCACGCGCTTGACCTCGCCGCCGGAGAGCGCCGCCATGGGCTTGTCGAAGTCCGGCAGGCGGAAGGAGGTGAGGATCTCCCGCAGGCGCTGGCGGTAGTCGCGCAGCTCCTCCTCGTGGAAGCTCGCGAGCGTCGGCGCGGCGTGGGCGAGGATCTGCTCCTCGATGCCCAGCACGGGGTCGAAATCGTACTCCTGCTTCAGGAACGCGATGCGGATGTCCTTCAGGAAAAGCACGCGCCCGCCGGAGTCGGACTTGTCCTCCCCGGCGAGGATGCGCAGCAGGGAAGTCTTGCCCGTGCCGTTCGGCGCGATCAGGGCAATCTTGTCGCCTTCGTTGATGTTGAAGCCGATGTGCTCGAAAAGGATCTTGGGGCCGTACGCCTTGGAGATGTTCTCGATCTGCAGGTAGCTGGGCATACTACATCAAGCCCAGCACGCGGGAGCGGGAGAGCAGGCAGTCGCCCACGGACGCGGCCTTGCGGCCGAGCTGCGAGAGGACGAGGGTCGTGTCGGCGGAGACGCGCGGCAGGGAGAGGCGGTTCACCGCGGTCTTGATCGGGAGCAGGAGATAATCCTTGCCGACGATCAGGCGGCCGCCGATCACCACGAGGCCCGGGTTGAAGACGTTCAGCACGCCGGAGATGCCGCGGCCGAGCGTGTCGCCGATCTGGCCGATGGCGTCGATAGCGAGCACGTCGCCCTCCTCGACGGCGCGCAGGATCTCGTCCAGCTCCACGTCGCCCTTGGTGTTATAGGCGTCGGCCATCGAAGAGGCCTGGCCTTTCTTCAGTTTCTCGATGATCATGCGGTGCAGCGCCGAGCCGGACGCGCCCGTCTCGAGGCAGCCGACCTTGCCGCAGCGGCAGATGATGTCGTTGTCCAGGACGGGGAAGTGCCCCAGCTCGCCGGAGTAGCCGGACTTGCCGTAGTAGAGCTTGCCGTCCATGATGATGCCCATGCCGAGGCCCCAGCTGACGTTGATGAAGATCATGTCGCGGTCGGCCTTCTTGCCGAGCGACATGTACTCGCCGTACGCCATGGCGCGGGAGTCGTTCTCGATCGTGACGGGCACGTTGAACTCCTTCTGGAAGATGCTGCCCAGGGGGAGGTCGTCGCTGACGAAGTAGGTGAGGCTGTAGCCTTTCTCCGGGTTGACGCGGCCGGAGAGGCTCACGCCCACGCCAAGGACCTTAATCCAGGGAATGCCGCTCTTGATGACCTCGTCCATGACCATGCGGCACATGGTGCGGAAGGAATTCTCGTTGGCGACGAGCACGAATTCGATGTCCTGGATGTACGAAATGACCTTGCCCTTGAAATCGCTGATGGCGATGTGGAAATGGTGACGCGCCACGTCCACGCCCACGAAATAACCGGCGTCCGGGTTGAGGCCGTACACGCTCGGGCGGCGGCCGCCGGAGGTGCCCACCTTGCCCTCATCCTTGAGGAAATCCTCATCGATGAGCTCGGTGACGAACTTGGTGATCGTAGGTACACTGATTCCCAACGCGCGGCTGAAATCGGCGATGCTGTAGTTGTTGTGCGTGATGCACAAACGCAAGATTTCCCGCTTCACAGTGGCGCTCTTGCTGGTGCTGTCGTTGAGAAAAGAAGTAGTCATGGCGGTTCTAATGTACAATCCGTGCAAAAATATAAAATTTTCCGTATATTTGCCATAATTTTTGAAGAAATTTAATAATGGCCTTCGGAAAATTCTTCAAACGGGCCCGGGAACAGCGCCTGTCGATGCGAACGAAACTCATCCTGAGCCTTTCGTCCATCGCCGTCATCCTGCTGGTCTCCCTGTCGATCTCCGTGATGGAGTATTCCGGGATGAGCGACTACGTGTCGGACCTCATCGCGGACGACATCAGCAGTATCAACGTGGCCAACCGCCTGGCCGACATGAGCAACACCTACAACCTGCAGATCCTCGAGGTGATCGGCGACGAGACCTCCGTGCGGGTGCCGTCCTTCGACGACGAATACTTCAAGTCCCACTGCGACTCGCTCCGCTCGAGCGTGCCCTCCAACCAGGTCAAGCCGCTGGCGGACTCGGTGATGTATTCCTACTCCGCGTACATGCTGACCTCCCTGGAGCTGGAAGACGTGCTCCAGTCGGACTTCATCGACTCGCGCTCCTGGTATTTCGAGCGGCTGCAGCCGCGCTACGACCGCCTGCGCACGGACCTCGGCGCCCTGTCGGAGGCCATCTACCAGGACCTGGCGAAGAACTCCGCCACCTTCGAGGGCGGCTTCTACCGGAGCATCATTCCGGGCATCGTGGCCGTGGGCGTGGGCCTGCTGCTGGTCGTGATGCTGCTCTCCTTCCTGCTGGCATTCTACGTGAATCCGCTCTACCGGATGCTGGACGGGCTGAACGCCTACCGCTCCCGGGACAAGAAATACAGCGTCAAATTCGATGGTGACGACCAGCTCGCCCAACTCAACGACGGCATCTCCGAGCTGGCCAACGAGAACCGGCAGCTCCGCAGCCGGATCAAGACCATGGGCAGGAAATGAACTGGAAGGTCATCAGCAGGAACATCGGCTACGCCCTCCTCGTCAGTGCGCTCTTCATGCTGCTGTCGGTGGGCGTGTCCCTGGTGAACGGGCACGATTCCGCGCTCGCCGCGCTCACGATTTCCTTCCTGATCACCTTCATCGTCGGTATTTTCCCCTTCATCTTCGTCCGTTCGACGACGGCCATCACGCTGAAGGAGGGGTACGTGATCATCTGCCTGTCCTGGTTCCTGTCGTTCATCTTCGGCATGCTGCCGTACGCCCTGTGGGGCGGTCCGTTCACCCTGCAGAACGCCTGGTTCGAGTCTGTGAGCGGCTTTACGACCACGGGCGCGACCATCCTCGACAATATCGAAGCCTTGCCGAAGAGCCTGCTCTTCTGGCGGGCGTCCACGCACTTCATCGGCGGCTTGGGAGTCGTCGTCTTCCTGCTGCTGCTCATTCCGGGCTCCAACCAGATGAAGATGCGCCTGACGAACATGGAGCTGACCTCGCTCTCGCGGGGCGGCTATTCCACCCGGACCAACAAGACGGTCTATATCTTCGCCTTCGTGTACCTGGGCATCCTGGTGCTGTCCTTCATCTCCTACATCATCGCCGGCATGCCGGTCTTCGACGCGGCCTGCCACGCGATGAGCGTGAGCGCCACGGGCGGCTTCAGCACGCGCAACGCGTCGATCGCCGCCTTCAATTCCCGCTGGATCGAGGGCATCACGATGGTGTTCATGTACCTGTCCTCGCTGCACTTCGGCGTCATCTACCTGTCCGTCATCACGCGCTCCAGCAAGCCGTACGACAACCCGGTCGTGAAGTTTTACACCGTCTGGGTGTTGGTCATGGCCTTCATCGTGGGTGCGGGCCTGAAGGGCAACGGCATCTGCCCGAGCTGGGGGAACGCCCTCTGGAACGGCCTCTTCGAGACGCTCTGCGTCACGACCACGTCCGGCTTCGCCATCCTCGACAACGCCACCTGGCCGCTGTGGATCGTGATGGTGCTGATGTTCTCCGCCTTCATGTGCGGCAGCGCCGGTTCGACCTCGGGCGGTGTGAAGGTGGACCGCATCATCCTGCTTTTCAAGGCCACCGGCCGCCGCGTCAACGGCATTTTGCACCCCTCTTCGGTGAATGAGGTCCGCATGGGCAAGCGCATCCTGCGCGACGAAGAAGTCGCGCCGCACCTGCAGTACCTGGCGATGTACGGCCTGCTGATCGCGGTGTCCGTGACGTTGAGCCTGCTGGTCGGCGTGGACCACCAGAACAGCTTCATCGCCTCGGTCACGAGCCTGGGCAACGTGGGCCCGGCCTACGGCGACCTCGGCACGATGGGCTCGTTCAACAGCGTGCCCGCGCTGGGCAAGCTGATCTTCTCCGTGGACATGTTCCTGGGCCGTATCGAAATCTATCCGGTGCTGGCCGTGGTGGCGATGATCTTCGACAAACGCGCCCGCGAATGATGGACCGCGCGGGTTTCCTGGAGCAACAGTTCCTCAAACGTTTCAAGGCGGAGCCGACCCCCTGTCAGGCGCGGCTGTTCCGCGACGTGGCGGCGTTCGTGACCTGCGACGACGCGGACATCCTCGTGGTGAACGGCTATGCCGGCACGGGCAAGACGACGGCCATCGCGGCGGTGATCGCCGCGCTCAAGGACGTCGGCACGCAGTCGGTGCTGCTCGCGCCGACGGGGCGCGCCGCCAAGGTCCTGTCCGGCATTTCACGCCGTCCGGCGTACACCATCCACAAACATATCTACCGCCAGAAAGGCGTCGGGAACGACGGCTTCGGGCAGTTTTCGCTTTCGCCGAACAAGGCGAAGGGGACGCTCTTCGTCGTGGACGAAGTGTCCCTGATCGGCATCGAAGCGGCCTCCGCGCAAGGGACGGCCGCCTTCGGCACGGGCAACCTCCTGGAGGACCTGGTGAGTTTCGTGCGCAACGGCGTGGACTGCCGGCTGGTGCTGATTGGCGACGCCGCGCAGCTCCCGCCCGTGGGGCTGGACGCGTCGCCGGCGCTGTCGAAGGCGTTTATGGACGGCTTCGGCGGCGTGCGCTACAGCGAGCTGACGAGCGTGGTGCGGCAGGCCGCCGAGTCGGGGATCCTCCGCAACGCCACGCAGTTGCGGGAGATGATCGCCGGGGGCGGGGAGAGCTTCTCCGGCTGGAAGCTGGACCTGCGCGGCATCGACGACGTGCAGCGCATCGACGGGGGCGAGCTTATCGAGGCCCTCTCGGACGCCTACGGCCGCTACGGCGAGGACGGCACCGTGATCCTGTGCCGCTCCAACAAGCGGGCAATCCGCTACAACCTCGGCGTCCGCTCGACGGTGCAGTTTAAGGAGGAGCGCCTGGTGCGCGGCGACAAGCTGATGATCGTCAAGAACTGCTACCAGTTCGTGGAGGACGTGCCGGGGATGGACTACATCGCCAACGGCGACATCGCGAAGCTGGTGCGCATCGGGAACTTCGAGGACCGCTACGGGCTGCATTTCGCCACGGCGACGCTCAGCTTCCCGGACTACGACGACGTGGAGATCCGCGCCAAGGTGTGTCTGGACACGCTGGAGTCGGAGTCGGCGTCGCTGACCTACGAGCAGAGCAACGCGCTCTACCAGGGCGTGTCGGCGGACCATGCCGACAAGGGGACCAAGAAGAAAATCTGGGACGCGGTGCGGGAGGATCCGTATTTCAACGCGCTCCAGCTCAAATACGCCGAGGCGATCACCTGCCACAAGTCGCAGGGCGGGCAGTGGGACTGCGTGTTCATCGACTGCCCCTTCTGGCAGGACGAGCAGACGCTCGACGACCTGAAATGGCTCTACACGGCGCTCACGCGCGCCGTTCAGAAAGTATATCTCGTGAATTTCAATGACCGGTTCTTCGTATGAAAAAGACCTTGATACTTTTGCTGCTGGCCTGCCTGGCCTTCGGGCTGCGGGCGCAGGACCAGAATGTGACGCCGTCGCCGGACGGCACGATGGAGGCGTTCACCCGCGGGGGTGACCTCTGGGTGCGCTCGGTGGCCGATTCCGTGGAGACGCGCCTGACCTTCGACGGGTCGGAGCTGATCCTGAACGGCTATGCCTCCTGGGTCTATTACGAGGAGATTTTCGGGCGCCCGTCGCGCTACCGGGCCTTCTGGTGGAGCCCCGATTCGCAGCGCCTGGGCTTTTATCGTTTTGATAATTCGGCCGTGCCGATGTTCCCCATCTATTCGCCCTTCGGGCAGGACGGGACGCTGCACCGGACGCGCTACCCCAAGGCGGGGGAGGCCAACCCCTCCGTGCGCGTCGGGATCATCGAGGCCCGTGCCGGGGCGCAGCCCGTCTGGGCCGACTTCGACGACTCGCCGGAGCAGTATTTCGGGACCCCGTTCTGGGGGGCGGATTCCCGCGAGCTGTACGTCTCGCGCATGCCGCGCCGGCAGTCTGTTTTGGATTTGTACGCGGTGAGCGTGGCGGACGGCTCCAAGCGGCCGGTTTACCATGAGGAGTATCCGGACGCATGGGTGGAATGGATTGAGGGAATGATCTTTACGGAGAAGGGCCTGTACATGGCGCGCAATTTCGAGACGGGCTGGGAGCAGATCTATTTCCTGGGCTACGACGGGACGCTGAAGCGCCTGACTTCCGGCGAGAACTGGAACATCAACCTGCTGAAGGTGGACGAGAAGAAGGGCGATGTGTGGTTCACCGCGAAGCGGGACGACCGCCTGCACACGACCTTCTACCGGCTGGACAAGAAGGGCCGGATCACGGCGCTGACGGATCCGGCGCTCAATATCACCGGGACGTCCATTTCCGAGGACGGGAAGACGTTCCAGGCGGCCGCTTCCACCGCCCGGATGCCCTGGGTGGCCGTTTCGGGCCGGACGGACAAATATACGATGAAGATCGACTCGTCGCTGGTGGAGGCGCCCGACGCGCATCCGGATCCGCAGATCGTGAAGATCGAGAACGACGGCTTCGACCTGTACGGCCTGATGTCGCTGCCGGCGGGCTTCGACGCGTCGAAGAAGTATCCCGTGCAGATGCAGCTCTACGGCGGCCCGGGCACGCCCTACGTGCGCGACAACTGGCAGGACCGCGACGCCTCCGACGCCTGGTGCTACGAGAACGGCGTCATCTATATCGTGGTGGATCCCCGCTCGTCGGGGGAGAACGGGCGCCGGGGCATGGACCAGGCGTTCCGCCGGATGACGGTGATCGAGTTGCAGGACTACATCGCCTGGGCGAAGTGGCTGCAGGCGCTGCCGTACGTGGACGGCTCGCGCATCGGCGTGAAGGGCTTCTCCTTCGGCGGCACGACCACCGCGATGCTGGTGCTGCGCTATCCGCAGTACTTCCGCTGCGGCATCGCCGGCGGCGGGGTGTATGACTGGCACCTCTACGACACGCACTACACCGAGCGCTTCATGGACACGCCGCAGGCCAATCCGGAGGGCTATGCCGAGGCGTCGGTGATGACCTGGGTGCCCCAGGTTTTTGCCGGCGACGGTTTGAAGCCGCTGCCGAACGCCCTGTGCCTGACGCACGGCACGGGCGACGACAATGTCCATTTCCAGAATACCCTGCAGCTGATCGACGCGCTGCAGCAGGCGGGCTACCAGTTCGAGACCCGCATCTATCCCGACGGGATGCACGGCTATCGCGGCAAGCAGCATGAGCACGATGCTGCTGCCGAAGCGATCTTCTGGCGCAAATGGTTGCTGGAATAGTAAACAGAAAACCCGGTCGAGCGACCGGGTTTTCTGTTTACTTGGCCCTGAACTTATTTGAACAGCTTCTGGGCGAAGTTGTAGAGGGCGCGGCGCCAGGACTGCCACTCGTGGGCGGTGTCCGGAGAGACGTAGAACGCGGTGTTCATGCCGCTCTTCCCGAGCTCCTCGGTGATCGGGCGCGGGTCGGCGGCACCGCCGATGCGGTTCTCGAGCTCACGGCTGCCGAAGCTGATGAAAATCAGCTTGTTGTTCTCGCGGAAACCGGGGGTCGCGTCCACCTCTTCCTTGGAGAAGACGCCGCCGCTGAAGATGCCGATCCAGGAGAAGAGCGTCGGGTTGGCCAGGGCGATGGAGTGGGTCTGCATGCCGCCCATCGACAGGCCGGCCATGGCGCGGTGGGCGCCGTCGGTGTAGACGCGGTAGTTGGCCTCGACCATCGGGATGAGGTCCTTCTCCAGGATGCTCTGGAAGGCGCCGGCGAAGTTCATGCCGGCGAACGGGTTACCGCCGCGGCCGGCCTGCGGGGCACCCTGGGCGGGCGCCTGCGGACGCGGTGCGCCGGCGGCCGGACGCTCCGGACGGGGGTTGTTCGGGCCGTAGGTGTCGGAACCGTTGTCCATCACGATGATGAACGGGACCGCCTTGCCGGCTGCGATGAGGTTGTCCATGATGATGCCCGTGCGGCCCTGCTGCGGCCAGCCGTGCTCATCCTCGCCACCGCCGTGCTGGAGGTAGAGGACGGGGTATTTCTTGTTGGTGTTCTTCTTGTACTCGGCCGGGGTGTAGATGTAGCAGTGGCGCATCGAGCCGGTCACGGAGGAGTAGTAGTACACTTCGCTGACCTCGCCCTGCGGGACGTTCTTCAGGGTGTAGAAGTCCTCGTCCGCGGCTGGAATGTCGATGCCGCTGCCCCAGCGGGAGGCGCCGTAGTAGTAGAGGCTGCCCGGATCCGGCACGGAGGCGCCGTCGATTTCGAGCTGATAGTAGTGGAAACCTTCGTCCTGCGGGGCGGAGTCGCCGGTCCAGACGCCGGTGCCGTCGTTGACCATGTCGTACTTCACGCCGCCGATGTCGAGCTTGACGCTCGTGGCGCCCACAGCCTTGACCTGTGCGCGGACCATGCGCTGGGAGTTGACCATCGGGTACTGGTGGTTCGGCTGGTTGGTCGTCGCCGGCTTGAAGTCCTCCTTCGTCTGGGCGCCCAGGCTGAGCGCTGCGAGCAGGAGCATGGCAGAAAGGATGATTTTCTTCATGATAGGTGTATTAATTGGGTTAAACGTTTTGTCGCGTTTTGTCGCAGGTACGAAGGTAGCAAGAATTCCGCTGCTTCGATGTCACGTTTCCGTCAAAAGGTTTTACTATTGGGCGGTGTTTTCCGTAAAGAGCTATCTTTCAATTATTTATGAAACTAACAGGGTGTTTTTGCTCCTGGTTACTTTCGTAAAGTGCAGATATTCAATTTCTTATGAAAAACAGCAGGGGTGACTGGCGGGGGCGGAGGCTGTTATACCGGTTCGGTGACGAGGAGGACGGGGGAGCTGTCGGCGAGGCGGCAGCCGAAGATGTGGACGTCGCCGCCGGACGCGACGCCGAGCCGCTTCTGGAGCTCTGCGCTGCCCAGCGGCAGGTTGCGGGCGGTGACGTCGGCGTGCGGGTAGCGCTGCTTCAGCGCCTTGAACGCCGCGGCGCCCAGCGGCAGCACCTCCGCGATGCGCCAGGCCTTGAAGAATCGGCTGCCGGGGGCGCTGGGGGCTGTTTCCGCCCCTGGCGACGGGAAAAACGGGTTGCCGGGGGCGCTGGGGGCTGTTTCCGCCCCTGGCAGGAGATAAAGGTGGGTGGAGGGGGCGAGTTTCTGGAGACCCCAGCGGGCGCAGGGGAGACGGAAGGCGCCGGCCTTCAGCAGCGCCGGGCAGGGCTCCAGCAGCACGTCGCCCGGCCGGACCTCCGCCGCGAAACGGACCTCCGCCGCCCGCTCCTCGGCCATCCGGAAACGCAAAATATCCCCACCGGCTGCCTGGCCGGACAAGCGGACAACGAGGATGTCGGGTTCGGGGGAGGAGTTGTCCCGGAGGAGCAGACAGAGGAGTTCTTTGACCTCGCCGTCGCACTCCACCACATGGATCTCGCGCAGCGCGGGCCCGAAGCGCTCGGCGAGCATCGCCAGGTCGGCCATCGGCGAGAGCTTGACCAGCACCGCCGGCGCCTTCCGGAGTAACATCGGGAGCAGCGTCAGGATGTCCGGGGTGCAGTCCTCCAGCAGGAAGACCTTACGCCCGGCGGCGTCGCGGCGCGCCGGATCGGCGTAGATCAGGTCCGCTTCCGGCAGCTCGGTCTGCGGCGTCACGGTCTCGCAGCGCACGTCGATATTTCCAGCGCCCAGGCGCTGGAAATTCCGCCCCGCCGCCGCGGCCAACTCCTCGTTCCGCTCGAAGTACACCACCCGCTCCGCCACCTGGCTCAGCGCCCAGCTGTCCACACCCAGCCCGCCGGTCAGGTCCAAAATCGTCGCCAGCGGCACGGAAGCGGGAACTGCCCCCGGAAACCGTGCCACCCTCGGCATCGTAAGAGGGAGGGGCCCATCGTCAGATGGGAGGGGTCCGGCGCAGCCGGACGTTTCAGGGGGCAGTTGCCCGCTCCGTGCCGCAGCAGCCACCTGCCCGGCGACAAGTGCTTTGTAGCGGGCGGTGGCGGAGGATGAACATTGTTCGAGGGAGAGGGCGGAGGGGATTTCGATGCCGTCCACGGCGGACCAGGCGGGCAGCTTCCGCGCCACTTTCTGCGCCCGCTCGCTGTCCAGCCCGGCCATTATGTCCGCAAAACTCCGTTTCATCCCTGCAAAAATAACACTTTCGCCAAAAAATTAGTATATTTGACCTGTTCCACCCGAACCGCAGCCGGGCCGGTACACGAAAACCGCCAGATTTGTGTACGGATGGCTGAAAATCCGGGGTCCGTCCACAAATACACCCCTTTTTGTGTACGGCCGACGGAAAAACCGGGGCTTCGTCCTCAAAAACACCCCGATTTGAGGACAAACAGTGGAAAAATGGACTTTTGTCCTCAAAAATGCCCTGTTTTGAGGACGGGTCGGGCGGACAAACGAACGGCGTAGACAAGCGGGCAAATTGGAAATAGAACGTTAGATTGATAAATAGCAAAGATAAAACAAACAAAACCAGATAACCACATGAAAGAATTTGAACTGAGAGCACAGGCCTGGCTCGACGGCGATTTCGACCAGGAGACCAAAATCAAGATTACCCAGCTCCGCAACGAAGACCCCGCGGGCTTCGAGGACGCCTTCTACAAGAACCTCGAATTCGGCACCGGCGGCCTGCGCGGCATCATGGGCGTGGGCACCAACCGTATGAACCGCTACACGGTGGGCATGGCCACCCAGGGCCTCGCGAACTACATCCTGACCCACTGCGACCAGGACGACCCGAAGGTCGTCATCTCCTACGACTCCCGCAACAACAGTAAGGAGTTCGCCCGCATCACGGCCGACGTCCTGTCCGCCAACGGCATCCACGTCTACATCTTCGACAACATCCGCCCGACGCCCGAAATGAGCTACGCGGTGCGGCTGAAGGGCGCCGTGGCCGGCGTGATGATCACCGCCTCCCACAACCCGAAAGAATACAACGGCTACAAGGTGAGCTGGTCCGACGGCGGCCAGGTGACCTCCCCGGTCGACAAGGACATCGTGGCCGAAGTGGCCAAGATCACCGACCCGTCGATGGTCAAGTTCAAGGCCGGCCTGCGCTGCGGCGAGATCGAAGCGATCGGCGCCGACGTGGACGAACAGTACCTCCGCGACCTGCTCTCCCTGAGCCTCAGCCCGGAGCTCTGCGAAAAGCACGGCGACCTCAAGATCGTCTACACCCCGCTGCACGGCTGTGGCGTGCGCATGATCCCCGAGATCCTCAAGCGCAAAGGCTTCAAGAACATCATCCACGTCCCCGACCAGGACGTCTCCGACGGCGACTTCCCGACGGTCGTCTCCCCGAACCCCGAAGAGCCCGCGGCCCTCAAGATGGCCCTCGACAAGGCTGACGAGACGGGCGCCGACCTCGTGATGGGCTCCGACCCGGACGCCGACCGCCTCGGCATCGCCGTGCGCGATAACGACGGCAAGATGGTGCTCTTCAACGGCAACCAGACGGCCGCCATGCTGACCTACTACATCCTCAACCGCTGGAAGGATCTGGGCAAACTCGGCGCCGGCAAGTACGTCGTCAAGACCATCGTCACCACCGAGCTCATCGCCGACATCTGCAAGGGCTTCGACGTGCCGGTGTACAACGTCCTCACGGGCTTCAAGTACATCGCCGAGGTCGTCAAGCGCGAAGAGGCGAAGGGCGGCGAATTCATCTGCGGCGGCGAAGAGAGCTACGGCTTCAACGTGGGCATGTTCGTCCGCGACAAGGACGCGCAGGTGGCCGCGATGATGGTGGCCGAGTGCGCCGCTTGGGCCAAGGAGCAGGGCCTCTCGCTCTACCAGCTGATGCAGCGCATCTACAAGGAGTTCGGCTACCGCAAGGAAGGCCTCGTGTCCGTGGTCCGCAAGGGCATCAGCGGTGCCCGCGAGATCCAGCAGATGATGGTGGACCTGCGCAGCAACCCGCCCAAGGAGCTCTGCGGCTCGCCCGTCACGAAAGTCATTGACTATCTGGAGCCTGAGAAGACCGGCCAGCCGTCCTCGAACGTGCTGCAGTTCTTCGACAAGGCCGGCGACGTCGTGTCCGTCCGTCCGTCCGGCACCGAGCCGAAGATCAAGTTCTACTTCGGCGCCAAGGGCAATGACGCGGACGAGAAGATCGCCGCGTTGAAGCACCAGTTCTGCGAGTAGTTATTTATTGAAATCCTTGCACCATTGCGCGAGCGGACAGCTCGCGCAATTTGGTTTCAGGGCCGTGCAGACGTAGCGGCCGTGGAGGATGAGCCAGTGGTGGGCGATGGGGCGCAGCTCCGCGGGGGTGTGGCGCTCCAGGTCGAGCTCCACCGCGCGCGGCGTCGTGCCGCGGGAGAGCCCCAGCCGCCGCGCCACGCGGAAGACGTGTGTGTCGACGGCGATGACCGGCTCGCCCCAGGTAATCGATGCGACCACGTTCGCCGTCTTGCGGCCCACGCCCGGCAGGCTCATCAGCTCGTCGACCCCTGAGGGGACCTGCCCGCCGAAGTCGGCGAGCAGCTTCTGCGCCATGCCGATCAGGTGCTTGGCCTTGCTGTTGGGGTAGGAGATGGAGCGGATCAGCTCGAAGACCTCCTCGAAAGAAGCCGCCGCGAGCGCCTCCGGCGTGGGGTAGGCGGAAAACAGTGCGGGCGTGGTCATGTTCACCCGCTTGTCCGTGCACTGGGCCGAGAGCATCACGGCCACCAGCAGCTGGTAGGGCGAGTCGAAATGCAACTCCGACTCGGCGATGGGGACGTTGTCCCGGAAATAGCCGAGGATGGCGTCGTAGCGTTGCTTGAGCGTCATAAGCTGATCTCCTGGCAGGACTCGTCGCGGGTCTCGAAGACGCGGCCCGGGTAGCGCTGGCAGATGCTGCGGTTGTGCGTGACCATCACGATGGCCGTGCCCTGCTCGCGGTTGATCTGCTGGAGCAGCTGGAGAATGCCCTCGGCCGTCTCCTCGTCGAGGTTGCCGGTGGGCTCGTCGGCCAGGATGAGGGCGGGGTTGTTGAGGATGGCGCGCGCGATAGCGATGCGCTGCTGCTCGCCGCCGGAGAGCTGGTGGGGCATCTTGTGTGACTTGGTGGTCATCCCGACCGCCTCGAGCACCTGGTCGATGCGCTTGTGGATGGCCGCGGCGTCCTTCCAGCCGGTGGCCTTCAGGACGAAGGCGAGGTTGTCCTCCACGCTGCGGTCCATCAGGAGCTGGAAATCCTGGAAGATGACGCCGATCTTGCGGCGCAGGTAGGGCACGTCTTTTGCCCGGATCTTCGACAGGTCATACCCGCACACCTGCCCGGCGCCCTTGAGGAGCCGGTTTTCCGCCGTGATGGTCCGGAAAATGGAGGTCTTTCCGCTGCCGACCTTGCCGATGATGTAGACGATCTGGCCGGGGTAGACTTGCATGTTGAGGCCGTAGACCACGGTCACGTCCCCGCCGCGGATGTCCGCATCGGAGAAGGAAATGAGCGGTGCGCTGTTTTCTTCCATAAAGCAGGTGAAAAAGTTGGATGAACCCTACAAATATAGCGCAAAAATGAGTAAATTTGTAACTTTAGAAACAGAATAAGCTTATGAGGTTGAAAACACTGCTGACCACCTTGCTCGCGCTGGCGTTCTGCGCCTCCGGGCTCGCCGGCGTCCCGGACGGGGGCGTGCGCGCCTGGGAGCAGGCGATGCGGCTTTACGGAAACGGGCTCTACGAACAGGCCCGTATCCTGTTCGAGGAGATGCCCGACGGCCCGCTGAGCGACGGCTACGAGGTGCTCTGCGCCCTGAAGATGCAGACGTCCGACAGCGACGACCTGCTGGCGACCTACCGCCTGCGCTACCCGTCGTCGCGGCTGACCGGCGTGCTCCACTTCGAGCAGGGACGCATCCTGTTCGACCGGAAGAAGTATCAGCAGGCCGCGTCCGAGTTCTCCTTCGTGAGCTCGACGGACCTGGAGGAAGAGGAGCTCCCGGAATACATCTTCAAGTGCGGCTTCTGCGCGTTCAGCCTGGGGCAGTACGCCGAGGCGACCCGCTTCTTCACCCTGCTGGAGTCGCTCCCGCAGTCGGACTACACGGCGCCGGGCCGCTACTTCACCGGCATCATGCTCTACGAGAACAAGGAATTCGCCCGGGCGGAGGCCAATTTCTGGCTGGCCTCGGCCGACAGCCGCTTCCAGGCGCTGACGGATTTCTACATCGTCGACTGTGAATTCAACCAGAAGAACTACGACTTCGTGATCCGCGAGGGCTCGCGCATCTACGAATCCCTCCCGCCCGAGCGCCGCGAGCGCGTGGCGCGCGTGCTGTCGGAGTCGTACCTGATCAAGGGCGAGAAAGAGAAGGCCCGCGAATACTACGACGACCTCTCGCACGAGGACATGAACCGTAAGGATTTCTTCTACGCGGGCACGGTCCTCTACTCCGTCGACGACTACGCCGGCGCCATCGCCAATTTCCTGCAGATGGGCAGCCGGGCGGACTCGCTTGGCCAGGTGGCCAACTACCTGCTGGCCAACTCCTACCTGCGCACGCACGACCAGGTGTCGGCGATGCAGGCGTTCAACGACGCCTCGAAGGTGGATTTCGATCCGGAAATCACGGAAGACGCCGCGTTCAACTACGCGAAGCTGGCCTTCGACCTCAACAAGGACACCTCCGGCTTCGCCCGCTACATCGAGCGCTGGTCCACGAAGACGCGCGGCGACATGATCTACGGCTACATGGCCCTGGCGGCCCTGGTGGACAAGGACTACGCCGGCGCGGTGGCGGCCTACGACAACATCGACGAGCTGACGCCCGACATGCGGAACAACTACACCAAGGCCAACTTCCTGCGCGGCGAGCAGCTGTTCGCCAGCGGCTCGTACCGCGACGCGGCCCCGTTCTTCCGGGCTACGGCCTACTACGTCCCCCGCACGGACCGCTTCAACCAGCTGTCCCGCTACTGGATGGGCGAATCCTACTACCGCTCGGGCAATTACAAGGAAGCGCAGAGCGTCTTCTCGGAGCTGCACAACGCCGCCGCGCTGGACGACCTGCCGGAGGGCCGGCTGCTGCCGTACAACGTCGGCTACAGCTACTTCAAGGCGGGCGACTACGCCGCCGCGGCCCGCTGGTTCGACAGCTACATCTCCTCGGGCGACCCGACGGCGCGCGAGGACGCGATGAACCGCCGGGCGGACTGCGACTTCGGCCGCCGCGACTACAAGGCGGCCGTCAGTTCCTACCAGAAGGTGATGACGGAATTCTTCACGCCCGACAATATCTATCCCTACTACCAGCAGGCCGTGGCCTATGGCCTCTCCGGCGACAAACGCCGCAAGGTGTCCACGCTGCTGCATGTGGAGGACGCCACGCCCGGCGTGCCGCTCTATGAGGAGGCGCTCTACGAGCTGGGCCGCGCGCAGATGGACCAGAAGAACAACAACGACGCGGTCCGCACCTTCACCCGGCTGCGCCACAACACCAAGGACAACACCTGGGTGGCGCGGGCGATGATTGGCCTGGGCATGGTGTACCGCAATATGGGCGAATATGATGCCGCCCTGGAGTACAACAAGGAAGTCGTCCGCCTGATGCCGAACAGCGACTACGCCGCCGAGGCGATGGCGGCGATCGAATCCATCTACACCGCCCGGCGCCAGCCGGAGAAGTTCCTCGAGTACGTGGAGCAGAACTCCCTCGCGCAGAGCCGCAGCGACGCTGACCGCGAGAAGCTGTATTTCAATACCGCCGAGCAGCTCTACCTGGCCGGCAACCACCAGCAGGCCGCGACCACGCTGCGCAAGTACCTGGAGGAATATCCGGGCGGCGCCGACCGGCTGCTGGCGGAGTTCTACCTGGCCGAGTGCTACAACGCCCTGGGCCAGAAGGAGCAGGCCGTCGGCCACTACGCCGCCGCGACCGCGGGCGAGTCCGTCTATTCCTTCTCCGAGATGGCGCGCCTGCGCTATGCCGAACTCTCCTATGCGCTGGAGCGCTACCAGGACGCCTTCAAGGGCTACCAGGAGCTGCTCGCCACCGCGAAGATGGACGCCAACAAGCAGACCGCCCGCGTGGGCATGATGCGCGCCGCCTACCGGAGCAAGGACTACACGACGGCGATCGCCGCCGCCGACGACGTGTCCGCCCTGCGGGGCCTCTCCAACGAGCTGAAGCGCGAGGCGACCTTCGTCAAGGCGAAGTCCAGCCTGGCCACTTCGCAGCGCGACCAGGCGATGCGCCTGTTCCGCCAGCTCGCCAATGAACCTTCGACGGCCATCGGGGCCGAATCCGAATACCTGCTGATCCAGAACCTCTACGACACCGGCAAGTTCGACGCCGTGGACGATGAGGTGTATGCCTTCTCGCAGAAGGCCGGCGACCAGTCCTACTGGCTGGCGCGCGCCTACGTGACGCTGGGCGACTCCTTCGCGGAGCGCGGGCAGTACGCCCAGGCCAAGGCCACCTTCGAGAGCATCCGGGACGGCTATGAACCCGAGAAGGGCGCTGACGACATCCTCGACAGCGTCAAGATGAGACTGGAACGTCTCGCCACCTTAATGCAAGAGTAAGCGTATGAAAAGAATCAACCTGGCAATTGCCGTGATGGCGCTCTGCGCGCCGCTTTCCGCACAGAATATCAACCAGTCCGTGCAGGTGACCAACGACTATGTGTCCCGTTTCGCGGACTACCAGAAGACGGGCCCGTCCCTGCAGGTCCCGGACTCGCTGTACCGCTTCGACTACGCGTTCGACTATTCGGTCTTCGAGACGCCCTACAAGGGCTCGTACGAGTTCTCCCCGTACCGGATTTCCGTGACGCCGGAGGCGCGCCTGTATGACGGCAGCAAGTTCTTCCTGCGCCTCGGCGCGGGCTACACCATCCATCCGCAGTTCGAGATGGCCTGGCAGATGATGCAGACCCAGGACTTCGCCATCGGCGTGTTCGCCGAGGCGGGGGGCTACGCGGGCCGGTACAGCCGCCGCGGGGTGGCCGGGACTTTCGCCGGCCATGACCTGAGCGGCCGCGTCGGCCTGGGCGGCCAGTACCTGCGCCCGGCGACCCGCCTGTCCTATCACTTCGGCTACGAAGGCATCTTCGCCGGCATGGACGGGACGGATCCGTACTACCGCAGCGGCTTCAGTTCCGTGGTCGCCGCGGGCCGCATCCAGTCGCGCGAGCGGCCGGGCAACCAGATGTTCTACGACATCGACGTGCAGTACCGCTACTCCAGCGACGAAGGCCGCCTGGAGGGCGAGCCCCGCGCCACCGGCGAGAACAACATCCGCGTGGCCCTGTCGGCCGGCCCCGTGCTCGCCAGCAAGTACCGCATCCTGCTGGACGGCCTCTTCGAGCTGGAAATGCTGCGCGGCGAGGACTTCCTTTCCGGTTCCTCCCTGCAGGGCGAGATGTTCGTCGGCAAGCGGATGGTCTGCCTGGGCTCCATCAAGCCGCACGTGGACTTCGTGCTGGGCCCGGTCCGGCTGGACGCGGGCGTCCGGGTGGATTACTCCAAGGGCACGGAGCAGGGCGCTTTCAGCGTGTCGCCGGACGTGACCGCCCGGATGGCGCTGCTCGACGCGGACATGGAGCTCATGGCCAGCGTGAGCGGCGGACAGTATGTCCAGAGCCACTACGCCGTCAAGCAGATCAACCATTTCGCCTTCCTGGCGGGCTCCTCCGCCAAGATCTCCCGGGAGAAACTGCACGTCCGCGCCGGCCTGCAGGGCCACGTGCGCTCCCGGCTGCAATATGAAGTCGCGGCGGGCTATGTCTCCTACCAGGGCATGCCGCTCGCGTCGCTCTACGGCGTGGAGCAGGTGGACTACAACTCCGCCTACGTCCAGGGCCGCTTCTCCTGGCGCAGTCCCCGGCTGGAGCTGGACGCCGACGCCAAGTACAGCTACCTCCGGCTGAACGCCCATAACGGCGCCTTCGCCCCGCCCGCATTCGTGGGCGAGATGCGCGGCCGCTACAACTGGGACAACCGCTTCTGGCTGGGTCTCTTCGTGGAGACGCAGACCTCCCGCCTGTCGCTGGCCGGCGACGGCGTGTGGATTCCCTGGTTCGTGAATCCGGGCCTGACGGCCGAGTACCGCGTCAACGACCGCTGGACCTTCTGGGCCGAGGCCGGGAACCTCCTGGGAATGGCCATCGAGCGGGCTCCCGGCTTCGTCGAAAAAGGCCAGTACGGGACCGTTGGTTTCAGCCTGAAACTGTAGGAAAATCCGGTAAAATTTCGTACCTTTGACGGATTTTAAGAGATACTAATTCAAGATGATCGAGAAAGAAGATATGAAGCTTGCGGAAGAGCAGTATTCCGCCAACAGTATCCAGGTGCTTGAAGGCCTCGAGGCCGTGCGCAAGCGCCCTTCCATGTACATCGGTGACATCTCCGAGCGCGGTCTGCACCACCTGGTCTACGAGGTGGTCGACAACTGTATCGACGAGGCGATGGCCGGCTACTGCGACAGCGTCGACGTGCGCATCCTGGAGGGCAACTCCATCCGCGTCAAGGACAACGGCCGCGGTATCCCGACGGGCATGCACGAGAAGGAGCACCGTTCCGCCCTGGAGGTCGTCCTGACCGTCCTCCACGCCGGCGGCAAGTTCGACAAGAACAGCTACAAGGTGTCCGGCGGTCTGCACGGCGTGGGCGTGTCCTGCGTCAACGCCCTGTCCGACTCGCTGGTGGCCGAGGTGCACCGCGAGGGCAAGATCTTCGAGCAGCACTACTCCAAGGGCAAGCCCCTCGGGCCTGTCCAGGTGGTCGGCGAGGCCGAAGACACCGGCACCACCATCACCTTCCACCCGGATCCGACCATCTTCACCCAGACCACGGTCTACCGCTACGAGACCCTCGCCGCCCGCCTGCGCGAGCTGGCTTTCCTGAACAAGGGCATCCACATCGCCCTGACCGACGAGCGCGAGCTCGTGGACGAGTTTGAGGTGGACGCCGCGGGCGAGTCCAAGGCCACGGGCCGCAAGGTCTTCCGCAGCGAGACCTTCTACTCCGAGAAGGGTCTGAGCGAGTTCATCGAGTACCTCGACGCCGGCGCCCAGACGATCATCCCGCAGCCGATCTGCGTGAATTCCGACAAGATCATCCCGATCGACATCGCGCTGCAGTACAACAACGGCTATTCTGAGAAAATTTACTCCTACGTCAACAATATCCACACGATCGAGGGCGGTACGCACCTGCAGGGCTTCAAGATGGGCCTGAGCCGCTCCCTGAAGCAGTACGCCGAGAAGAACAAGCTCCTGGACAAGTTCAAGGGCGAGCTGGCTCCGGAAGACTTCCGCGAGGGCCTCACGGCCGTGATCTCCGTCAAGGTGGCGGAGCCGCAGTTCGAGGGCCAGACCAAGACCAAACTCGGCAACCCGGAGGCCACCTCCGCCGTGTCCCAGGCGACCGCCGCCGCGATGGATATCTACCTCGAGGAGAATCCTAAATTCGCCAAGACCATCATCGATAAGATCGTCCTCGCCGCGACGGCCCGCGCCGCCGCCCGCAAGGCGCGCGAGATGGTCCAGCGCAAGAGCCCGCTCGGCGGCGCCGGCATGCCCGGCAAGCTCGCGGACTGCTCCGAGCGCGACCCCGAGAAGTGCGAGCTCTTCCTCGTGGAGGGTGATTCCGCAGGCGGTACGGCCAAGCAGGGCCGCGACCGCAAGACGCAGGCCATCCTTCCGCTCCGCGGTAAGATCCTCAATGTCGAGAAGGCCTCCGGCGACCGCGCCTTCGATTCTGAGGAGATCCGCAACATCTACACCGCCCTCGGCGTGACCGTGGCGATGGAGGACGAGACCGGCGAGAAACACATGGACCTGAGCAAGCTCCGCTACCACAAGGTGGTCATCATGACCGATGCCGATGTGGACGGCTCGCACATCGCCTGCCTGATCCTGACTTTCTTCTTCCGCTATATGTTCGACCTGATCAAGAACGGCTACGTCTATCTGGCCACGCCGCCGCTCTACCTGGTCAAGAAGGGCAAGGAGGAAGTGTACTGCTGGACCGAGGAGCAGCGCGAAGAAGCTGCCATGCGCCTGGGCAAGGGCTCCGACAAGGGCTACACGGTGCAGCGCTACAAAGGTCTCGGTGAAATGTCCGACGTCCAGCTGTGGGAGACCACCATGGACCCGGCCCGCCGCCGTCTGCGCAAGATCACCATCGACAATGCGGCCGCCGCCGAGCGGACCTTCTCGATGCTGATGGGCGACGACGTCCCGCCCCGCCGGCAGTTCATCGAAGAGAACGCGCACTACGCGAACATCGACGCCTAGTCTTTACGGACTGTTGTCATTGACTATTGTCATTCTGAGTGAAACGAAGAATCTAAACCTGATATGTTAGACATTTTTGACAGAATCGAACGCGACAGCGGCGGCCCGATCGGACAGTATTTCGAGCAGGGCTTCGGCTACTATATGTATCCCCGCCTGGAGGGCGAACTCGGCCCCCACATGATCTTCAACGGCACCCCGGTGCTCAACTGGAGCCTGAACAACTACCTGGGCCTGGCCAACCACCCGGCCGTCCGCAAGGCGGACGCCGATGCGGCGGCACAGTGGGGTCTCGCGTATCCGATGGGCGCCCGCATGATGAGCGGCCACACCCGTTACCACGAGCAGCTCGAGCAGACTTTCGCCAAGTTCGAGAAGAAGGAGGACGCGTTCCTCTACAACTTCGGCTACCAGGGCATCGTGTCCACGATCGACGCGCTGACGGCGCGCCACGACGTCATCGTCTATGACGCCGAGTGCCACGCCTGCCTGCTGGACGGCATCCGCCTGCACATCGGTGAGAAGTACAAATACCGTCACAACAACATCGCCGACTGCGAGAAAGTTCTCGCCCGCGCCTGCCAGGTGGCGGAGGAGAACGGCGGCGGCGTGCTGCTGATCACCGAAGGCGTGTTCGGCATGACCGGCGCGCTCGGCATCCTGGACCAGATCGCCGCGCTGAAGAAGAAATACAAGTTCCGCATCATGATCGACGACGCCCACGGCTTCGGCCTGCTGGGCGCGCACGGCCGCGGCACCTCCGAGCAGCTCGGCTGCATGGACGACATCGACCTCTACATCGGCGCCTTCGCCAAGTCGATGGCCTCGATCGGCGGCTTCGTCGCCGGTCCGCACAAGATCATCAACTACCTGCGCGCCAACATGCGCAGCCAGATGTACGCCAAGTCCCTGCCGATGCCGCTCGTGATCGGCAACATGAAGCGCATGGAGATCATCGACTCCCCGGAGGGCGACGCGCTCCGCGCCAAGTGCTGGCAGATCACCCACGCCATCCAGGACGGCTTCAAGAAGGAAGGCTTCGACATCGGCGAAGCCCAGGCCTGCGTGACGCCGGTCCACATTTTCGGCGGCGTGGCCCAGGCCACGAAGATGGCCAAGGACCTGCGCGAGAATTACAAGATCTTCTGCTCGATGGTCATCTACCCGGTGATCCCGAAGGGCATGATCATCTTCCGCATCGTCTCCACGGCCGCCCACACGATGGAAGACGTGGAGTATACGCTCAAGGCCTTCAAGGAGATCAAGGCGAAGCTCGACGCCGGTCTGTACGACGGCGACGACATCGCCTCTATGACCATCCAGTAAAGTCATTCCCGGCCTGACCGGGAATCTCCAAAAACCATGGAACTAAAGGACAAAGTAATCATCGTCACAGGAGCCAGCTCGGGTATCGGGCTGGCCTCTGCGCGTCAATTCGGCAGCGAAGGCGCCCGGGTCGTGATGGCCGCGCGCTCCATCGCCAAGCTCGAGGAGCTGGCGCCGTCCGTCGCTCCGGCGGAGCGCGTGCTCTGCGTGCAGTGCGACGTGACGCGCGAGGAGGATTGCCGCGCCCTGGTGGAGGCGACCGTGGCTCGCTTCGGCCGCATCGACATCCTCGTGAACAACGCAGGCATCTCGATGCGGGCGATGTTCAAGGACCTGGACCTCAAGGTGATCCACTCCCTGATGGACGTCAATTTCTGGGGCACGGTCAACTGCACGAAGTTCGCGCTGCCGTACCTGCTGGAGACGAAGGGCTCCGTGGTGGGCGTCATCTCCATCGCCGGCTATTCCGCGCTGCCCGCGCGGACCGGCTATAGCGCCTCGAAGTACGCCATCCGCGGCTTCCTGGACACGATCCGGATCGAGCACCTGAAGGACGGACTGAACGTCCTCGTGTTCGCCCCGGGCTATACTTCTTCCAACGTCCGCAACGCGGCCCTGACCGCCGACGGCTCCGCCCAGGGCGAGACGCCGCTCGACGAGGGCAAGCTGATGAGCGCGGAGGATTGCGCGAAGCGCCTTTCCCGCGCGCTGCGCCATCGCCGCTCGCAGGTCATCCTGACCCCGCTGGGGCGTGCGACCGTGCTGCTCCACCGCCTGTTCCCGCGCCTGCTGGACCGTCTGACCTACAGCTACATCGCCCGCGAGGCGGGCAGCCCGTTCAAATAGCCGCCCGATGAGAACTTCGCTCCGCATACTGTTCCCGCTCGGCATCGCGTTCCTCCTGCTGGTCCTGCTGATGCCGCGCAGCGCCAAGTTCGCCTACGACTACCGTAAGGGGCGGACCTGGAAGTATGAGACGCTCTACGCGCAGTTCGACTTCCCGATCTACAAGACCGAGGAGCAGATGCTCGCGGAGCGGGGCGAGGTGTCGGATCCGATTCCGTATTACCGCTATTCCGACGAGATCGTCACGCGCAACCTGCTCGCCGCCGAGCGCCTCGAGCTGGGGACGCTGCGCAGCGCGACCGTGTCCGCCCTCCGCGCCATCTACCAGAAGGGCGTGGTCGCCGACGACCAGAACCGCCGGAGCGGATCTTCCGATCCGGAAGTGCTTTATATCCAGCGCGACAAGCGCGCCGCCAAGGTGCCCTTCTCCGAGGTGTACCGCCTCACGGACGCGCGCGCCCGCCTGCTCTCCGACCTGTCGGCGGTGTCCGACGCCAACGTGGATTCGCTGCTGCGCGTCTCCGGCGCCTATACGCTGCTGGTGCCGAACCTGCTCTACGACGAGCAGACCACGGCGCTGGTGCACGCCGAGTCCAACACGAGCGTGTCGCCCACGTCGGGCTACGTCAACGCCGGCCAGCTGATCGTCAAGGAGGGCGAGATTGTGACGGGGGAGATCGCGCAGATGCTCGATTCCTACAAGCGTGAGTTCGAGGCCAACATGGGCACCAACCGCTCGCCGGCCCTGATGCTGCTGGGCAACATCCTGATCGCCCTGGTCCTCGTGACGCTGCTGTACCTGTCCATCCTGCTGAACAACAAGCGGATCCTGCGGGATTCGCGTTTCCCGTACGTGGTGACGGTCTTCCTGCTGGGCGCCCTGACGGCGCTCATCCTGGTCCGCGTGGACGAGAAGATCCTTTACTACGTGCCCTTCACCCTGGTGGCCCTGCTGCTGCAGGCATTCCTGAAGAACCGTTTCGTGGTGTCGCTCTACGTGGTGACGCTGCTGCCGCTGCTGATTTTCAGCCATGACGGCGCGGTGCTTTTCGTGATGTTCTTCGTGGCCGGCATGGTCGGGACGCTCGCGTTCCGCTACTTCAACCGGGGCTGGAAGCAGTTCATCACCGCGCTGATCACCTTCGGCGTGCTGGCGCTTTCCTACCTGGGCTTCCACGCCGCCGAGCTGGTGGCGGGCAATGTCTGGGCGGCGCTGCTGAGCCTCTTCATCGGCTCGATGCTGACGGTGGCCGGCTATCCGATGGTGTACCTCTTCGAGCGCCTCTTCAACCTGGTGTCCAATTCCCGCCTGATCGAGCTCTGCGACGTGTCCAACCCGCTGATCCGCGAGCTGGAGCAGAAGGCGCCGGGCACGTTCCAGCATTCGCTGCAGGTGATGAACATGGTGGACGTCGTGGCGCGCGCGGTCGACGCGAATGCCGACCTGGTGCGCGCGGCCGCCTTGTACCACGATATCGGCAAGCTGTACAATCCGCTGTGCTTCGTGGAGAACGAATCGCTGGTCCCGCGGGACGGTGGTCCGCGCTACCACGAGGGCATGCCCCCCGAGCAGAGCGCCCGGGAGATCATCCGCCACGTCCCCGAGGGCGTGGAGCTGGCGCAGAAGCACCGCCTGCCGGAAATGATCATCGACTTCATCCGCAGCCATCACGGCACCACCACCACCGGTTACTTCTACGGCCAGTTCCTGGCGGCCGGCGGCGACCCCGCCATGGCGGACGAATTCCGTTATCCCGGCATTAAGCCGGAGACCAAGGAGCAGATCATCCTGATGCTCTGCGACAGCATCGAGGCTGCTTCCCGGACCCTGACCGAGTACACGCCGGAGGCGTATTCCGCCTTCGTGGAGCGCATCGTGGCCGGCAAGATGGACGAGGGGCAGTTCGAGCACGCCGACATTTCCATCAGCGAGCTCGGCACGGTCAAGGAGACCATCAAGCAGTATATCGCGCAGACCCACCACGAGCGGGTCGCGTATCCGAAGAAAAAAATCAAAAAGAACACAAAATAGCATTATGAAAGTAAAAGAAAAGAAGATTGACGATCTGAACCGCGAGCTGACCATCGAGGTGGCCGCGGCAGACTATGCTGAGATTGAAAAGAAAAAACTTGCCGACCGTCGCCGTACGGCCGAATTCAAGGGCTTCCGCAAGGGCATGGTGCCCGCTTCCCTGATCAAGCGCGTCTATGGCGAGCAGGCGCTCGTCGAGTCCGTCAACCAGGTGATCGGCCAGGCCCTCGACAAGCACATCAACGACAAGAAGCTCCACATTCTGGGCGAGCCCCTCGCTTCCGAGAACCAGCCCGAACTGACGTGGGAGTCCGGCAACGACTTCACCTTTGTCTTCGACCTGGGTCTGGCCCCGGAGGTGAATGTGGAGGTGGAGAAGGCCGACACCGTTCCTTCCTATACCGTGTCCGTCGCCGCGAAGGACAAGGCGCCGATGATCGACAGCATGAAGAAGTACTATGCCGAGCACAAGGAGGAGGGCCAGGAGGCCAAGTCCGACGAGGACATCGAGAAGGAAGTCTCCGAGCGTCTGAAGAATCAGTACGAGAGTGAGGCCCAGTGGCGCCTGACCAAGGACATCCGCGACTTCTTCGTGAAGAAGGCCGACGTGAAGCTCCCTGAGGAGTTCCTGAAGCGCTGGCTCATCGAGGCCAACAACGGCAAGCTTTCCAAGGAGGATGTCGAGAAGGATTTCCCGGGTTTCGCCGAGGACTTCAAGTGGCAGCTGGTGCGCGGCTCCCTGATGCAGAAGTGGGGCTTCAAGGTGGAGGAGAAGGACCTGCACGAGCAGGCCGAGGCTTTCGCCCGCTACCAGTACGCGATGTACGGCATCGGCAATGTGCCCGATGAGATGGTGAAGGAGATGGCCGTGAACATGCTCCAGGATCAAAAGCAGATCGACCGCCTGGTCGAGCAGGTCGAAGACCGCAAGGTCCTCGACAAGATCAAGGAGACCATCACCCTCAAGCCCACGAAGATCACCGCCGCGAAGTTCCGCGAGCTGTAGTTAGTATCCAAAAGGAAAGCGGCAGGTTGCAAACGCAGCCTGCCGCTTTTCGCTTATTGCCAGTAGTCGTAGAACTTCGCGATGGATTCCATGCCGGCGAAGAATTGCGAGAGGAGGTAGCTTTCGTTGGGGGAGTGGATGGTGTCGCGCTCGAGGCCGAAACCCATCAGGAGCGGGTCGATGTGCAGGATCTTCTGCATTTCGCCGAGGATGCCGATGGAGCCGCCGCCGCGCGCGGGGACGTGCTCGCAGCCGTAGGTCTCGCCGATGGCGCGCGCGGCGGCGCGGTAGGCGGCCGAGCTCATCGGGATGGTGAAGCCGTCGCAGCCTTCGCAGGGCGTGACTTCCACCTGGACGTATTTCGGGGCGATCTTCCTGAAGTGCTTCTCGAAGAGCTTGGTGATCTCGGCGCTGCGCTGGTCCGGGACCAGGCGCATGGAGATCTTGGCGTGCGCCTCGGAGGGGAGGACGGTCTTGGCGCCGGGACCGGTGTAGCCGCCCCAGATGCCGCAGACGTCCAGGCAGGGGCGGATGGCGGTGCGCTCCATCGTGGTGTAACCCTTCTCTCCGCGCACCTCGCGGATGCCGAGGAACTCCTTGTATTCCTGCATGTCGAACGGGGCCCGGGCGAGCATCCTGCGCTCGGCGCGGGAAAGCTCCGCGACGCGGTCGTAGAAGCCCGGCACGGTCACGCGTCCGTCGGCGTCGAGGAGCGTCGCGATCATCTCGCAGAGCACCTGGATGGGGTTGGCGACGGCGCCGCCGAAGTGGCCGGAATGCAGGTCCTTGTTCGGGCCCACGACCTTGACCTCGAGGTAGCTCAGGCCGCGCATGCCGCAGTTGATCGAGGGGACCTTGTCGCTGATCATCGTGGTGTCGCTGACCAGGCAGATGTCGGCTTTGAGCAGTTTCTTGTGGGCCTTGATCCAGGCCGGCAGGGACGGGCTGCTGATTTCTTCCTCGCCCTCGAAGAGGAACTTGACGTTGTGCGCGAGCTTGCCGCTGCGCACGAGGTATTCGAAAGCCTTGACATGCATGAACAGCTGGCCCTTGTCGTCGTTGGCGCCGCGGCCCCAGATGGCGCCGTCGTGCACCTGCGGATCGAAGGGATCGTGCTTCCACTTGTCCAGCGGCTCGACCGGCTGGACGTCGTAGTGGCCGTAGACCAGCACGGTCTTCGCCTTTGGATCGATGATCTTCTGGCCGAAGACGACCGGGTGGCCGGCGGTCTCGCAGACACCCGCCTCGTCCGCGCCCGCTTCGAGGAGCAGGTCGGCGAGGGTCTCGGCGCAGCGGTACATGTCGGCCTGGTGCTCCGGCTTGGCGCTGACGGAGGGAATGCGCAGGAGCGTGAAGAGCTCCTCGAGGAAGCGCTCCCGGTTCTGTTCGATGTAGGCTTTCATGGGATCAGTTCCTTCTGAGGTTCTTGGAGGTGAGGTTGAGGCGGTACTTGAAGGTCCGGTTGCCGTGGTAGTAGGACATCGCGAGCGTGTTGGCGTCGTCGAAGGCGATGCTGTTCAGCAGGCGGTCGCGGTAGTGGTCCTGGCACTCGGGCTCGGCCCAGGCGAGGACGTAGTTCTCGTCGGCCTTCTGGTAGATCACGATCACGGTGTAGCCGCGGTGGTCGAACATGGCGGCTGAGTACTTCGAGGAATTCTTCTTGCCCTTGACGTTGGAGAACTCCTCCACGAGGGAGCTCTCCGGCTGGAGGATGTTGAATTTCATGTGCGTGGCGGTGGTCAGCGCGTCCGGATTCTGCGTCAGCCACCAGTCGATGGCGGCGTCGGTCAGGTAGAAGTTCTCGGGGATCTGCTCCAGGGCGGGATTGTCCTGGATGTCCTTGAGCAGCAGGCGCATCCACGGGCGGTCCATGCCGCTGAGCAGGGCCTCGTCGGAGCGGCCGCTCAGGCGGTACGGTTCGTCGCCGCTGCGGATGTCCTTGCCGCGGAAGGAGACGCAGCCGAACTCGTCGGTCTGCGGGGCGTAGGCGGCCGCGACGTAGGCCGGCTGCGCGCCTTCCATCAGGTAGTGGAAGAAGAGGTAGCGCGTGCCGCGGATGCTGACCACGGAGGTGCCGTCCACGAAGGCGCGGGCGGTCATTCCCTCGGCGTCGGTCGCAGGCGCGTCATAGACGCCCTCCTGCTCCCAGTCGCCGCCCTTCTTCACGAAGGTGACGATGCGCACCTGGTCCAGGGCGAGGCCCTCGCCGTCGAGGCAGATCGCATAGATGCGGTCCACCGCCTCGCGGCGGTCGGCGATGGCGCGGAACTGCGCGCCGCCGGGCAGGAGCGTGCCGACAATGGCCGCGGCCTGCGCCTCGTCATAGGGCGTGATATTGAGCAGCGTGTCCTTGCGCGCCAGGATGTCGGCCGCGTAGACGGACGTCGGATACTTCTTCAGGAATTTGTCGAAGGCGGCCAGGGAAGGGGCCGCGATGGTCCTGTCGTAGAGTTTGGTCTCCGCCTTCTTCTGCGCGGCCAGCGGCGCGGCGGCCAGCAGCAGGAGCAGGGCGGCGAAAAGGAGTTTTTTCATTATAAGAACGTTTCGAAATAGTCAGTTATCTTTTCGTACAGGTGCACGCGGGCCTTGCCGCGCATGTTGTGCTCGTCGAGCGGGTAGGGGAACCAGTCCACCGGGACGCCCTCCTCGATGCAGGTCTGCACGAAGCTGAGCGAGTGCTGGGGCACGACGGTGCCGTCCTGCAGTCCCTGGCAGATGAGCACGCGGCCGGTCAGGTCTTTGGCGCGGGCGATGAGCGAGCTCTCGGCGTAGCCCTCGGGATTGGTCTCCGGGGTGTCCATGTATCTTTCTCCGTACATCACTTCGTACCATTGCCAATCAATAACCGGGCCGCCCGCCACGGCGACCTTGAAGAAGTCGGGGTTGCGGGTGTTGAGCGACAGGGTCATGAAGCCGCCGTAGCTCCAGCCGTGCACGCCGATGCGCGAGCGGTCGATCCAGGGCGCGCGGTCCAGCAGCGCCCGGATGCCGGCCATCTGGTCTTCGACCTCGGCCGTGCCGCAGCGGCGGTTGATGGCCTTCTCGAAGGCCGCGCCGCGGTTGGAGGTGCCGCGGTTGTCCTGCACGTAGACGACGTAGCCGCGCTGGGCCATGAGCATTTCCCACATGCGGATGTTGCCCAGCCAGGAATTGGTGACCATCTGCGAGTGCGGGCCGCCGTAGACGTACACGATGAGGGGATATTTCTTCGACGGGTCGAAGCCGCGCGGGTAGAAGAGGCGGTAGTAGTTGTCGAACTGCCCGTCGGCGGAGGGCGTCGTGCCGAGCTCGACGCGGCACTGGGCGTACTCGTCCAGCGGGTCGAGGGCGTTGAGGATCATCTCCCGCAGCGACCCGTCCGTGCCGCGCACCTGCGTGACGCCGGGCACGTTCAGGGAGCTGAAGCGGTCGATGAACTGGCTGCAGTCGGGCGCCATCGAGATCTGGTGCCAGCCCTCCTCGGGCGTGAGGCGCTGGGGCTTGCCGACAAGCTTGCGGCCTTTCAGGCGGATGCGGAAGAGGTGGTTCTCGATGGGCGAGACCTCCGCGGAGGTGTAGTAGACGTAGGTGCCGTCGTTGGCCACGTACTCCACGTCCGCGTCGACCGGGGTAATGCGCGTGATGCGGCAGAGGGTGTCGCAGAGGTAGAGGTTGCGGTAGCCGTCGCGGTTGTCCGTGCGGTAGATGAAGTCGTAGCTGCCCTTGATGAAGTAGAGCGGGTCGAGCGGCTCCACCCAGGCGTCGTTGGTCTCGGAGAGGATGGTGCGCACGTAGCGCCCGTCGTCCGCGCGGTACATGTTGAGGTTCATCCAGTTCTGCGCCCGATTGACCACCTGCACGAAGATGTACTTGCTGTCGGGCGACCAGGTGACGTTCGTCAGGTAGCGCTCGTCGTCGAGGTCGTCGACCTGCAGGGTCGTGAGGATCTGGCCCTCCATGTCCGTCACGCACAGGGAGACGTGCTCCGAGGCCATGCCGGCCATGGGGTAGCGGATCAGCATCGTCTCGCCGGTGCGGGATGTGATGTTGTAGATGGGATACTGGGTGACGGCGGACTCGTCCTTGCGGTACACGGCGAGGCGCCGGCCGTCCGGAGCGGGGAAGACACCGCCGCTGATGCCGAACTCATTGCGGCTCACGGATTGGCCGTACACGATGCCGGGGCCCTCCGGGACGGGGAGCTTCCACTTCGGGGGCTCCCGCTTGGGGCGCTCCTTGGTCAGCTGGCTGTCGGCCGTCCAGTAGAGGGGGACCTGCTCGGGATAGACGGAGCGCTCGCCCTGGCCGACGGATTCGGCCACGGTGAGCAGACGGGCGTTGGGGTTGCCCTCGGGGTGCGTCGCGAGGAGGCCCGCGACGAGCAGCAGCGCGCCGATCATAGCGACTCGGCGCCCGTGACGATCGGGATCTCGGAAACGGTCGAAGCCGGGCTCACGGACACGATGCGGTCCACGATATAGTGCTGCATGCCGCGCCAGGGCAGCATGCCGTTGTACTCCTTGTAGTGGAGCTCCACCTGCTTGCCGCTGCAGAGCATCAGCGAGTCGGCCACGGCCTTGTCCACGACCGAGAAGTTGAACTCGTTGGACTGCAGGCTGCCGCCGGCCTTCGAGTTGCTCTTGAAGCCGGTCTGGATGAGGCGGCCCTCGTAGGTCTTCCAGACCCAGCCCTTATAGACGATCTGGTTCAGCTCGCCGGCCTTGACGCCCTCGCCGAACACGAAGTAGAACTTGAAATACACGAACACGGCGGCGGCCACCAGCAGGATGGCGGTGACCCAGGAGATGATTTTGCCCTTGGTTGTCATAGTATTGACGGATTGTAGTTTTCTAAACTACAAAGATAACAATAATCCCGGACACCTGGTGCCCGGGATTATTTTACCTATGCTGACGCAGAAGAATTACTTCTTGCGGCTCTTGTAACGCTGATAGAACATATCAACACGGCCGGCGCTGTCGACGATCTTCATCTTGCCGGTGTAGAAAGGGTGAGATGTGTTGGAAATCTCAAGCTTTACGAGGGGGTACTCAACACCGTCAATGGTGATGTTCTCCTTGCTGGTAGCGCAGGAGCGGGTGATGAACACGTCCTCGTTTGACATATCCTTGAAAGCTACAAGACGGTAGGTTTCGGGATGGATTCCTTTTTTCATTACACTAGTGTTTTTTGAA
>JAGCDF010000027.1 GCA_017651225.1 Bacteroidales bacterium
GGCGTGGTCGTTGGGCTCAATGCCGAAGACGTTCTGCTCGAGCCTCACTTTCTTGCCGGACTTGGAGCCGTCAATTTTCAAAACTTCTAATTCCATAGCACTAAGCCTCCACAATTACATAAGAACCCTTGGCTCCGGGGACGGAACCCTTGACAACGAGAAGATTGTTCTCAGGGAGCACTTTGAGCACTTCGAGGTTCTCGACCTTCACGCGCTCATTGCCCATGTGACCGGCCATACGCATTCCGGGGAGGACGCGGGACGGCCAGGACGATGCACCCATGGAACCGGGGTGACGCAGACGGTTGTGCTGGCCGTGGGTCTGTCCGCCGACGCCGGCGAAGTGATGACGGTGCACAACACCCTGGAAACCCTTACCTTTGGAGGTACCAATCACGTCCACGAACTTGACATCCTCGGTGAAGATGTCGGCCACGGTGAATGTGGTGCCGAGGGCCAGCTCACCCTCGAAGTCGGCCTTGAACTCGACCAGCTTGCGCTTGGGGGTGACACCTGCCTTCTTGAAGTGCCCCATCAGGGGCGCGCTGGTGTGCTTTTCGGTGGTTTCGCCATAGGCAAGCTGCACGGCCTCATAGCCATCTTTTTCAAGAGTACGCAGCTGCGTAACGACGCACGGACCAGCCTCGATAACGGTGCACGGTATGTTCTTACCGTCGGCACCGAAAACGGAAGTCATTCCGATTTTCTTTCCAATTAATCCAGGCATTGGTTTGTTAATTAATTGTTTATAAATACTTTATAAGTTTCCGCGCATTTTAGCGGGCTGCAAAGATACAACAAATTTCTCAAATTACAAATAGTTGATTTACAATCTTTTCTTTACCCGTAAACACAAAAGATTCGCCGGTCCAGGACCGGCGAATGACAATGGGAGGAGATCCCCGATCAAGTCGGGGATGACGGAAAGGGTTAGCGGTACTCCTCGTACTCGGGCATGGCGAGACGGGAGAGGAAGTCCTTGAGCTTCTGCTCGTCGCGCGGGCAGATCATCAGGACGTCCTCGGTGTCGATGACGATGAAGTCCTCCAGGCCGCGGATGGCCATGAGCTTGTCATCGCGGGTGGAATAGACGATGTTGTCGGAGCTGTCGACGAGCAGCCGGCGCGCGGTGCGGTTCAGGGCGTTGCCGCGATCGTCGTGATAGGCAAGGTACTCGTAGAGGGACTCCCAGTTTCCGATATCGGCCCAGCGGAATTCCGCGGGATAGACCCAGGCGTTGTCCGTCTTCTCCATCACGGCGTAGTCGATGGAGATGCGGGGCATGTCGGTGTAGATGCGGTCCACGAAGGCCTGCTGCCCGTCGGTGCCGAGCGCCTCGGGCCAGCCGGCCCAGAGACTGGTAATCTCGGGCGCGTACTTCTCCAGCGCCTGCCGGATGGCGTCCGCGCGCCAGACGAAGATACCGGAATTCCACAGGAACTCCTTCGTCTCCAGGAAGACGTTCGCCAGATCGGCGTCGGGCTTCTCGGTAAAGGTCTTGATCTTGACGGGGCGGCCGTCCTCGGACTTGCCCGCCATCTGGATGTAACCGAAATTGGAATCCGCGCGCGTGGGGACGACGCCCAGGGTGATGAGCGCGTCGCTGCCGGCCGCATAGGAGAGCGCCTCGAGCAGGGTCTTGTTGAACGCGTCGTGGTGCGCGATGGCGTGGTCGGAAGGCGTCACGACGGTGACGGCCTCCGGATCGCGCTGCAGGATCGCATAGGTGGCGAAGGCGATACAGGGGGCGGTGTTGCGGTTGTAGGGCTCGAGCAGCAGATTCTTCTCGGGAAGCTCCGGCAGATGCGCGCGGACCTGGTCCCGGTAGCGCTCCAGGCTTACCACGAGGATGTTCTCCTCGGGAATGACAACCTTCATGCGGTCGTAGGTGCGGCGCAGGAAGGAGCGGCCCTGGATGCTGAAATCCAGAAACTGCTTGGGCTGGTCGGCGCGGCTGATGGGCCAGAAGCGGGAGCCGATGCCGCCGGCCATGATTATACAGTAGTAATGGTTATTAAGCATAAAGTGGTATAAAAGCTTTGGGGTAATATTCTATATCAAATTCTGCGCCCGTCCCGTAGAAGATCACCGACATCACGTCGAAAAAAACTTCCAGGTCGGCGGGCAGGTCCTTGCGGCTCTCGTCGTGCAGGAAAGCCTGCGCGGCGGCGACCAGGCGGCGCTGCTTGGTGCGGCCCACGTTGCGCTCCGGCTCGGCCATCACGGGCGCCACGCGGCTCTTCACTTCCACGAAGTGGAGCTCGTTGCCCGCGAGGGTGACGATGTCCAGCTCAAGGTGGCCGCCGCGCCAGTTGCGCGCCAGGATCCTGTGCCCGAGCCGGGTGAGGTAGCGGCTGGCTTCCTCCTCGCCCCGGCGGCCGACGGCTGCGCGGTCCGTTTTCATAGTTTGACGACGGTTACGCCGGTGCCGCCCGTCCGCACGTCTTCGTCGCTGACGGTCAGCCCCGGGATGGTCCGGAGGTATTTCTGGATCTCCTCGCGCAGCACCCCGGTCCCTTTGCCGTGGATGATGCGCACGGAGCCGACGCCGAGCATGACGGCGTCGTCAATGAAGTGCGTGACGATGTCGAGGGCGTCGGCGAGGCGCTCGCCGCGGACGTCCAGCTCCGGCTTGAAGGAGAGCTTGCGCTCCGTGATGGCGCTGTCCACCCGCTGCTGCACGGGGGCGAAGGCCTTGCGGGACGCCTCGCGGAACTCGTTCGAGGAAATGCGCTCCACGCGCGTGGGCGCCATGGTGCTCGTGATGTTGCCGACGATCACGGTCACGGACTTGCTGCTGATCTTGGCGACCTCGCCCACGAGGCCGTTGTCCTTGATGCGGACCTTCTCGCCCACCTTGAGCGCTTCGCTGCGGGCGGGCTCGGGGGCCGCGGCGGCCGGGCCGCCCTTCTTGCGCTTCTTGAGCTGCTCGAGCTTGCGGTCGATGTACTCGTCGCGCTTCTTCTTCTCCTTGGATTTGCGCTCCTGGAGCGCGCCGAGGAAGCCCTGGAGTTCCTGGCGCGCGGCCTTGGTCTGCTCCTTCTCGGCCTGGGCCTCCTTGATGTCGCGGATGGTCTTCTCGACCTGCTTGCCCGCGCCCCGGACGATCTGCTCGGCCTCCAGCCGGGCCTCGTCGAGGATGGCCTTCTTCTGCTGGCGGATGTCCTCGAGCTCCTTCTCGTAGCGCTCGGTGATGCCCTCGAGGGCCTTGTCGGTATGTTTGATCTTCTGGAGCTTCTCGTCCAGGGCCCGACGGTTGCGGGCGATCTTGCGGAGGTTGCGCTCGATGCCGACGAACTCCTCGCCGGCGCGCGTCTCCGCGTCCTTGACGATGCTCTCCGGCAGACGCATCTTGCGCGCCAGCTCGAAGGCGAAGGAGTTGCCGGGCAGGCCGATCTCCAGCTGGAACATCGGCGCGATCTTCGCCGCGTCGTAGAGCATGGCGCCGTTGACCACGTGCGTGTCAGCGCCCGCGGCGTAGAGCTTGAGGTTGGTGTAGTGCGTGGTGATCACGCCCCGCACGCCGCGGCGGTCGAGCTCGGCGAGGATCGCTTCGGCGATGGCGCCGCCGGCCGCGGGCTCCGTGCCGGAGCCGAATTCGTCGATGAGCACGAGCGTGCGCTCGTCGGCGTCGGCGAGCAGTTCGCGCATGTCCGCGAGGAAGGAACTGTATGTACTCAGGTCGTCCTCGAGGTTCTGGTCGTCGCCGATGCTCACCGCGATGCGGTCGAAGACCGGGAGCTCGGAGCTCTCGGAGGTGGGGATGAGCATGCCCCACTGGAACATGTATTGGAGCAGGCCGACCGTCTTCAGGCAGACGGACTTGCCGCCGGCGTTGGGGCCGGAAATCATCAGGATGCGCTTCTGCGGGGTCAGCGTGACGGTGAGCGGCACGATGCTGCGCCCCTCGCGCGCGAGCGCCTTCTCCAACAAAGGATGGCGCGCCTTGCGCAGCGACAGGCTGCCGTCGTCCGAGACGACCGGCATGCCGGCCACGAGGTCGAGCGCCGTCTGAGCCTTGGCCATCAGGAAGTCCAGCTCGCCGATGAAAGCGGCGCCGCCCAGCAGGTCGGGCAGGTAGGGCCGCAGGAATTCGGTGAACTCGAGCAGGATCTTGCGGATCTCGCGCTCCTCCTCGAAGTGGAGCTCCGCGATGTCGTTCTCGAGCTCGATGATCTCGGTGGGCTCGATGAAGGCGGTCTTGCCGGAGGCGGACACGTCGTGCACGAAGCCGGGCAGCTTGCGCTTGGCGGAGGTGCCCACCGGGATGAGGTATTTGCCGTCGCGGATGGTCACGTCCGCGTCGGCGTCGACGACCCCCTCCTCCTGCGCCTGGCGCAGGATGGCACCGGCGCGCTTGGAGATGGCGGCCTCCTTGCTGCGGAGGTTGCGCCGGATCTCGAACAGGTGGTCGGAGGCGGAGTCCTTGATGTCGCCGTATTTGTCGAGGATGGACTCGATGCGCCGCTGCACCTCGGGGAAGGAGCGGACCGGCGAGGCCAGCCGCTCGAGCTGCGGGTAGATCCCGCTCTTGATGCTGCCGAAGAAGTGCAGGACGCGGCGGATCGTGTCCGTCACGGTCTTGAGTTTGCCCAGGGAGAGCACGTCGATGCAGGAGCCGTCGCGCTCCAGCGCCGACAGGAAGGGAATGGCGTCGATGTAGCCCGTGGTCGGGAAATTCTCCTCGAACATCAGCACCAGGCGCATCTCGTCCGCGAGGGCGAGCCGCTGCCGGATGATGCCGGGGTCGGTGGAAAAGCCCTCCTCGGCCACCCGCCCGGCGGCGTAGTCCGTCAGGCAGCGGTCGGCAATCATCTTGCGGATCTTGTCGAAACCGAGTTTGCTTTCCAGTCGTTCGTGGGTCATTCCGTCTTCTCTCCGAGCAACAGGTTCAGGGCGTTGATGGATTCGATGGGCGTGATCTGCCCGCCGCGGACGAGCGAGATGCCGCCCGTCTCCTCACTGACGACGATCACGTCGGCGTCGCACTGCTCGGAAATGCCGAGGGCGGCCTTGTGGCGCATGCCGTAGCGGGCCGGCAGGTCGGTGCGCTCCGTGATCGGGAGGGTACAGCGGGCCGCGGCGATGCGGTTGTCCGCGATGATCATCGCGCCGTCGTGCAGGGGGGAATTCTTGAAGAAGATGTTCATGATCAGGCGGCGGCTGATCTCGGCGTCCACCACGTCGCCGGTGGCGATGATGTCGTCCAGCGAATTCTTGTGGAGGATGAGGATGAGCGCGCCCTCCTTCTGCGCCGCCATCTCGCGGACGGCTTCCGTGATCTCGCGCAGGGCCTTCACGTCCACCTGGCCGCTCTGCCAGGAGGGGAAGAGCCAGTGCAGGAAGCCCGGCCGCTGGAGCGTCGTCTCGGCCTTGCGGCCCAGCGAGCTCAGGAAGCGGCGGATCTCCGGCTGGAAGATCACGACCAGCGCCACGGCACCCATGTCGATGACGGTGCCGAGCAGGGAGGAGATCATTTTCATGCCGACGGCCTCCGCGACCACGCGGACGAGCAGCACGATGATGATGGCGATGAAGATATTGATGGCGGTCGACCCGCGGATCCACCTGAATATCAGGAAGATGATCAGGGCGACCATCAATATGTCAAGGATATCTATCCAGGAGAAATTCAGAAAGTCCAGCATTACCTAACGGGTTACAGGTTCAAGCACACTTACAAAGATAGCAAAAAAAACATACCGACAGGCGGGGCGCCTGCCGGTACGGTAACAATCTTGGGGAGCATTCTGCTAGAACCAGCGCATCAAGGCGATGTTCAGGCAGAAGGTAATGGAATCGTAACCCTTGACGTTCGGGTCGGTGAAGAAAGTGTGACCATACTGGATCGCATAGTAGATGGTCCCGTCACTTGTGAGGTTGTGCGTGAAACAAATATCCGCCTTGGTGCTGCCGCTGTACCGATTGGACAGGTCGTGCTGGAAGTGGTCCACGCGCGCAGCCAGCTGCAGCCGGGGCCGGAACGTCCAGCCAGCCATCAGCATCGCGCCGTCGCTGCGCAAACCGTCCGTGAGGCCATAGATATTCTCGCCGCGCAAAAACCACTTCGGGCCTTCGTACCAGACGCCGGCCGTAAGGCGGTAGCGGCAGGCCAGGTCCTCGGCGGTATGGTGATGGCCGTTCGGGCGATGTTCTTCCGGCGTATAATAGCCGGACATGACACCCATGGAGAAACGCAGGCGCCGGTTGGGCTGGAAAATCAGGCGCCCGTGAACATCTTTTGCCTTGTTGTTATCGATAAAACTGTAGCCGTTGCCATTGAAGACGCCAACGGCATAGTTCAGGCGCGAGAAACCTTCATCCGTCGGAAAAAAGGAGCCCTGCAGCACGATACCGACATCGCGGCTGCGCGAGCTGATGCCCGCTATGTCGGCAGAATAGCCGCCCAGATAGGACGCCGCCTGCGAATACCCGATCATGCCGAGCAAATAGGGCGCATAGGTGGTCTCATTCAGGAACAGCATCTTCTGCAGACCGACGCGGACGCCGACCTGCCGGAGCGGCTGCCAAAGCGCTTCGCAGGTCAGGAAGCGGGTGCTGGGAAGGTCGAAGATCACCGTGACCTTGAAAGGGTCTTTCTCCGCACCGAAACCCGCACGCAACATGGCGATGGTGGAGGGTTTGAAAGATCCATCCTGCGGCGTGTATTTCCCGGAAACCATCGCGGCGGCCGACAGGGCCGGATGCGAAAACCACTCCTTCACAGTTTGCTGTGCGGAAAGGGTCCCCGAAAAGGCGAGCAGGAACAAGGACAGGAAAAGTGGTTGGCTTAGTTTTAGGTGCATAACTGCGCAAATATAGAAAAAAACTATACGATTTTTCTATATGTAAACAAATTAATAAACATTTATACACAAAGAGTACCGATCGGCTTTCAAGCCCGTCGGTACTCTTGCATATCCTGTTTATTACTGTCGAAACTTACTTGGACGCCGGAGTCTCCTGGGCTCTGCCGCCGCTCTTTTCGAGCTCGCAGTACGTCTTGTCGGCCCTGAGTTTGTCGAGAATCAGTTTTTCGCCCAGGGTGTGGGTGGAATCGGAGATGACTGCGCCCTCCTCGATGATGATGGAGCCGCAGTCGATCGCGCCCTTGACGAAACAACCCTTGCGCAGCGTAACCGTCCCGCGCACGACGGCCGAGCCGGAGAACTTGCCCTTGACGTCGAACGACTTGGCGAGCAGTTTGCCCTCCAGGACGCCGCTCTCCTCGATCACCACCTCGGACAGGGAGGTGACGCTGCCCCGCAGGACCTTACCGTAAATAGTCAGCCCATTCTTGTTGGTAATGGAGCCTCTGGTGACGGTCATTCCTTCGGAAATGATAGCGGAGTTGGTATTCTCACTCATATGCGATGATTATTGGTTGCTTTATTCCCGACTCCAAATATAGATAAAAATCGCATTTTCTAGAAAAGTTATCCAAAAAAAACACATTTTAGATATTATCGGTCCATAATCAAACTCGGAGCGAAGCGACCGAGGGGTTCAAGTCCTGCGGGACCCGACGCGAAAGCGCCCGCCGGCTGGCGGGCGCTTTCTTTGCGTCGTGGTCCCTGCAGGACTTGAACCTGCGACCCGCTGATTATGAGTCAGCTGCTGCTAACCAACTGAGCTAAGGGACCGAATGCAGGACCGCCCTATCCGGGACGGCCCTGCATGTTCGTTACTCTGTATGCCGATCAGGCTCAGACCTTGATCTCAACCTCCACACCGGAGGGGAGCTCAAGCTTCATCAGGGCGTCCACAGTCTTGGCGTTGGACTCCTCGATGTCAAGAAGCCGGCGGTAGGAGTCGAGCTCGAACTGCTCGCGGGCCTTCTTGTTCACGAAGGTGGAGCGGTTCACGGTGAAGATCTTCTTGTTGGTGGGAAGGGGAATGGGGCCATTCACCTTAGCGCCGGTAGACTTCACGGTCTCGACGATCTTGGCCGCGGACTTGTCCACGAGCATGTGGTCGAAAGACTTGAGTTTGATTCTAATTTTCTGGCTCATATCAAAAGCTTTTTTTCATTTCAATACTATTCGTCGTCAGACGGCACATGATAGCCGCTCTTCTCCACGATGTCCTTGGCCATGGCGGCCGGGACCTCGGCGTAGTGGTCGAACGACATCGTGCTGGTGGCACGGCCTGAAGACAGGGTGCGGAGCACGGTGACGTAGCCGAACTGCTCGGAGAGGGGCACATAGGCCTTCACGATACGGGCACCGTTGGTCGTCGAGTCCATCGCGACAATCTGTCCGCGGCGACGGTTGAGGTCGCCCACGATGTCGCCCATGTAGTCCTCCGGGGTCACAACCTCGAGGTTCATGATGGGCTCCAGGATGACAGGCTTGCACTTCGGACAAGCGTGACGGAACGCCATACGCGCGGCCAGCTCGAAGGAGAGCTGATCGGAGTCCACCGGGTGGAAGGAACCGTCCAGGAGGGTGACCTTCAGGGAAGGCACCTCGTAACCGGCCAGGACGCCGTTCGCCATCGCGGATTCGAAACCCTTCTGAACGCAGGGGACGAATTCCTTCGGCACGTTGCCGCCCTTGACCTGGTTGTCGAACTGGAGGCCCTGCACGCCTTCGTCGGCGGGACCGATTTCGACGATAATGTCAGCAAATTTACCACGGCCGCCCGTCTGCTTCTTGAACACCTCACGGTGCTGATAGGACGTGGTGATCGCCTCTTTGTAGTTGACCTGCGGAGCACCCTGGTTGATCTCGACGCCGAACTCACGGCGCAGACGGTCGACGATGATGTCGAGGTGGAGCTCACCCATACCGCTGATGACGGTCTGGCCCGTGTCGGCGTCAGACTTGACGGTGAAGGTCGGATCCTCCTCGGCGAGCTTGCCGAGCGCGACGCCCAGCTTGTCGAGGTCTTTCTGCGTCTTGGGCTCCACGGCGATACCGATCACAGGATCGGGGAACTCCATGGACTCCAGGGAGTAGCGGTGATCCTCGGCGCAAATCGTGTCGCCGGTGCGGAGATCCTTGAAGCCGACCGCCGCGCAGATGTCTCCGGCCTCCACGAACTCGATCGGGTTCTGGTGGTTGGAGTGCATCTGGTAGAGACGGGCCACGCGCTCCTTCTTCCCGGAACGGGAGTTGAGCACGTAGGAACCGGCATCCAGGTGTCCGGAATAGACGCGGATGTAAGCCAGACGTCCCACGAACGGGTCGGTCGCAATCTTGAAGACAAGACCGCAGAACGGCTCGGTCGCCTGGGGCTTCAGCATAACTTCCTTGTCGTTCGCGAGGTTCGTCGCCTTCGTCTCGCCGATGTCCAGCGGGGACGGGAGGTAACGCATCACGGCGTCCAGCAGGAACTGGACACCCTTGTTCTTGAACGAGGAACCGCAGCATGCAGGAACAATCTGCATGGCGATCGTGCCCTTGCGCAGCGCGGCGATGATTTCCTCCTCCGTAATGGACTCCGGCGCCTCGAAGTACTTGTCCATCAGGGCGTCGTCGCACTCGGCGGCGGATTCAATCAGCTTGTCGCGCCACAGCGCGACGATATCCTGCATGTCCGCGGGGACATCCTGGATTTCGTAGTTCACCAGCTCGTCACCGGGCCGGTAGACGATCGCTTTGCGGGCAATCAGGTCAACAATACCTTGGAAATTCTCCTCCGAACCAATCGGGAGGCAGATCGGAACAGCAGTGGCACCGAGCTTGGTCTTGATTTCCTCGACACAGGCGAGGAAGTCAGCACCGACGCGGTCCATCTTGTTCACATAGGCAATCTTCGGCACATGGTACTTGTCCGCCTGGCGCCAAACCGTCTCGGACTGGGGCTGAACCCGCCCCACGGCGCAGAACGTAGCGACAGTACCGTCCAAAACACGGAGGGAACGCTCGACCTCCACGGTGAAGTCAACGTGGCCCGGAGTATCGATCAGGTTGATCTGATACGTGTCCCCGTTGTAGTGCCAGAACGCGGTGGTGGCGGCAGAAGTGATGGTGATACCACGCTCCTGCTCCTGCACCATCCAGTCCATCGTAGCCGCACCTTCGTGGACCTCACCAATCTTGTGGGTCTTACCGGTGTAGTAGAGGATGCGCTCGGACGTGGTGGTCTTGCCGGCATCGATGTGCGCCATGATGCCGATGTTCCTCGTGTACTTGAGATCTCTCTTAGCCATCTAACAAACTTAAACCAAAATCAATTAAAAGCGGAAATGGGCGAAGGCCTTGTTGGCCTCGGCCATCTTGTGCATGTCTTCCTTCCGCTTGAAGGCGCCGCCTTCGTTGTTGTAAGCTGCGATAATCTCGGCACAGAGTTTTTCAGCCATCGAGCGGCCGGAGCGTTTACGGGCGAAGGAGATCATATTCTTCATCGAGAGAGAAACCTTCCGCTCAGGGCGCAACTCGGTAGGCACCTGGAAGTTGGCGCCGCCGATACGGCGGGACTTGACCTCGATCTGCGGGGTCACGTTCTCGAGCGCCTTCCTCCAAATATCCAGAGGAGCCTTGTCAGAA
>JAGCDF010000028.1 GCA_017651225.1 Bacteroidales bacterium
AATACATGGGTAAAATGTTTTAGCGGTATCAGACAAAGATACATATTATCTTTCAAAATACCCAATTATTCTTTACCTTTGTACTCCCCGGGGTGTAGCGCAGTTGGTAGCGTATCTGGTTTGGGACCAGAGGGTCGCAGGTTCGAGTCCTGTTACCCCGACACGGAAGAGGCCCGCAGGATTGTCCTGCGGGCCTCTGTTCTATTTCCAGACCATTAGAGGTTCGGGTTGCACTTGGACCACTCGGACACCGGCGGGATGATGCCGAGGTCGATGATCTCGTCACGCATCTTGCAGAGGTGCTCGTAGGAAGCCTGCAGGTCGGCCATCTCGGCGGCGGTGCCGGCGGGATCGGTGAAGTGGACACCCGTCGCGTCGATCACGGACGGCATGGCCATCATCACGTTCTTGTAAGCGGCGTTGTTGACATAGCAGCCGGCAGGCCAGGTGAACTTGTCGCCACCCATCGCGGCCTCGATCATCTTGACGGCGTTGTAAGCCGGGCTCTGGAAGGAGCTGCGGCCGCGGAGCTTGATGATGTTGGAACCACCCTGCACGGTGTTGTGCTTGATCTCCTCCCACTTCTCGGCGGAGAGCTTCTTGTCGGCGAGCGGCGTGCCGTCGATCATCGCCTTGGAAGCGAACACGGCCATGGCCTCACCGTGGCCACCGTAGGTATAAGCGTTCGTCACCTTGCACTGCTGCACACCGAACTCGAGGGCCAGGGCCTCCTGGAGGCGCGTGGAATCGAGGGCGGCGAGGGTGGTCACGCACTCAGGCTTGACACCGGAGTGGAGCAGGACCACGAGACCGGTCAGGTCGGCCGGGTTGAAGATGACGACGATGTGCTTGACATCCGGGCAGTACTTCTTCACGTCCTTGCCGAAGTCCTCGGCGATCTGGCAGTTGCCCTTGAGGAGGTCCTCACGGGTCATACCCTCCTTGCGGGGAGCGCCACCGGAAGAGATGATGTACTTGGCATCCTTGTAAGCGACGGCCGGGTCGGTCGTCCAGGTAATGTTGGCGCCTTCGAAAGCGCAGTGGTCCATCTCGGCGACCACGCCGCGCAGGCCGGGCTCGTAGACATCGTAGAGACAGATGTTGGGGGTGAGCTTAAGCATAAGCGCGGTCTGGGCCATGTTGGAGCCAATCATACCGGCGGCACCGACGATGACCAATTTTTCGTTAGTAAGATAGTTCATATGGATTGTTTTAATTGACGTCTTTCGAAAAATCATGCAAATATACAAAAAATCATTATCTTTGCGACGTTATAAACGTTTTATGGCCCTATATCTTATCAAAGATCTGGACGACGACTACCACTCGCGGGTAGGTGTCTGGCAGATCACAGAATCTGAAGAAGAGCTCAAAGCACTTGCTTCCGTCCCCTCTGACGAGCTGGAGGAAATCTCCTATATCAAGAACGAATCCCTGCGCAAGCAGAAACTGGCCGTCCGCTGCCTGCTGGACGCGCTTTTCGAGGAAAAAGTCTATCTGAGCCACCACGATAACGGCAAGCCGTATATCGAGAACTCAGCGATGAATATCAGCATCACCCACACCAACCGCTACGTCGCCGTCATCCTCAACCCGACCGACGAAGTGGGCATCGACTGCGAGTCGCTCGACCGCGACTTCTCCGCCGTCAAGAAGAAAGCCCTTTCCGAAGACGAGATCGAAGAGGTCGAGGAAATCGACGAGGAGCAGCGCAACGAGCAGCTCGCCATCTACTGGTGCGCCAAGGAAGCCGTTTACAAGATGATCTCGCAGTACGGCGTCGACTTCGCCGAGCAGATCGAGATCGACGACTTCCGCCTGCGCGGCGAAGGCGAGCTGGTCGCCACCTTCACGGACAAGGACGGCTTCGAAGAGGAGTACGAACTCGAGTACATCACCTTCGACCGCCACGTCCTCGTCTGGGTGGTCGGGTAACGATCCTTATTCAAGAACACGGAATGGTCACCGCGATGCGATGACCATTTTTGTATAGTATGCTGCGCTGCACTGCGTGTTTTTCGCAGAAAATGCTATATTTGTACCTGCCTCCATAATGCGGGGGCACAACGATGACATCCGCCTGGCCGTGACCTTCAGCGAAACGGCCATTACGGACATTCAGGTGCTTGAGCGGCTGATTCCCCTGATTATCCGGGCGAACGGCCCGGGCGGCAACGCCCTCACCGAAATCCTGGTCTCCGGCCGCATCGCTGCCGCCAGTGCTACGCAGGATGCCAAACAAGATTAATAATCACATTGTATAACATATGAAAAAAGCTTTTGCAGCCATCGCCCTGGCGATGATGAGCATCTTCCTCGTGGGATGCTACAAAGAATTGGCGCCGGACACCAGTCTGGTCGAGAAATTAGCGGGCAAATGGGTCCTGGACTCCAAGGACAACGCGCCCGTTTTGACCAACTCCAAGATTGCGTATAACTTCGTTTCCACTTCTGAGGCTTATCTGAGCGCCTCATTTGACACAAAGCCGGAGATGGGCAGTTTATGGTTTGACCTTCTGAAGGCCGATGTCGCCATCCGTGGCACCCAGGTCATCCTTACCTATCATCCCAGCGAGAACACCACGACGATGCAAGAGCTTACCGTCAATGCCATCAACGCCAGCGAACTCTCCGCTTACGCCGTCGAGACCATCACCACCAATGGCGAGGTGGTCTTCTCGGAGCAGGGTCCTGTCCGCCTCAAGAGAGTCGACGCTGACTACAGCACAGCCATCCTGGGTCTCTGGGAGGGACAAATGGTGAGTTCGGAGTCCGAGTATGACGACGGACAGGAGCACCGCTGGCTGTACAAGGAAGATGGCACCTTCACGTTCTATCTCAAGAATGAAGAGGGCATCTGGGTGGAAAAGAATGACGCGTACGCCGACTATTTCGTCGCCGGCAACCTGCTCTGCACCCGCTGGAAGAACGCCGGCCTGGGCACAAAAGAGGGCCGCGAGTGGTGGGAGATTACCGCCCTGGGCGAGAATTCCATGGTATGGACCGCCCTGCGTGAGCGGAAGGACGGAACCCGGTACACCGCCGCCTACAGCATGAAGAAAGTCAGCGTTCCTACGAAAGCCGAAATCGAAAAAGCCCTCATCGGCAAGTGGATGACCGAGAAGTTTAACGGCGAGAAGGCTCTCACCAATCAGAAAGCCGTGTTCACCTTCCTCTCCAGAACCCAGGCGGCCATCACCGCTTCCGTTGACGATAAGGCAGCCGGTCTGACGGGCTGGATCTGCCAGCACGAATATGACTATGAGGTGAAAGGCAATACGATCACCCTTACCAGCAAGGTTGATGAGCACACCACCTATGTTGAAGAAATGATTGTGGATTACCTGGACAGTGAAAGCCTCCGTTGCCAGCACAAGCACACGGAAATTGTGGATGGAGCAAGCCGTCCGTCTCCGACAATCACCGTTGAGCTCAAAAAGCAGGAAAAGACGCCCGTCAAATATTCGTCCTACATCCTGGGCACCTGGGAAGGCCGCGCCATCAGTGACCGTTCCGGGAATGACGACGGAAAGGTGCACCGCTGGGAGTACACTGGTACGAGCTACGTCTATTACGTGATGAATGGAGGCAACTGGGTCCCCAGTTCCAACAGCACGAACGAGTACTTCGTGGACGGCCGGCTCCTGCTCACGCGCTGGGTGGACAATGGTGTCGAGTACCGCGAATGGTGGGAAATCATGGCCCTCGATGATCATACGATGGTCTGGACCGCCTTGCGTCGGGACGAATACGGTGATCTGTATACCGCTTCCTTCAGTATGACCAAGGTGGCAAACCTGGGGGAATAAGCTTAGAGATTATTTCTTTCTTAACCAGAGCTCGGGATTCTCGGGCTCTTTTTCTTTCCAGACCTCGAAGTGAAGCTCGGTCTGGCCGTCAATCGTGTCGATGCGGCCGAGCGTCTGGCCGGTCTTGACCTTGTCGCCGGACTTGACGTCCACGTGGCCCAGCTTGCAGTAGAAGGTGAAATAGTCGCCGTGCTGGACCAGGATGCAGCGGCCGTAGCCGGGCATCACGATGATGCGCTTGACTTCGCCGTCGAAAACGGCCTTGACTTCAGCTTCGGGCGAGAGGCCGATGTTGACGCCGTTGTTCGCCGGCATCACGAGGGTCGTGTAGACGGGGTGGTTGTGCTTGCCGAAGGTCTCCACGACCGGGCCGTCCGCCGGCCAGGGGAGTTTGCCCTTGTTGGCGGCGAATTCGCCGGAGAGTTTGATGTCCTGCTGAGTGCTCTTCGTCGTGGTCTGGCGGTTACCCTGCTGCCTGGCGGCTTCCTCCTTCTTCCGGGCCTCTTCGACCGCCTGTGCGATGATGCGCTCGATCTCGCGGTTGAGGGCCTCTACCTGCTTGCGCTTGGTGTCGAGCTCCTTCTGGTAGCGTTTCTGGTCCTTCTGCAGGTTGGCGACCAGGCGGTCGGAGCGCATCTCCTCCTGCCGCAGGTCCTGGAGGTCCTGCTCGCGCGCCTTCCGGACCTCTTCTGCTTCCTCGCGCAGCATCGTCAGCCGCGCCAGGTCGTCCTCGAGGGCGCTGCGCATTTCCTGGAGCCGGCGCGCCTGGGTGTTCATGGTGCCGGAGAGGTCGCGCAGGTAGGCGTAGCGGTGCGAGGCCTGCCCGAGATTCTTGCTGGACAGCAGATAGGTGTACCAAACACGCGTGTCGCGGTTTTTGTAGGCGTTGCGGACGAGCTTGCGGAAATAGGTCTCCATCGTCTCCAGGCGTTCGCGCAGCCGCTTCGCCGCCTGTTGCCGGACGGCGATGGAGTCCGACAGCGCGCGGATCTCGCGCTCGCTCTCGGCCACCAGCTCGCGGCGCGTGGCCACCTGCTTGCGGACGAGCCTGAGCTCGGTCATGGCGTTGTTGCTCTTGGAAGCGTTCTCCTTGAGCTGTTGCTCGAGCTGGGCGATTTCCTTGCGCAGCGCGTCGCGGCGCGACTCCTGCTTGGCCGTGTCCTGCGCCTGCAGGCCGGTGCCCGAAAGCAGCAGGACGGCGAGCGCCGCCAGTATGCGCAGGGATCGCGTCATTTTTTATTCTTCAGTTCCGAGAGATTCTTGTAGTAGGTGGCGAGGTCCTTCTCGCCCAGGGCTTCGAGCACCTTCGCGTAGTGCTCCAGCACCACGGCGCTGTCCTTGCCGCCGTAGAGCATCGCGTGCTTGAAATAGGGCTTGGCCTCCTTGGGCTTGTGCAGCAGGTAGAGCAGCCAGCCGTAGGTATCGAGGTAGGTGGCGTTGTCGGGCTCCAGCTCGATGGTCCGGCGGCTCATCTTGAGCGCCTTGCGCAGCTGGCGGCCCTCCAGCGAGAGGTAATAGGCGTAGTTGTTGAGCACGGAAGTGCGGTCGGGGTCGGCCTGCAGGGCCTGCTCGTAGATCTCGTAGGCCTTCTTGCTGTCCTCCATCTGCTGGTAATAGACGTCGCCCGCGATCGAGAGCGCCTCGGCCAGGTGGTCGTTGTCGCCCTGGGCGCGCGCCAGGTCGGCCATCACGTCGCATTGCGCCAGCACGGCCTCCCAGTCCTGCTTGATGTAGCACATGCGGAGCTTCAGGAGCTGGATGTCATAGTCCTCCGGATTCAGCTCGCGGTCCAGGTCCACCAGGCGGTTGATCGTGTCGCCCCACACCCAGTAGAAGGAGGCGTCGATGTTGTCCATCAGCACGGTCAGGTAGTTGCTCTTCATATCCGGGCGCACGTCCTCGTTGCGGATGAGCTCCTCCAGCCCGGCGAAGAACGCCGGGAAATTGCCCATGCGGCGCAGCAGCTCCGTCCGGCCGAACTGGGCCGGGGCGTAGCCGGGATCCGCCAGCAGGGCCTGGTTGTAGTAGGCCAGGGCCGTGGAATCCTGCCGCGCGGCGGCCTTCGCGTCCGCCACCATGGAGAGGGTGTTGGGATTGTTGTAGAGCGACGGCGCCATCTTGATCAGCTTCTCGATGTACTCCGCGGCGCGGAACTGGTCGCGCCGGGCGTCGTAGAGCGAGGCGGCGGCGTAGATGTACCAGGTGTTGGTCGAATCCGCCCGGACGGCCTGCAGAAGATGCTCCTCGGCGGCGTCGAGGTCACGCGTGGCCAGTTCGCACAGGCCGAGGTAGTAGTTGACCGCGTCGTCGTCCGGGTCTTGCTCATGGAGCTGGGCGAACAGGGTCTTCGCCTGTCCGTACTGGCCTTCGGCGTAGGCAGCCGCGGCGGTTAGGAAAAGATCGTCCCCCGTCTGCGCCTGGACCGGGAGGGTGCAACAGAGCAGAGAGAGGGCTGCGTATAGGAAAAACTTGCGCATTCGTGACACAAAAATATGTATTTTTTGTGAGAAAATTTGGCTATTTTCGTGGGAAATAAAAAATCGGGCAGTTGATGCAACTTTTCAAGGACAAGAAGCATCTTAACTCTCGGGAAACAGAATGGATCGAAGGGGCGAAGCGCGGCGACCGCCGCAGCCAGAAAGCCATCTACGACCTCCTGTCCGCCAAGATGTTCGCAGTTTGCCTGCGCTACATGGGCGACCGGGACGCCGCCGAGGATATCCTCCAGGATGGTTTCGTTACTCTTTTTTCCAAACTGGACAGCTATTCGGGAGAGGGTTCTTTCGAAGGCTGGGCCCGCAAGATCTTTGTGAACACTGCGCTGATGAGTCTCAGGAAAAAGGACGTACTCAGGAACACGGAAGACGTGGACGCCGCATGGAACATCACCAGCGACGACCCGACGGCCATCCAGCGGATCGGCTACAAAGACCTGCTCAAAATGATCGCCGCCCTGCCTCCCGGCTTCCGGACGGTCTTCAATATGTATGTAATCGAAGGATATTCGCATAAGGAGATCGCCGAGTCGCTGGAGATTTCCGAGACCACTTCCCGCTCGCAGTTGCAGCGGGCGCGCGTACTGTTGCAAACGAAGATCAAAGAGAAGTATTAAGATGCAGGACACTGAATTCGAAAAGTTCGATCTGGAAATGAGGTCGATGCTTGCAGATGCGGAGGTGAAGCCGTCACGCCGCGTCTGGAAGGGCGTGTCCGCGCGTCTGGACGCCGATGCCGCACCCGTCGCCAACCCTTGGGGTTGGATGAAATGGGCCGGTGTGAGCCTGGCCGCCGTCGCCGTGGCTGTCGCCTGCGTCGTCTTCTTCTCCGGTACACGCACCTCAATTCCAACCAAAATTTTCAACCAATCGCAAGCTGATATGCTTGCACAGACCGGTGAGACTGCCGGTGCTCCGACGGATGTCGCGGCCCCGGCAGCCGACCCGGCTTCTGAGGTAGGGAGCCCGGCGCCGCAAGCCGTCTCCCGTCCCGCTGTCCGCCCCGCCCGGCCGCAGGCGCTGGATTCCCGTCCGGTCCCGGCTCAGGAGGTGAGCGGAGAGCAGCCCGTCCCGGAGACCGCCGCCCACCCGGCTGAACAGCCGCAGCAGGCGACGGCCTCCGAGCCCGGGCGCCAATCCACCCGCCAGGCCAAGACCCGCGTGGTGGAGCCCGTCACGGACCCGTTCACCGCGATTGAGCCGGCGCGCAAGGGCTTCAAGCCCCGCCTCGCCCTCTACGCGCAGGGCTCCGTCGGCACCAACGACGCCACCGGCCGTCCGGCGCTGCCCGGCGCCTACATGGCTCCCGGCGCACAGGACGAGTTCTCCGAGGTCCTGGGCAGTAGCTCGACCTACGGCGTGCCGTTCACGCTCGGCCTGGGCGTCCGCGTCTACGTAGCCCCGAGCCTTTCCATTGGCACGGGCATCGACTATTCCCTGCTCACCCGCACCTTTACGGGTGGATATCAGGGCACTCCCGGAACCGTTTCCCACACAATACAATACATCGGTATCCCGGTCCGTCTCTACTACGACATCCTGACTTCGGACCGGATCAAGTTCTACGCCTACGGCGGCGGTGAGGCCGAATTCTGCATCGGCAACAAGTACCGCCTCTTCGGCTCTCCGGACATCGTCCGCGACTACAAGGTGAACAGCCCGCTCTTCTCCGTCGGCGCCGGTCTCGGCGTGGAGTTCCGCCTCGGGCGCACCGTCGGCCTGTACCTGGATCCCGGCGTGAACTACTACTTCCCGGGCAACCAGCCTCGCAGCATCCGCACGGACAAGCCGCTGATGCTGAATTTCGACGCCGGTTTGCGATTCAATTTCTGATTGAGTAAAATTAAACGATTAACACCCTGCAAAAAGATACGAATCTTACTGCAGGGTGTTGATTTTTTGTGCTTCTTTGCAAAAAGGCTCGGTCAGGCGTCCTCCCAGCTCAGGGTGCGGGTGCCGTCCGGAGCCACGGTGATGGAGACGGCCAGCGTCTCCTCCGGCAGCAGCTCTTCAATGTTTTCCGGCCATTCCATCAGGCAAAGGGCGCCGCTGTCCAGATAATCATAGAGACCGATATCAAGCGCTTCCGCCGGCTTCGTGATGCGGTAGAAGTCGAAGTGGTAGACCGGCTCACCCGCCGCCGTCCGGTATTCGTTGACGATGGCGAAGGTCGGGGAGCTGACGGCGTCCGAGCGCACCCCCAGGCGGCGGCAGAGCGCCGTGATGAAGGTGGTCTTCCCGGCTCCCATGGAGGCGTGAAACGCGATGAGGCGGCGGTCGCCGATGCGGCGCAGGAATTCGTCCGCGGCGCGGTCAAGCTCCGACAGGGAGGGTATGACGATGCTGTTTGACATGATGATGCAAAGATACTAAATATATAAACTATGTTAACACACATTCACGGTGCAAAATGCATCGGTATCGACGCCGTCGAGGTTACGGTGGAGATCGACATCGACCGGGGAATCGGCATCCACCTGGTCGGACTGGCCGACGTGGCCGTCAAGGAAAGCCTGCTTCGTACCACCACCGCCCTGGAGGCGCTGGGATTCCACATTCCGGGCAAGCGTATCGTCATCAACCTGGCGCCGGCCGACCTGCGCAAGAACGGCAGCGGCTACGACCTCCCGATCGCCGTCGGGATCATCGCCGCTTCCGGCCAGCGGGAGCTGCCGCGCGCGGGACAGTACATCCTGATGGGGGAGCTCGGCCTGGACGGGAGCGTGCGCCCCATCCCCGGCGCGTTGCCCTTCGCCGAGATGGCCCGCAAGGCGGGCTACGAAGGCATCATCCTGCCCATCGAATCCGCGATGGAGGCGGCCGAGTTCAAGGAGATGCTGGTCTACGGCGTCGAAGGGCTCGGCGATGTCGTCCAGATCCTGGAAGGGAAGGAGGACTGCCGGGAGATGCTGGTCTGGAATACGCGGCAGTACCAGAAGGCCCACCGTGCCCGCCTGGCCGCGCCCCGGTCGGAGAACGGCGTGGACTTCGCCGACATCATCGGGCAGGAGGGCGCCAAGCGCGGCCTGGAAATCGCCGCGGCGGGTGGCCACAACATCATCATGGTCGGTGCGCCCGGGGCCGGGAAGAGCTCGCTCGCGAAGGCCCTGGCGGGCATCCTGCCGCCCATGACGAAGGAGGAGGCGCTCGTCACAAGCAAGATCTACTCCGTGGCCGGCAAGGGCAGTCCGCAGGACGGGCTCATCCGCCGCCGGCCCTTCCGGGCACCGCACTACTCCGCCTCACTCCCCGCCATCGTGGGCGGGGGCGGCGGGGACAGCATCCTGCCCGGTGAGGTTTCCCTCGCCCACGGCGGAGTGCTCTTTCTCGACGAGGTCGGGCAGATGCCCAAGTCGGTCATCGAGGCCCTCCGGGGGCCGATCGAGGACCGCTGCGTCTGCATTTCCCGCCTCAAGGCGAAGGTGGAGTTCCCCTCCTCCTTCATGCTCGTGGCGGCATCCAATCCCTGCCCCTGCGGCTACTACGGCGAGGGGGACCGCTGCACCTGCACGCCCACCCAGCGGCAGAGCTACCTCTCGAAGCTCTCCGGGCCCATCATGGACCGAATTGATCTACACGTGTGGATGCACCCCGTGCCCGCAGACCGCATCATGCGCTCGGAGAAGGCCGAGTCCAGCGAGGTCGTGGCGGCGCGGGTGCTCCAGGCGCGCATCGTGCAGAAGCACCGTTTCGCGCCTGGCACCACCGCGACCAACGCGGAAATGGACCTCAAGCAGATCGAGCGCTTCTGCCCGCTCAGCGAGGCCTGCCGGACCACGCTGGAGGGGCTGATGACCAAGCTGGGCTTCTCCATGCGCGCCTACTTCCGCATCATCAAGGTCGCCCGCACGATTGCCGACCTCGAAGGCGCGCAGGACATCCATCCCACGCACCTGCTCGAGGCCGCGTCCTACCGCTTCCTCGACCGCCGGAATCTCTATGACTTGATCAAATAACCTCTATTTGCTCTTGTCCGGCGCGGCGGGCGTGCCGGGCAGCGGCTTGTAGTTCTTCAACTCACCCTTGAGGTACTCGACCGCCTTCTCGAGCTGGGCGTCCTTGCCGAGCCAGTCCTCGAAGGGGTTGATGTCCACCACGATGTCCGGATCGACGCCGTGGCCCTCGATGATCCATTCACCGTCCGTGGAATAGGAGGTGAAGAACGGCGTGCGCATGTCCTGCCCGTCCACGAACTGGCGGGAGCTGGTGATGCCCACGATGCCGCCCCAGGAGCGGGTGCCGATCAGCTTGCCCAGGCCCAGCTGGCGGAAGCCGTACGGGAAGAGGTCGCCGTCGGAGGAGGAATACTTGTCGATGAGGCAGACCTTCGGGCCGTAGAAGGCCTCGTTCGGAACCGGCTGGTTGCCGCCGTTGCGGTACATGTTGACCCGGTACACCTCGCGCTGGAGGCGCTCCAGGATCATCGGCGAGACGTTGCCGCCGCCGTTCATGCGGTCATCCACGATAAGGGCTTTCTTGTCGAGCTGCGTGTAGAAGAGCTTGGTGAACATGTCCAGGCCCTCGGTACTCATGTCGGGAATGTGGATGTAGCCGATCTCGCCGTTGGAGAGCTTGTCCACCTTCTCGATGTTGGTCTGCACCCACTCGTAGTAGGCGAGGTTGGCCTCGTCCGCCACGGGTTTGACATACACGGTGCGGGCGTTCTTGCCGGAGGCGCTGGTAGCGATCTTCAGGGAAACGGTCTTGTCGGCCTTGCCAATCAGGGCCTGGCCGGGATCGACCAGATCTTTAGCGGGAGTACCGTTCACTTCCACGATGTACTCGCCCACCTTGGCGTCAATGCCGGGGGCGCGGAGCGGGCTGCGCAGGGAGGCGTCCCAGTCGGCGCCGCGGAAGATCTTCTCGATCTTGAAGGCGCCCGTGCCCTTGTCCTTGCTGTACTGCGCGCCGAGCAGGCCCGTGGGGATGCGCGGGATGTCCTTCTTCTCACCGGAAGTGATGTAGGCGTGGCCGATGTTCAGCTCGCCGATCAGTTCGCCGATCAGGTAGGTCAGGTCGTCGCGATGCTTGACGTAAGGCAGCATCTGGCCGTATTTGGTGCGCATGTGGTCCCAATCCACGCCGTGCATGTTCTCCACGTAGAAGTTGTCGCGCGTGATGCGCCAGCTCTCGTCGTAGATCTGGGCCCACTCGGCCTCGTGGTCGACAATCATGTCGATCTCGTCGGTCGGCACGGCAGCGCCGCCGCGGGGGGCGGGGCCGCCGAAGGGAACGACCTTGTATTTGCCCTCGCTGCGCACCAGCGCCTTCTTGGCGTCGGGCGTCAGGACCAGCGGCATGTCGGCGGGGCCGTCGCCCGTCTGCAGGGTCTTGAGGTCTAAAGTCTTGACGGAAGCGGCGGGGCCACGGCCGCCGGGGCCACCGGGACCGGGACCGCCGAAGCCGCCGAACGAGCTGTAGTACAGCTTGTCGCCGTCGGCGAGGAGGAGGCGGTAGCGGCCGGCCGGCAGCGGGAGCGCCGTCGCACGCTGCGCGAGGCCGTCGGTGTCGACCTTCGTCACCACGCTGGCCTTGCCTGCATCGGGACCCGCCTTCGGGCCGGGCTTCGGGCCCGGCTTTTCGTCATTCGCCTTACCTTTGTCGTCATTCCGGGCTTGACCCGGAATCTCATATTCGTCATTCCCCAGCGTCAGCGGGTTCGGCGTGTCCTTCGCCAACGGCAGGATGAACACGTAGTCGGAGAGGCTGTAGGAAGCGTTCCACTCCACGTCGGAGTACTGCGAACGCAGCTCGCGGGAGGAGGTGAAGAAGAGGTACTTGCCGTCCCGCGAGAAGAGCGGCTGCCCGGCCGGATACCAGCGGTCCGTGACCTGGTAGCTCTTGCGGGCCTTCAGATCGAAGAGGTAGAGCGCACTCATGTAGTTGGGCATCGCGGTGGTGTAGGCCGCCCAGGCGCCGTCCGGCGAGAGGGTGAAAGCGCGAATGGCCGCGTCCTTGCCCACGATGATGCGGCTGACCGCCTTGGTGTCGACGTCCAGCTCGCAAACATCCCAGTGGAGGGTGGAGAAATAGAGCTTCTTGCCGTCCGGGCTCCACTGGAGGTTGGACGGATAGCCCTCCGTGAAGGAGGTCAGGCAGGTGGCCTGGGTCATGTTGTCCGCCGGAGCGGTGTAGATCTGGTATTCGCCGGAGGCGTCGGAGAACCAGGCGATGCGGGAGCCGTCCGGACTCCACTCCGCCTCGCGCTCATGCGCGCCCGGGGAGCGGGAAATGTTCACCACCGGGCCCTTCTCGGCCGGCAGGGAGAAGATGTCGCCGCGGGCGACCATCAGCACGCGCTTGCCGTCCGGGGAGAGGCTGTAGCCGTTGATGGACAGGTTGCCGCTGCGGTACTCGCTGCGGCTCCAGACGTCGTCGGAGGCGAGCTGGATCGTCACCTTCTCGGCCGCGCCCTTGCGGACGTCGTACTTGTAGATGTAGCCGCCGTTCTCGAAGACCACGTAGCCGTCGGCGCTGTGGGCCGGGAACTTGCAGTCGTATTCGGTGAAGTCCGTCACCTTGCGGGTCTGTTTGGACTTGGTGTCGTAGACGAAGAGATTCATCGTCCGGTCGCGGTCGGAGAGGTAGTAGATCTCGTTGCCGATCCACATCGGGAAGATGTCCTGGGCGTCGTTGTCCGTGATCTTCTCGAGCTTGGTCGTGCCCACGGTGTTGATCCAGATGTCGTCCGCCTGGCCACCCCGGTAGTACTTCCAGGTGCGGAACTCGCGGAACATGCGGTTCATCGCGAGCTTCTTGCCGTCCGGCGAATAGGAGCAGAAGCCGCCCTCGGTCGTCGGGATGAACTCGGGCAGGCCGCCCTCCGCGTCCACGAGGCAGAGCTGCGCGCGCAGGCCGCTGAAGCACCACTGCTTGCTGCGATAGACGATCTTCTTGCCGTCGGGCGTCCAGCCCATGACGATATTGTTCGGGCCCATGCGCTCGCCCACCTGGTCGCGGCCCACGAGGGCGCTGTAGGTCAGACGTTTGGGCTCACCGCCCGTGATGGGAATCGTGTAGACTTCCGTGTTGCCGTCATACTGCGCCGTGAAGGCGACGGTCTTGCCGTCCGGCGAGACTTTCGGGAAGCACTCGTAGCCGACGTCGGAGGTCAGCTTGACGGCGGCGCCGCCGTTGATGTCGACGCTGTAGAGGTCGCCTGCGTAGCAGAAAACGATCTTTCCGCCGCCCACGGCGGGGAAACGGAGCAAACGCGCCTCTTCCTGCACCGGCGCGGCCAGAAGCGGCAGCGCGGCGGCCAGGGTGGCGAGGGCCAGGAGAATTTTCTTCATATCAACGATTCTTTATTGGTTTATGATCTTGCGATAGTTGTAGCCGGCCTGGTCGAGGACCGGGAATTCGTGCTCGCGCAGCACGCGCAGGAAGCGCGCGAGGTCGCGCTGCCCGGCCGGGCACCACTGCACCTCCGCAAGCGCCAGCATGCGCGGGAGCAGCATGTACTCCAGGTGCTCCGGCGTACTGATGTATTCCGTCCAGAGGTTCGCCTGCACGCCGAGGATGTGGTGCGCCTGCGCGGGGTCGACGCCCTCCAGCGGGTCCAGCGAGTAGATCTTCTCCAGCGTGACGACGCCGTTGAAGCTGTCCGGCTCCCCGGCGGGGTCCTCCGCCTGGCGGTAGTCGAAGTAGCAGTGCGAGACGGGACAGAGGATGGCGTCGAAGCCCTGGGCGGAAGCCTCCACGGCGCCCTCGGTTCCCCGCCAGGACATCACGGTCGCGCCCGGCGCGAGCTCCCCTTCGAGGATCTCGTCCCAGCCGATGACCTTCTTGCCCCGGGCGGCCAGGAAGTCCTGGACGCGCTTGGTGACGTAGTTCTGCAGGTATTGCTCGGCGCTGAAGCGCCCGTCGTCTTTCAGGCCCAGGGCACGGATCAGCGCCTGGCAGTCCGGGCAGCGCCGCCATTCGTCCTTCGGACACTCGTCGCCGCCGATGTGGATGTACTCGCCCGGGAAGAGCGCCGCCACTTCGGACAGCACGCCCTCCAGGAATTTGAAGCTGCTCTCCTTGCCCACGCAAAGCACCTGGTCGGACACGCCCCAGCGCGTCCAGGCGGCGTAGGGACCGCCCGTGCAGCCCAGCTCGGGGTAGGCGGACAGGGCCGCCAGCATGTGGCCGGGCAGGTCAATCTCCGGCACCACGGTGATGCCGCGCGCGGCGGCGTACGCGACCACTTCGCGGATTTCATCCTGGGTATAGAAGCCGCCGTAGCGGATGCCGTCGTTCGACGAGAAGTCGTGCCCCACCATCGTCCCCTCGCGCCAGCAGGCGATCTGGTTCAGCAGCGGGTAGGCCTTGATCTCGATGCGCCAGCCCTGGTCGTCCGTGAGGTGCCAGTGGAAGCGGTTCAGCTTGTACATCGCCATCACGTCCAGGTAGCGCTTGATCTCCTCGATCTGCCAGAAATGGCGCGAGGAATCCAGGTGCATGCCGCGCCAGGCGAAGCGGGGCTCGTCGCGGATCACGCAGCAGGGCAGCGACCAATGCTCGTTCGCCGCCACCCGCTCGCCGTAAATGGCCGGCGGGAGCATCTGGCGAAGCGTCTCCAGCGCATACAGCACGCCCGACAGGCCGCTGGCGCGGACCACCACGCGGCCCGAGCCCACTTCAATGGTGTAGGCCTCGGCGCCCAGCGAAGCGTCCCGCAGGAAGAGGGCGCCCTTCACTTTACCCGACGCCACGGCGGCGTCCAGGCCGGGCGGCGCGGCAAAGGGGCTGCTCTTGCCGCTGACGTAGGCCAGGTGCGACGCAAACGCCGACACGGCAGTCTGCGCCTCCTTCGGCAGCGAGGCGTCGCACTTGAACGGCAGGCCGGAAATCCGCACGCTGCCCTTGTACAGCACGGCCTCGGCCGGCCGAGGGACGATGTCCTCGAGCACGCCCGCGCGCGCGAAAGCCGCGCACAAGCACAGGATGCCTATGGTCAGGAAACGTTTCATCGGGATAAAGATAATCAATAAATCAACAAGCCGACCACGCCCGCGCCTAAAATGATGGCGATCGGGCCGGCTTTTTTGCTCAATCCGAGGGCGAGCGCCGCGCCGAAGATGACCCACGACGTCCAGTCCGGGAAGCTCTCCCGGATCAGGCTCAGCTGCGGCCGCAGCCCGGCCCACTCCGTGCGGAACATCAGCAGCAGGCACGCCGCGCCGATCAGGCCGGCCACGGCCGGGCGCAGGGCGAGCATCGTATCCTTGTAGGTCAGGGTCTCGTGGACCTTGTAGAAAGTCCGGATAATCAGGTAGAAAACGAGGAAGGACGGCAGCACCACCGCGAAGGTGGCGAGCACGGAGCCGAGCACCCCGGCCCAGGGGCCGAAGCCGGCGCCGTTCATCACCTCGTAGCCCACGTAGGTGGCGCAGTTGATGCCGATCGGGCCCGGCGTGGTCTGGGAGATGGCCACGATGTCCGTGAAAAGCTCCTGGCTGATCCAGCCGTGCGCCGTGACGACCTGCCCCTGGATCAGGGACAGCATCGCCCCACCGCCTCCGAAATTGAACAGGCCGATGAAGAAGAAGGTGAAGAACAGTTGGCCGAGCAGTCCGATCATGACTTTTTCTTTTGGAAGATCAGGGAAACGGACACGGCCACCGAGATGGTCACGAGGATGATCCAGATCGGGGACACTTGCAAGAACGCCACACACAGCAGCGAGGTGATGGCGATGAGCCAGGTCCACCAGGATTTGCAGCCGGACTTCGCCATGCGGATGGCCGGCACGAGGATGAGGGCGATGGCCGCCGGGCGGACGCCCTGGAAGAAGCGGGTCACGTATTCATTCTCCTTGAATTCGGTGAAGAACATCGCGATCAGCAGGATGATGATCAGCGAAGGCAGCGTAGCGCCGAGCGCCGATACGATGCTGCCCCACAGGCCTTTGATCTTGTGGCCGGTGAAGATGGCCATGTTGACGGCCAGCAGGCCCGGCGCGCTCTGCGCCAGCACGATCAGCTCGTCGAAGTCGGCCTCGCTGATCCAGCCGCGCTTCACCAGCTCCTGCTCCACCAGCGGCAGCATGGCATACCCGCCCCCGATGGTGAACGTCCCCACCTTCGCGAACACGCCAAACAGTCTCCAGAGTGATACCTGCTCCATACTGCAAAGTTATACAATTTCAACGAGATTCCGGGTCAAGCCCGGAATGACTATCCAATCATAGCGAAGCGATATCTCCACAAAAAAAGGTCGCCATGTGGCGACCAAGTTTTTTGTGGAGATAGTCGGATTCGAACCGGCGACCCCCTGCTTGCAAAGCAGGTGCTCTACCAGCTGAGCTATACCCCCGTAAAAAGAAAAAAGCGAAACAGCTGCGATGTACAGTTGTTCCGCTTTTGTAGGCCCGCGCGGAGTTGAACCGCGGACCTCCACATTATCAGTGTGGCGCTCTAACCAACTGAGCTACGAGCCTGTATAAATAATGGACGATAAGTACAAGGAAGTCCGAGCGACTTGCCTTGTGGCACGAACCGCGAGCTGCGAGTGTCAAGGTTGACTCCAAAAAGGAGGTGTTCCAGCCACACCTTCCGGTACGGCTAC
>JAGCDF010000029.1 GCA_017651225.1 Bacteroidales bacterium
AACTTTTGAGATTATGAGTCGTTCTTTAAGAAAAGGTCCCTATATCCAGGAAGCCCTGGAGAAGAGAGTTCTTGCTATGAATGATGGTAGCAAGAAGAAGGAAGTGGTCAAGACCTGGTCTCGTGCCAGCATGATCTCTCCTGACTTTATCGGCCATACGATCGCCGTTCACAACGGGAACAAGTTCATCCCTGTGTACGTCACCGAGCAGATGGTCGGTCACAAGCTGGGCGAATTCGCGCCCACCCGCAACTTTAGAGGTCATTCAGGTAACAATAAGAAGTAATCACTATGGGAAAGCGTAAAAGACTTATGGCCGAGCGCCTCAAGGAGGCGAAGAAGGTTACAGCTGTTGCTAAGCTGAATGACGTCCCCACCTCTCCCCGCAAGATGCGTCTGGTGGCTGACACCGTCCGCGGTGTCGAGGTCAACCGCGCTCTCGATCTGTTGAAGTTCTCGAAGCGTGAGGCTTCCGTGCGTCTGGAGAAGCTGCTCCGCAGCGCCATCGCCAACTGGGAAGCCAAGAACCCGGAGCAGAGCAAAGAACTGGACAACGGCAACGTGTACGTCAAGACCATCATGGTCGACGAAGGCCGCACGCTGAAGCGCATCCGCCCGTGCCCGCAGGGCCGTGCCGGTCGCATCCGCAAGCGTTCCAACCATGTCACCGTCATCCTCGATGTCAAACAACCAGTGGAGAATAAGTAATTATGGGACAGAAAACTAATCCTATCAGCAACAGAATCGGTATCACCCGTGGTTGGGACTCTAACTGGTGTGGTGGTAACTACGCGGAGAAGATCGCTGAGGACTTCGAGATCCGCAAGTATCTCGGCAACCGTCTGGCCAAGGCCAGCCTCAGCCGCATCGTCATCGAGCGCACCCTCAAGCTCATCACGGTCACGATCTACGCGGCCCGTCCCGGTTTCATCATCGGTAAGGGCGGCACCGAGGTCGACAAACTCAAGGAAGAGCTCAAGAAGGTCACCAAGAAGGACGTGCAGATCAACATCTACGAGGTGAAGCGCCCCGAGGTGGACGCCAACATCGTGGCTGACAGCATCGCCCGTCAGATCGAGGGCCGTGTGTCCTATCGCCGCGCCATCAAGATGGCTATCGCCAACACGATGCGCGTCGGTGCCGAGGGCATCAAGGTGCAGATCAGCGGCCGTGTAGGCGGCGCCGAAATCGCCCGCAGCGAGATGTTCAAGGAAGGCCGCACGCCGCTCCATACGTTCCGCGCCGACATCGACTACGCCCTGGCCGTGGCCCGCACCCAGATGGGTACCATGGGTATCAAGGTGTGGATCTGCAACGGTGAGCGCTATGGCAAGCAGGATCTGACTCCTGCCGCCCTCGCTGCCGCCAATGCGCAGGCGACCGGCCAGAACCGTGGCGGTGGCCGCGGTGGCGACCGTCGTCCCCGCCGGGATGGCGACCGCGACCGTCGTCCGCGTCGCGACAACAAGTAATTGATTGAGATTACTCAATTTATTGCTATATTTGAAGCCGGTTCCGGGACTCGGAACCGGCTTTTTAGTAGTGTATTACAATAAGTGTCAGAGAACATGAAGAAATTTGTTTTGATCGCAGCGGCGGCGCTGGTGGCGCTCGCCGGTTGCAAGCAGCCGACCAGCGAGGAAGTGCTGAAAGGTTTCCAGGCCGACCTCGAGGCCTGGGAGAATGAGTACAGCGAGTCTGCCAAGCAGGTTCGCGAGGACGCCACGCTCGACAATGCGCAGAAGGCCGAGAAAATCGAGGCCCTGCAGGACGTTATTATCAGCAAGCTGACCGACGCCGGCCGCAAGCTGCTGAACAAGTACTACGCCGACACGCTGGTGGCTCCGGCCGTGCTGGACGAGGTCGGCTACTATATGGCCGATGACGAACTGGCCGCCATCTTCGCCAAGATGCCCGAGAATGTGAAGGCGAACAAGTTCGTCTCCCGCATGATCGCGAGCAACACCGCCCGCCTGGCCACGGCCGTGGGCAGCAAGTTCACGGACTTCACCGTGGACCACGTGGCCGGTGTGGACAAGGACGGCAACCCGATCTACGAGAAGAAGAGCCTCTCCGACTTCGTCGGTAAAGGCAAGGTGATGCTCGTGGATTTCTGGTCCCCCTGGTGCCCGCCCTGCAAGGCTGAGCTTCCCAACATCAAGGCCGTCTGGGAGAAATACCACGGCGACGACTTCGACGTGCTGAGCGTCGCGGTCTGGGAAGAGAGCCGCAAGATGGACTGGCGCAACACGATCGACACCGCCAAGGTGTATGGCGTGACGTGGAACCAGCTGAACAACGGCCACCAGGAGCCCGCCAGCCTCTACGGCATCGACGGCATTCCGCACATGATTCTCTTCGACAAGGACGGCACCATCCTCAAGCGCGGCGACGACCTGCGCGGGGCCGCGACGGAGAAAGCCGTCGCCGAAGTCCTTGGACGTTAGGGAGAAAATACAGCTTTTACCGCATTCCCCGGGTGTCTACCGCTATTACGACGCCGCGGGGAATGTGATCTATGTAGGCAAGGCCAAAGACCTGTCGAAGCGGGTCGCGCAGTATTTCGTGGAGCCGGAACGGCTCACCGTCAAGACGCGCCTGCTGGTGTCCAGGATCGCGGACGTGCAGTATTCCGTGGTGGACACCGAGGCGGACGCGCTGCTGCTGGAGAACAACCTCATCAAGCAGTACAAGCCCCGTTACAACATCCTGCTCAAGGACTCCAAGACCTACCCGTGGATCTGCGTGACCGCGGACGAGTACCCGAAGGTCTTCCTGACGCGCCGCGTCGTGAAGAACGGCTCCCGCTATTTCGGGCCCTACAGCTCCGTGATGCACGCGCGGGCGCTGCTGGAGTTCTTCCGCGAGACCTATCCGCTCCGCTCCTGCAACCTCAAGATCACCTCGGACGCCGTGCTGCGCGGCAAGTTCCGGCCGTGCCTGGATTTCCACATCGGGCGCTGCAAAGGCTGCTGCATCGGGGCCGTCTCCCGTGAGGAGTACGCCGGCTGGATCGATGAGATCGTCCGCCAGCTCTCCGGCGGGCTGGGCGGCATCATCCGGGACTACAAGGCGCGGATGACGGCCGCCGCGGACGCGCTCGACTTCGAGTCCGCGCAGCGCTACAAGGAGCGCATCGACGCGCTGCAGCGGCACTACGCCAAGAGCATCATCACCGCGGCCGGCGACCGCGACGTGGACGTCTTCGCCCTCGAGATCGCGGAAGGCGCCGAGGCCTTCGGCAGCTTCCTGCGCATCCGCGGCGGTGCCATCATCCAGTCGCTGAACCTCGGTTTCAAGATGAACATCGAGGAGGACCGCGCGGCAGTGCTGAGCGAGTTCATCGCCGAGATCGCTTCCAAGTTCGGGGCGCTCCGGGGCGAGGTCATCGTTCCCTTCCTGCCCGACGTGGAGCTGGAGGGCGTGGAATTCAAGATCCCCGTGCGCGGCGACAAGCTGGCGCTGCTGGAGCTCGGCGCCAAGAACGCCCGGGAGTTCCGGGCCAATTCGCTCAAGCAGCGCGAGCACACCAACCCCGACGAGTACCGCGCCGCGGTGCTCGAGGAGCTGCGCAAGGCCCTGGGGATGCAGGTCGCGCCCGTGCACATGGAGTGCTTCGACAACTCCAACATCCAGGGCACGAACCCCGTGGCTTCCTGCGTGGTGTTCCGCAACGCGGAGCCGTCCAAGAAGGACTACCGTAAATTCAAGATCAAGACCGTGGTGGGCGCGAACGACTACGCTTCCATGAAGGAAGTCGTAAACCGCCGCTACGCGCGCATGCTGGAAGAAGCCCCCGACGACCTGCCGCAGCTGGTGGTGATCGACGGCGGCAAGGGCCAGCTCGATTTCGCCTACCAGGCGCTCTGCGAACTGGGCATCCAGGACCGCCTGACGGTCGTAGGCCTGGCGAAGCGCCTCGAAGAGGTAATCCGGGTGGGGGATCCGTATCCCCTGTTCCTGGACCGCAATTCGCAGGCGCTCAAGGTACTGCAGCGCATCCGCGACGAAGCGCACCGCTTCGGCATCACCTTCCACCGCTCGCTGCGCAGCAAGGCCGCCATCCAGTCGGCGCTCCGCGCCATTCCGGGCGTGGGGGAGCAGACGGAGCAGCGCCTGCTGATGCACTTCGGCAGCGTGGCCCGCATCGCGGCCGCGCCCGAGGCGGACCTGGCCGCGCTGGTGGGCCCCGCCCTCGCCAAACGTATACACGAACAGCTCAACCATGAATAAATCAGACCTCTTCAACAAGATTTTCAACGCCTTCATCCTGATCGGGATGGCGGTGGTGACCATCCTCGTGACGGGCATCAAGCTGGCCGACGCCGAAAACGGGCACGCGCTGCTGATCATCGCCGCCGTGGGCTCGCTGGCCGGCGTGCTGGCCAACGTCCTGTCGGCCAACGGCCGCATCCTCACCTTCCTGTTCGGCCTCATCGACGTGACGGTCTACGGCGCCATGTGCCTGACGGGCGCCAAGTACGGCAACGCCGCGCTGCACCTGCTCTACTTCCTGCCGATGCAGGTGATCGGCTTCGTGCAGTGGAAGAAACGGGGCGCCGGCGAGGGGAAGCAGGTCCGCGCCCGTCGCCTGGACGGCCGGAAATGGCTGCTGTACGGATCCATCTTCCTGGTCGGCCTGGTGATTGCCTATTTCATCCTCTGTGCCCTGGACAAGACGGAAGCTGCCGGCGTGGTGCGTTGGCTGGTCCTGACGGACGCCCTGTCGATGATGTGCAATGTCCTGGGCCAGTATCTTATGTCCACGGCCTATATGGAGCAGTGGCTATTCTGGATTGGGGTGAACATCGCCTCCGTCGTGATGTGGGTGCTGACGCTCCGGCAGACCCCTGATTCGTCATATGCGCTCATCTATGTTGTGAAATACAGCTTTTATTTACTGAACTCGCTCAACGGCCTGCGTATCTGGTTGGCCCTCAGCAAGGAGGCCGGAAGTTTGGAAAATTGAATTTTTTTCCGTTACTTTGTCCCCGATATTGACGATACGAAAGTACTAACAAAAACCTTTATATCTTATTAACATCATGGAATACGCAGAAATCGTAGAAAAAGTGAAAGCGATCATCGTCGACAAGCTCGGCGTGGAGCCTTCCGAGGTGACCGAGACCGCTAATTTCACCAATGATCTGGGCGCTGACTCACTTGACACCGTTGAGCTTCTGATGGAGTTCGAGAAGGTGTTCGGCATCAAGATTCCCGATGAGGAGACCAGCACGATCGCCACGGTCAAGGATGCTTGCGACAAAGTCGCCGAGAAACTTGCCTAATCTGGTTAGAAGATCCGAAAACAAAAACCGACCTGCAGTTGCAGGCCGGTTTCTTTTTTTCATATAGTCATTCCGGGCTTGACCCGGAATCTCAATTTTCTTTGTTCGGCAGGGCGAAGACCAGCTTCAGCGTCGGGGCGGCGTTGGATTCCGGTCCGCACAGCGCGGCGCGGTAGAAACGGTCGGTGTCCAGCATGATGCTGGTGGACGTGGAGGTGTGGGACACGCTGGCCTGCTGGGCCATCATGGCGTAGGTCAGGTAGTTGTTGTAGTAGCTGCCGTATCCGCCGTATCCGCCGTATCCGCCATAGCCGCCGTAACCGTATCCGCCGTACATGCCGTTATAGTAGCTGGAGTAGGCGAGGTAGTTGAGCATCTCCTGCTGCTCCTTGCTGGCGGTGCTGACCGTGGTCACGGTCTCCTGGGCCATCACGAGCAGCCAGATGTCGTAGTTGCCGGTGAGCAGGTTCTTGGTCGAGCTCTTGTCGGGGGTGTTCTCGTCGACCTTGAGGAGCTCCTGCATGTGGTAGGTGATGTCCGGGGCGTAGCGCAGCAGCGAACGGTCCACGTCGCCCTGGTTCTCGCTGCTGGAGCTGGCGTCGGTCAGGCCCATGTAGGCCGTGGTCTCGTCGTTGACGAGCCGGCAGGTGGGCGAGAGCCGGTAGGGCCAGTAGGACATATCCTTGTAGTTCTCCGGGAAGACGAAGGGGAAAACCAGCGAAGCCTTGCTGATGACGGCCTCCTTGGGGTTACCGCCGACCTTGATGATGGCCTCCTCCGCCTGGTGCTTCAGGCTCAGGGCCGAGATGACGGGCTTGAGTCCGCCGCCGCCCTCGATGGCAATCTCGCGGTGCACCTCGCCGACCCGGTTGCGGGTCTCCTGGCCCGTGTGGTTGAGCGCGTACTGCGGGAAGGAGCCCGTGTAGGCCTCAAACAGGGAGTCGAGCTGGTAGAAGTCGGCCGCGCCGTACCAGAAGAGCACTGTCGTGTCCTTGCGGACGCCGTCGAACTCGGCTTCGTAGTTCAGGGTGGCGACGTTGCCCAGAATGTAGCCGTAGTCCTTGTCATAGGCCATCTGGACGTCCAGCATGTCGATGCGGCCGCCGTCCTCGTGCGGAATCTCCGTTTCCAGGTAGATGCCCGGGAACTTGGAAAGGTAGGTGTCGATGTCCTTGAGGTCGTCCTTGGTGATGGAGAGGTATCTCTTGCCGAATTCTTCGGTGAATTCAAAGGTCAGGGAGTCGACGCCGTTGCAGATCGGCGTTCCCTTGGCGATGCGCTTGGTGCTGTGCTGGATGGGGCGGTTGATGTCGTAGTCGACCTCCGGATCGAGCTTGTGGTCCAGCGCATATACGTTCACCCGCTGCAGGATGTTCTCCTGCGAGGGGTCGAGGAAGCTGGTGGTGTCGCACGCGGCGGCGAAACGGAAACGCTTGAAGACGGGGTCCTTGCCGATGTTGAGTTCGTCCTCGAACAGCGGGATGAGCGTCACGGCGCTGGAGCGGGTGGTCAGGCCGTATTCCGGCTCGCGGATGGCGCCGATGGTGATGCGGGAGTCGGAGTAGCCGGACAGGTTGTCCGCCATCTTCGTGGTGATGCCCTCGAGGGGAATCTCCGTCGTGTAGAAAGTATAGGTTTCCACGGTGGGAACGAGGTTCCCGCCGAGGGTGCTGTCGGTTTCAATGCAGGAGTAGCAGCAGAGCAAGGCCGCCGCCAGTGCAAGGAGTCTGGTTTTCATCTTAAAGTTCATCGTAAAAACTGCAGTACGAATCGATGTAACTGCCATCTTCCAGGGACTTGCGGTCGTAGGGAAGAATCGGGAGTCCAAGCGACTTGCAGTGGTCCACAATCTCCGGTTCGACCTTGTCCGCAGCGAGGATGACGCCATCGGCATACTGGACGGCCAATTTAGCAAGATTTATGCCAGTGGGGTTCTCGAGGAGCGCCACGTCCTCGCGGGTGAGGCCGCCGAAACAGGCCTTCTCCGCGAAGGCCGGATGGAACGGCTCCTTCGGGGTGTCGTCGTAGACCGACAGGACAATCTTGCTGGAGGAGAAAATGGGATCGTCTTTATAGGCTTTCTTGAGATAGGCGGGGAGGAGGTGGGAGATCCAGCCCTGGCAGTGGATGACATCCGGCGCCCAGCGGAGCTTCTTGACCGTCTCGAGCACGCCGCGCGCGAAGAAGATGGTCCGCTCGTCATTGTCCTCGAAGGCCTTGCCGGAGGCGTCGCAGAACGGCTGCTTGCGGCGGAAGTAGTCTTCGTTGTCGATGAAGTAGACCTGGATGCGCGCGGAGGAGATGGAGGCGACCTTGATGATCAGCGGCCGGTCCACTTCCGCGATGATGATGTTCATGCCCGACAGGCGGATGACTTCGTGGAGCTGGTTCTTGCGCTCGTTGATGCAGCCGTAACGCGGCATGAATGAGCGGATTTCGCGTTTGCGCTCCTGGATGCCCTGCGGGAGGTATCGTCCGACATGTGCGATATCCGACTCGGGGAGATACGGAAAGATCTCCGAGTTGACGAAAAGAATTTTCTGCTTAATATCGCTCATATCCACAAAGATAAGAATTTTTTTCCAATTATATGTCTTTTCATTATCTTTGAGGTCTAAATTGGTGGAATATGGCCCGACCGGAGAAAAAGATGTTGCGGAAGCGTATCGTGAACGCGTACCTCTCCAGCGTGATCAGCATCAGCCTCGTGCTGCTGCTGACCGGGGTTGCCGCCCTGCTCGTGCTCAACGCGCACGGCGTGACGAAATACCTCAAGGAAAACATGCGCATCTCCGTCCTCCTGCGGGACGACGCCACCGAAGCCCAGGCCCGAGAATGGGCCGCGGCGCAGGACGCCCTTCCTTATGTGCACTCCACGCGCGTCATCACGCGCGAGGAAGGCGCCGAGGAGCTGAAGCAGATGCTGGGCGAGGATTTCCTGGACGTCTTCGAGACTTCCCCCGTTCCCCTTTCGGTCGACGTGACGCTGAACGCGGACTATGTCCAGAAGGACAGCCTGGCGCGCGTGACCAAGGCCCTGGCGGCCTCCCCGCTCGTGGATGAGGTGGAGGCGCAGCAGACGATGGTGGAGGCGCTGACCACCAACCTGACGCGCATCTCCATCGTGCTGGGCGTGTTCATCCTCCTGCTGCTGTTCATCTCGTTCGTCCTCATCAACAATACCGTGCGCGTGAGCGTGTTCGCGCGCCGTTTCACGATCCACACGATGAAGCTGGTCGGGGCCACCCGCGGCTTCATCCGCGCGCCCTTCGTGCGGGCGGCGGTGCTGCAGGGCTTCGTCTCCTCGCTGCTGGCCGTGGGCATGCTCTGGGCCCTGCTGGAGGCGCTGCGCCGCTCGTTCCCGGAGCTGGCCTCCATCGTGGAGCTGCGCCAGCTGCTGATCGTCTGCGGCATTGTTGTTGCGTGTGGTATCCTGCTTTGCGTCATTTCCACCTGGATGGTGGTGAACCGGCTGGTCGCCGCCCCCAAGGATGACCTTTATTATTGAGACATGGAAAAGAAAGATAAGATGGCCCTCGATGCGAAAGGGCTGAAACTGATGCTCGCGGGCCTGATCGTGATGGTGGCCGGCTACATCCTGATGATGGGCGGCGGGTCCGACGACCCGCAGGTCTTCAACGAGGCTATGTTCGACTTCCGGCGGCTCGTGGCCGCGCCCGTGGTGATCGTCGCGGGCATCGTGGTGGAGGTGATCGCCATCGTGGGCGCGTGCAAGAAAAAGCAATAAACGGATATGGAGTGGTTTGAAGCTTTGATTCTCGGCCTGGTCCAGGGCCTGACCGAGTTCCTGCCGGTGAGCAGCAGCGGCCATCTGGCCATTGGCAAGGCCCTGCTGGGCGTGGAGCCCTCGGGCGACCTCATCTTCGAAGTCACGGTCCACGCCGCCACGGTCCTCGCGACCATCGTGGTCTTCCGGAAAGAGATCTGGAAGCTGCTCTGCGGCCTGTTCAAGTTCAAATACAACGACGAGACGGACTATATCGCCAAGATTGTCGTGTCGATGATCCCGGTGTTCGTGGTCGGCATGTTCTTCAAGGACCAGGTGGAAGCCGCCTTCAACTCGATGCGGGTGGTGGGCGTGTGCCTGCTCGTCACGGCCGTCCTGCTGACGCTCTCCGACTGGCTGTCCGCCCGCGTGCGCGCGGCCGTGAAGGAAAGCCGCAACGGCATCAGCTTCTGGCAGGCCTTCGTGGTCGGCGTCGGCCAGGCCTGCGCGGTGCTGCCCGGCCTGTCCCGCTCCGGCACGACCATCTCGGCCGGCCTGCTGAGCGGCGTGAAGCGCGAGAGCATGGCGCAATTCTCCTTCCTGATGGTGCTGGTGCCCATTCTCGGGGAGACGTTCCTCGACGTGGTCGACGGCGATATGGCCGCCTCGGCGGTCGGGGCGCTGCCCCTGCTGATCGGCTTCGTGGCCGCCTTCTTCTCCGGCCTCTTCGCCTGCCGGGTGATGATCGCCCTGGTGCGCAAGGCGCAGCTCAAGTGGTTCGGCCTCTACTGCGCGCTGGCCGGTCTGTTGGTCCTGATCTTCCTGGCCTGATGGCGGAGCGGAACCTCATATATTTCGTAGCTGACGTCCACCTGGGCCGCCAGGCGGAGAACCGGGCGGAGGTGGAGGAGCGTTTCCTCGCCTTCCTGAAGGGGCTGCCCGCGGCGTCGATGTCCCGACTGTACCTGCTGGGCGACATCTGGGACTTCTGGTACGAGTACCACGACGTGGTGCCGCGTGAGGGATTCCGCGTGGTGGCGGAGCTGGTCCGCCTGATGGACGAAGGCGTGGAGGTGTGGTTCTGCCCCGGCAACCACGACATCTGGACCTTCTCCTTCTTCAAGGAGCTGGGGATCCACTATTTCGAGCAGCCGCTCTTCGTGCGGCTGGGCGACAAGGATTTCTGCCTCGGCCACGGCGACCTGCTGGGCGGCGCGACGCGGGGGTACTCCTTCCTGCTCAAGATCTTCCACAGCCACTTCATCCAGCGGCTCTTCGCGGCCATCCACCCGACCCTGGCCTTCCGCTGGGCGCGCGCCTGGTCCAAGTCCAGCCGCAGCAAGCATCCGCTCCACCAGTTCCGCGGCGAGGAAGAGTTCCTGTATAAGTATGCCGCCAGCACGGAGCAGGAGCGCCACGTGGACTATTTCGTCTTCGGGCACTACCACGACAGCGTGGACATGACGCTCCCCGGGGGCGCGAAGCTGATTGTGCTGAAGGATTGGTGGAGCGGGGGGATGCCCTGCGCGGTCTTTAACGGGACTTCTTTCGAACTTCGGTCTCCAGCGTCTCCCGCTGAATGACGACTTTGGCCGGGCGCTCCATGAAGATGGAGTAGTAGAAGGCGTCCCACTGCCCGGAATCCCAGATTTTGCATAGCTCTTCGATCTTGGCGTCCTCGCCCTTGGTGGGGTCGTAGCGCGTCTTGAGGTTCTGGGAGAAGAGCTTGGCCACGAGCTGCCAGAAGTTGGCGGCCAGGCCGTTTTCGTAGGTCTTGATGATGGTGAAGGCGCTCATCCCGCATTCGCGGTCCACCAGGCGCATCAGGACCAGACCCTGGCTGACGGTCATGTGGCGGATGTCCTTTTCGAAGAGGCGGAAGAGCTCTTTTTCGACGTCGTTGATGTACTGGTTCCGCTCGGAACGCTTGGTCGCGTCCGCGGCGATGGTGCTGTCCACCTGGGCGATCATTTTCCGGCCCACAAGGGCGTAGGGATAGACTTTGTTGAAGTTGTAGACCAGCTTGTAGTACTTGCGCCAGTCGCCGTCGCGCATCTTTCTGCCCTTCGGGAAAATCCACACCGGGTCGAGCGTTTCCATGAAGACGGTGTCGCCGTGCTCGTCCAGCTCGAAGTACATCGGCGTGCCCGTCACAGGCCGGCGCGACTGCTGCTGCGCCGCGCGCAGGGTCTCCCGCGCGGTCTCGGTTTGTGCCCACGCGGGCAGCCATGACAAGGCCGCCAGAAGAAATATGAGCCATTTATACCTCATATGTTTGCAAAGGTAGTGGAAAAACATTACATTTGCTTTGTTAATCAAGTGTATTACAAAAATCATGAAAAAACTGCTTCTTGTTTTTGCACTGTCTCTGACAGCCGTTTGCGCCATGGCGCAGAACCTCTCTTCTCTCAGCAAGGCCGCCCGCATGGCCTATGAGTACCTTGACAAGGAAGGCTACAAGCCCTACATTGACGAGGACGGCGACGTCTCCTTCAAGGTCCAGGGTACGCTTTTCTATGTGGACAATGACAAGGATGACACGACGCTCCTCCGGATGATCGCGCCGGGTGTCTACAAGATCGACACGGACAACGTGGTGGAGGAATATACCGCCCTGAGCGCCTGCAACGATTTCAACCGCACCAAGAAACTGATCCGCGCCGCGATTTCCTCTTCCGGCAGCGTTTCCTTCATCGCTGACACGTATGTGGGTGAAGGCAAGAACGATATGACCGAGTTCCTCGAGACCGCCATCGATTTCATGACCCGCGGTTTCGCCTCCTGGCGCGAGTTGTTCAACGAGTACAACGCCGACTAGTTCCGGATCATGAAAAGAGCTCTTGTCGCATTTGCGCTCTTACTGGGCGCAGTTGCCTTTGTGCGTGCGCAGGACCGTTCCGCGCTGAGCACGGCGACACGTCTCGCCTACGATTATCTCAACCAGAAAGAATATCTCAACGCGATTGATGAAGAAAACGACGTGCAATTCGTCGTCAATAATCGCGCGTTCTATCTGCTGAACACCGAGAAGGATCCGACCCTGATCCGGATCAGCATGCCGTCCGTCTATACCGTCGACCTGAACGACGACGCCCAGCTGCTCGCCACGCTGAAGGCGATCAATCTGTACAACCGCAAGATGAAACTGGTCAAGCCGGGTCTGAGCGACGATGGTGAGATCTTCTTCTTCTCCGACACGTACATCGGTACGGCCAAGACGGTCGAGGACATCAGCGAGTATATGGATTGCGCAATCGATTTCATGCTCCAGGCGGTCGACACCTGGCTGGAGTACTTCAAGGAAGAGTACAACAAATAAACTCTTTCGACCTTTTTCCTGAACGGTCTCCCGGTCTTCCGGGGGACCGTTTTTTCATGCTGTCCGGAAGTTGGATGCGTGCCGGTCGAAAATGCGTGAAAAAAGTTTTCGACAGAGTTTGTAAGTGATTGAGAAATGTAGAGTTGACCTGCGATATTCTGTGTCGAAAAAGTTTGAAATATTTTGCAAAACATGATGCTAATTCAATATTTTTTACTAAATTTGCAGTCCCAAAAACTGGCTTCTAACCGCGTAAGAAGCTGATTTTGAGAACTTTAAGCGATAATTATTTTAAAAGTAATACTGAGATGTTACAACCTAAGAGAACAAAGTTTAGAAGGGAACAGAAGAACCGCATGAAGGGCAACGCCCAGCGCGGCAACCAGCTCGCGTTCGGTTCCTTCGGTATCAAGACCCTTGAGAATTGCTGGCTGACCGCTCAGCAGATCGAAGCTGCCCGTCAGGCTATCTCCCGTCGGATGAACCGTGAGGGTCAGATCTGGATCCGTGTCTTCCCTGTGAAGCCGATCACCAAGAAGCCGCTCGATACCCGTATGGGTAAAGGTAAGGGCGATCCGTACGCATTCGTCGCTCCGATCACCCCGGGCCGCATCATCTTCGAAGCCGAGGGCGTTTCCCTCGAGACCGCCAAAGAGGCCATGCGCCTTGGCGCCAACAAGCTCCCGATCGCGACCAAGTTCGTCGTTCGCCGGGATTATGTCGAATAATTAATGGAGAAAGAGTAATGAAAGCAGCTGAAGCACGCGAAATGTCTGTAGCAGACCTGCGCGACCGCATCCAGATCGAGAAGAGCAATCTCGACACCATGAAAATCAATCACGCGATTTCTCCGTTGGAGGACACTTCCAAAATCAGTAAGACCAGAAGGGATATCGCCCTCATGATCACGATCCTTGCTGAGAAAGAAAAACAGAATTAAATCAGACAATCATGGAAAGAAATCTTCGTAAGGAAAGAATCGGAGTGGTGGTCAGCAACAAGATGGACAAGACCATCATCGTTGCCGTTGAAAGAAAAGAGAAACATCCCTTGTACGGCAAGTTCGTCAAGAAGACCACCAAGTTCGTTGCCCAGGACGACAAGAACGAGTGCGGTGAGGGTGATACCGTCCGCATCATGGAGACCCGTCCGCTGAGCAAGACCAAGAACTGGAGATTAGTTGAAATCATCGAAAAAGCAAAATAGTACACTATGATACAGCAGGAAACACGTTTACAGGTGGCCGACAACAGCGGTGCAAAGGAAGTCCTCTGCATCCGCGTCCTTGGCGGTACCCACCATCGTTATGCGACTGTCGGCGACACGATTGTCGTCGCCATCAAGAGCGCTATCCCTGGCTCTGACGCCAAGAAGGGCACCGTTTCGCGCGCTGTCGTGGTCCGCACGAAGAAGGAGATCCGTCGCGCTGACGGTTCCTATATCCGTTTCGACGACAACGCCTGCGTCCTCCTCAACGGCGCCTGCGAACTCCGTGGCACCCGTATTTTCGGCCCCGTCGCCCGCGAACTCCGCGAGAACTACATGAAGATTGTTTCACTGGCACCGGAGGTCCT
>JAGCDF010000030.1 GCA_017651225.1 Bacteroidales bacterium
AGCGTGGACTTGCCGCAGCCCGACGGGCCCAGGATGGCGTCGAACTCGCCGTCCTTGATTTCAAACGATACGCCGTTGAGGGCCGTGGTCTCGATTTCTTCCGTGCGGAAGATCTTGGAAAGGTTGGATACTTTAATCATAATTATTTGTAGTTTAATTGTTTATTCTATTCTTTCTTCAACGCTTCGGCGGGATTCGTCCGGGCGGTCTTGATGCTCTGGTAGAGTACGCTGATCGCGGCGATAAAGGCAACCGCCAGTCCGGCGAGGGCGAAAATCCACCAGCAGAGCTCGATGCGGTGCCCGTAGCCGGAGAGCCAGCGGTTCATGATGAACCAGGCAATGGGTACGCCGATGACGAAGGCGATGCCCACCAGCTTCATAAAGGAAAGCACCAGTTCACGCAGCACGCCGGAGTAATCGGCCCCGAAGACCTTCTTCACCGATACGCTCCGGATTTCCTGCTGCATATAATAGGAGCTCATGGCGAAGAGGCCCAGGGCGCTCACCAGGATGGACAGCAGCGTGAAGATGAGCACGATCTTGAGCACCCGGCTCTCGTCCTTGAAACCGTCCTCGATCATTTCCTCGATATACCGGGCATCAAACATTCTGCCGGGGAACACCTCATCGACTATGGCTTCCACTTTTTTGCGGGCAGCAGCTTGGTCGCCGTTGGTCTTGACCAACAGCACCCAGGGGAAATTGTCCTCAGGGCTCTCTTTCCAGTTGTAAATCATCGCCGCACTCTGGGCCGATTCAAGCGGACGTACCTTGAAATCGTAGTAAACGCCGCCGATGGGTAAACTGCCGTTCGTAGATGTTACATATTCTGTTTCAGATTCTTCGATGCCAATCTGTTTGAAGGCGTATTCATTGAGCCACCAAGCGCGCTGATGGTTGTCCTGCTTTTCTTTCAGCCCCAGGATCTGGAAGTATCCGTCGTCTCCCTGGATCTGCTGGAAGGACACCCAGTTCCCGGCGCCCACTTCCATGGTCAGGTTATTCGTCCCCTGCAGCGGGATGCCGTTGCCCTGCCCCACTTCTTCCACACAGGTTTCCGCCCGCAGGCGGTCCAACAGCGGGCGGAGCTGGCCGCTTTGGCCATAATCATTGTCGATGACAAGGATGTCTTTGGTGTTGTATCCCAGGTCGGCCGTAATCATATGCCGGATCTGGAGGCCCATCGTGAGGGCGCTCACCAGCATCACCACCGCAACCACATTCTGCAGGACGATGATGACTTTGCTATAAAGGGTTTTTGTCTTGAGCCGGAGCGTTCCCCGGACAATCTCGATGGGCTGGGCCTGCTGGATGAGCAGGGCGGGTACGATGCCCGAAAGGATGCCGAGAACGACGATGAAACCCAGTACTAACAGGATATTCACCGGAGTGACGGCCTTGAAGATGGACACCTGATACTCCAGGATTTGCGATGCCAGCGGAGCAAGTGCCTCGGCCAGCAGGATGGCCAGCAGCATCGACATTCCGCAGATGAGAGTACTCTCGGAGATAACCTTCAGGAAGATGCTGCGTTTGCCGGCACCCACCAGGCGCCGGGTGGCCATTTCCTTGGCCCGGAAGCCCGTCAGGGCGGTGGTCATATTGATATAGTTGAGCACGGCGAAGGCCAGCAGCAACAGGCACATCGCCAGCAGCAGGTTCACGAAATCCCGGTTGCCGATCTGAACGGTTCCATTCCAGTCCAGATTGCCTTCATCGAGGAAATACAAATCTCTCAACGGAATCAGGCGGACCTGGTCGCAGTTGCTCTTATAAAGCCAGAAATTCTCTTCCAGCCATGCCAGCAGTTCCGCTTTCTTTGCCCCAAGGTCGGCGCCCGGGTATGTCATGACGAAACAGGTCCCGCCCCCGGCGTTGCCCATTTCCTCATTGTGTGCAGGATTGGTTTTCGGCATCATCTCTCCGCGGACCAGCACATCCGGCGTCTTGAGAACGGAGTTGCCGAAATCCTTCATGACGCCGCAGATGGTCAGGTTGGCGCCGCCTCCCTCGGAAAACAGCTGTCTCCCGATGGGATCCTTGTCTCCGAAATGGGCGTTGGCAAATTCCTTGCTGATCATGCAGCGGTCCCAGGAAAGGTGCCAGTCGTCCTTGTTGCCGGCGGCCAGTTCATAGCTGAAGATATCGAAGAAAGTGCTGTCGGCCGACATCATTTCTCCATAGACTACCTCGTCTGCCCCGTCGATATGGAAGGGGGCGGCCGAAGCCATATTGGCGACGCAGCAGCCCTTTTCAATCTCCGGGAAGTTGTTCTTCAGATGCTTGTCCAGCCAATAGCCCATCGTGAGACTGTTCTCGTTGGCGACGACATAGATCCGGTCGGCATTCTCCTGGAAGGAGTCCGTGGACAGCTGCCGCTGGACATACGCCGCCAGCAGGAGCACGAACGCCATGGACACCGTCAGGCCCACGATATTGATGGCCCCGTATAACTTATTCTTTTTAAGGAAGTTCCAAAAACTTTTCATTGCTTAGAATACCAACACGTCACTGTCACCGTAATTGTCATACCCGGAGGTGATGACCTTCTCGCCGGGCTCCAGGCCTTCAAGTACCTCGTAGTACTGGGGGTTCTGGCGGCCGATGCGGATCTCCCGCCGGATGGCCCTGGTGCCGTCTTTGTTAACAACGTAGATCCACTTACCGCCGGTCTTCTGGTAGAAGGTGCCACGGGGAATAATCACAGCCTCTTCGGGCTGGCCCAGTTGGAGGTTCAGGTAATAGGTCTGGCCGCTGCGGATGTTGTCCGGCTGCTCGCCGGCGAACTTGAAGTCGGCCTTGAACTTCCCGTCGCGGACCTCCGGATAGACCTTGCGGATCAGCGTGGAATAGGTCTCACCCTGGCGCTCGAACGTGGCCTCCAGGCCCTCCACGACGCGGTCGATGTAGTGCTCGTCGATCTGGGCCTCCACCTTGTAGGTCCCGACGGAGTTGATCTGGCCGATCTTGGTGCCGGCGGTGATGCTCTGGCCCAGAACCACGTCCAGCAGGCCGAGTTCGCCGTCGATGGGCGCCTTCACGATGAGGTTGCTCTTGCGGCGGCGGATCATCTGCATATTGAGGAGCATGCTCTCCAGGCTCTCTTCCATCCGGTTGATCTGGGTGCTGCGGTACAGGCTGTCCTGGACGGCGCGCTCGCGCACCAGGTCATATTTCTGCTTCGCCAGGCGGTAATCCTCCTCGGCCTTCAGGTACTCCTCGCGGGCGATGAGTTTGTCCTCGTAGAGGGCCTTCTGCTGCTCATAGCTGCGGCGCAGGCGCTCCACCTGGATACTGTATTCCAGCACGTTCTGGCGGACGTCCAGCTTCTGCTGCTCCATGGAGATCTGCGTGTTGCGCTGGATGTTCTCCTTCTCGGCGAGGTCCGCCTCGGCATTGAGGATCTGCATGTCCAGGTTGTCATTGGTCAGCACCAGGATGGCGTCGCCGGCCTTGACCGGGGAGCCCTCCTCGATGAGGATCTTCTCCACGATGCCGCCCTCCTGGGGGCTCAGCTGGATCGTCGTCATCGGCTGCACCCGGCCGCTGATGCGGATATAGTCGTTGAACTCGCCCTTGATGGCGTTGGAAATCGTCACGGTATCCTTATCCACGCGCAGGGTCTTGTTGTTCGGCCGCGCGATCAGATACACGATAAACGCCAGCAACAGGGCACCCAGCCAATACGGCAGGGCCTTCTTCGTGAACGCCACGCGCCATCCGGTCTTCTTCTCGATAATCTTATCCATAATAGATTCTTCAGTCGCCTTCGGCTCCTTCAGAATGACAGTTGTCATCCTGAGCGAAGCGAAGGATCTTATTTATTGGTTAACGTATTCTACTCCATTGTAATACATGACCACCGCCTGCTTGATGAGGTACTTGAACAGGCTGTTCATCTCGTCGGCCCGGGCCTTGAGGTAGTTGTTGTTCGCCGTCTGGAACTCCAGCGGGGAGATGAGCCCCTGCTCGAGCTTCTTGAGGTTCAGGGTGTAGGCCTCGGCCTGCACCTCGGCCTTGTGCTGCGCCTGCTCGTAGGCGAGTGCGGAGCCGTCGCGGTCCTGGATGGCGCGCCGCACCTCGCTCTCCACGTCGCGGCGTTTCTGGTCCAGCTCGGCCGTCGCCTTATTGAGCGCGTTACGCTTGCGCGAAATGGCGGACTGGCGGCTCATGCGGTTCCAGATGGGGATGGAGACGGAGAGTTGGATATACTCGCCGCCGTTGTTGCGGAACTGCTCCCCGAAGGGCGCGGTGGCCGCCCCCTGGTAGGAATAATAGCTGGTGTTCCAGCCGGCGTACAGGCCCAGGGAGGGCAGCAGCTGCCACTTGGCAGTGTTGAGCTCCCGTTTGGCGTTCTGCGCCTGCCAGGAGGCGATCTGGACGCCCGGATTATGCTCTAGGGCGAAGTCCACGATCTCGTCCGCGAGGAGATTCCCGGTCAAGCCGGGAATGACTGAGGTGGAACCGTCATGCCCGACCTGATCGGGCATCTCCGTCACGATGTTCAACTCCTCGTCCAGCGGCCAGAACATCAGGTCCGCGAGGATCATCTTCTGGTCGTTGTAATAGTTGCGGGTATTCGTCAGCTCGTACTGACGGTCGATCAGATCGGCCTCCATCTGGATCACGTCGGCATGGCCCTTCTGGCCCAGCTCTTCCTGACGCTTCGCCTTCTTCAGGGCCTGCCCGGCCACGGCCACCTGCTCCTCATAGACGTCGCAGAGGCGCTTGTAATAGACCACATTATAATAGGCCTCCATCACCGCCAGGCAAATGTCGGCTTCCACCTGCTTTTCCTGCGAGCTGGCGATGAGCATCCCGGTCTTGGAAATCTTGTAGTTGTTCACGGCCTTGAATCCGTCGAAGAGGTCGATACCGGCGCTCACGCCATAGTTGTTGTGGAAGGAGGTCGTGTTGAAATAGGTGTTCGTCTGCGGGTCGATGCTGCGGCCGAAGTTGTAATAGGCGTAGGTGCTCGCACTGATCTGCGGGGTGAACAGCACGAGGGCCGCGTCGCGCCGCGCGATCTGCGCGTCGCCCACAGCAGCCTGCTGGATGCGCATCTTGGTGGAATTGGAGATCGCATACTCCATGCAGTCATGCAAATTCATCGGTTCCTGGGCCCGGACGCTTACCGTCACGGCGAGCGCCAGGGCCATCACGAACCAATTGCTTTTAGATTTTGTCAGCATAGGATATTGTTTAATCGCCTTCTCCCGCAGCACCCACCGTGCCAGAATGTATAACAAAATGATTATAAACCACTTATCGCGAATACCCACGCGTGGAAAGTGTAAAGAATTTTACACCTCTTTACACTTTCACCTTTACACCTTTACACCCGTACACGTGCGCCCGAGTGCAAGTAACGGTCCAATTTTGAGTACCGTAAATTGCGGTCTGGGGAATATCTGAATGGAAAAATATTATCTTTGTAAAGATTCTTTACATAACGATGGCTTCCAAGCGTGGCAAAATCCTGATCGTGGACGACAACGCCGGCATCCGCCGGGCGCTGGAAATCCTGCTGCCGCTGCACTTCGCCGAGGTGAAGACCCTGCCTTCGCCGGCGACGCTGGTCAGCACCCTGGAGCAGTTCCGCCCTGACGTGGTGCTGCTGGACATGAACTTCAACACGAGTATCAACACCGGCAACGAAGGCCTCTACTGGGCCGGGGAGATCAAGAAGATGGTCCCCGAGGTGGAAGTCGTGCTCTTCACGGCCTATGCCGACATCCAGCTGGCCGTCGAAGGGATGAAGCGCGGGGCGTTCGACTTCCTCGTCAAGCCCTGGGACAACGACAAGCTGATCGAGGTGCTGACCGCGGCCCGCGACAAGGCCCGCAAGGCGATGGGCAGAGATGCTTCGGCTAAAGGCCTCAGCATGACAGGTAATTGTCATTCTGAGCGAAGCGAAGAATCTATGTTCTGGGGCAGTTCCTCCGCGATGGCGGCCATCCGCAAGACCCTTGACAAGATCGCACCCACGGATGCCACGGTCCTGATCACCGGCGAAAACGGCACCGGCAAGGACGTGCTGGCGCGGGAGATCCACGCCCACAGCCTGCGCAGCGGGAAGCCGATGGTGGCGGTGGACGCCGGCGCCATCACCGAGACGCTCTTCGAGAGCGAGCTATTCGGCCACGTGAAGGGTGCCTTCACGGACGCGCACACCGACCACGTCGGGAAATTCGAGCAGGCGGACGGCAGCACCCTCTTCCTCGACGAGATCGGCAACATCCCCCTGCACCTGCAGGCCAAGCTCCTGCGCGTGATCCAGAGCCGCAGCGTCGTGCGCGTGGGCGGCACGCAGGCCACGCCCGTGGACATCCGCCTGGTCTGCGCGACCAACATGGACCTGGAAGCGCTGGTGCGCGAAGGCCGCTTCCGCGAGGACCTCTACTACCGCATCAACACGGTCCACATCGCGCTGCCGCCCCTGCGGGAGCGCAGGGAGGACATCGTTCCGCTGGCGCAAATGTTCCTGGAGCGCTTCGCCGAGAAGTACCACCGGCCGCTGACCGGCATCGCGCCGGACGCGGCGGAGATCCTGCAAGCACAGCCCTGGAGCGGCAACATCCGCGAGCTGCAGAACTGCATCGAGAAAGCCGTCATCCTGAGCGAAGCGAAGACCCTGACGGCGAAGGACATCCAGACGGAGGCCCGGTCGCTGCCGGGCGCGGCTTCCTCCGTCTCCCCCGGCCCGACCGGAGGGCTCCTCCGCAACGAGGCCGAGGCGGAGCGCCTGGTCCGCGAGGCGATGGAGCGCGCGGGCGGCAACATCTCCGCTGCTGCCAAGATGCTGGGTATCAGCCGTCCGACGCTGTACGCGAAATTGAAAAAATACGGATTGTAGAGATTCCGGGTCAAGCCCGGAATGACTATATATGCAGTTGTATCAAATCATATTGCTGGTACTGGCTGTCGCGGCGCTCGCGGCGGTGATCGCCGCCGCCCTGATCCGCCACAAGGATATCAAGAAGGTGGCGTATATGATGGATGCGCTGGAGGACGGGGAGCTGAACTTCCGGTTCCGGGAGAGCAGCCGATTCAACCGGACGCTGAACCGCATCCGGACCATCTTCGAAATGCAGCGGCAGCAGCACGAGCAGGATTCCTGGACCAAGCTGATCCGCGTGCTCACGCACGAAATCATGAATACGGTCTCGCCGATCGCCTCGCTGTCCGATGCCATGGCCAAGTCCGTGGATGAGAACGGGCACAGCGAACTGGATATCAAGTCCGGACTGGAGACGATTTCCGATTCGTCCAAGAATCTCATCGATTTCGTGCAGACCTACCGGCAGCTCTCCGGCGTGGCCAAGCCCGTCCGCAAGGCGCTGGACCTGCGGGAACTGATGGACGGCGTCATCGCACTGAACAGGGAGTTCGCCGCCTCCTGCGGCGCCGTCTGTTCTTATCTGCCCGAGGAGCCGGACCTGATGATCTACGCCGACGAGGGGCAGATCTCCCAGATCTTCATCAACCTGATCAAGAACGCCCTGCAGGCGGGCGCGAAGCACATCGACATCAGCGCCGGGATGGGACCGGACGACGAAGTCATCGTGCGCGTGGCCAACGACGGCGAGCCCATCCCCGCCTCCGCGCAGGAGCAGATCTTCATTCCGTTCTACACGACCAAGAAAGAGGGCTCCGGCATCGGCCTGAGCATCTCGCGCCAGATCATGCGCAACCACAACGGCTCCATCGAGCTGACGCGCAGCGACGCCGGGTGCACCGTTTTCGAGCTCCGCTTCCGCTAATATTTCCGGAGAGATTTACACCAGCACGCTGACGCCGATGGCGATCAACACCACGCCGCCGACGATCTCGGCCCAGCGGCCGAAACGTGCGCCGATGGCGCGGCCGCCGCGCAGGCCGATGATGACCGACAGGGCCGTGATGACGAAGACGGCGACCAGCAGCGGCAGAAAGGCCGGCCAGTCAGCGCCCTCCATCGACTGCGCCACGCCCACGGCCAGCGCGTCGATGCTCGTCGCCACGCCGCCAAGGATGATGTTGCGCCAGCTGCTGAGGTCGCGCACCTCCGCCTCCCCCTTGATGCCCTCGATGAGCATCGAGCCGCCGACGTAGAGCAGCAGCAGGAAGGCGATGATGTGGGAGATCTTCTCGACCAGGCCTACGAAGAGATAGCCGAAGGCCCAGCCGGCCAGCAGCAGCCCCGACTGGATGACGGCGAAGGCCAGGGCGACGCCCAGGATTTCGCGCCAGCGCACGCTGCGCAGCGTCACGCCCGAGCAGAGCGAGACGGCGAGGCAGTCGGCGCAAAGCGACGCGGCCAGCAGAATTGCTTCCCAAATTTCCATAATTCGCGGCCACAAAGGTACAACATTTATTCTATAAATAACTGCAAAAATAACGGGCAGGCCGGTTGCAAATTGCTGAATTTTGCTTATTTTTGCAGGCTTGAATCTCCGTATTTCAAGCTATCCCGTAAGTTTAACCCCCTTCCGACGATTGTGCCGGGACCAACCAGGAAGGAAGCATGATTAAGATTTTCTACAGACGAGGCGCTGACATCGTCACCAGCCTGTCCGAAACGGAGTTTGCTGCTATCGGCAAAGAAAATGTCCTCTGGATAGACCTCCTGCAGCCTACAGGAGAGCAGAAGAGGGCCGTCGAGGCGTTCCTCGGCACGGAGATTCAGAGCCGTGCTGAAGCGGAGGAGATCGAAAGCTCCTCCCGGTTCTACGAAGAAGGCAATACCATTTTCGCCAACACCAACTTCCTCTCCCCTTCCGGAGACGGTATGTTGATGGACCCTGTGTCCTTTATCCTTTCCGGCTCCATCCTCACGACGGTGCGCGAGATTCCCCTGCGCTCCCTGGACACCCTGCAGCTCAAGGTGCAGGCCCTGCCGGAGCAGTTCCCGGACGGGTTCACCACCTTCGTGGAGATCATGGACAAGCGCGTCGACCTGGACGCCGACATCGTGGAGGTCATCTCCAAGGAGGTGTCGCAGTTCAGCAAGCGCATCAACCAGAAGGAAGACATCAACGAGGAGTTCCTCCTCGACATCAACCAGCTGCAGGAGAGCGCGATGACCGTTCGCGAGAACGTCGTGGACAAGCAGCGCCTGATCTCCAACATCCTCAAGAGCAAGCGCTGTCCCAAGGACCCGGAGCTGCGCGAGGACCTGGGCATCATCCTGCAGGATATCGCCTCCCTGATCAACCACACGAACTTCAACTTCGAGCGTCTGGAGTACCTGCAGGACACGGTCCTGGGTATCATCAACCTGGATCAGAACAACATCATGAAGATCTTCACCTTCGTGTCGGTGCTGCTGATGCCGGCCACGCTCGTGGCGAGCTTCTATGGTATGAACGTCACCCTCCCCTTCGCCGAGAAGTGGTGGGCCTGGCTGGCGATCTTCGTCCTGATGGCCTGTCTGGCCGTCGCCATCTGGATCATCTTCAAGCGCAAAAAAATGCTTTAAAGCAGCGGCTTCAGCGTGAAGGTAAAACTGCGCGGCACGGCCTTCAGGCGGTACTCGGGACGCGGGAGCGCGCCCCAGGAGTTCTCGCAGCCGAGGCCCATCTGGACGAGGTCGACGTTGACGTGCGTCAGGCCGTCCTCGCGGAGCTCCAGTGAGTGGCGCTGGTCGCCGCCCTTGGCGCGGCTGCCTCCGGTGACGGACAGGTCGATGTCGCGGCGGCCGAACGGCAGGGCGGAGGCGGAGAAGGGCACTGCCGCAGCGATCTCGAAGCCGCAGCCGGCGGCGTCCGTCAGGCGCATCCAGCGCATCCCCACGTGGGAGCCGGACTCCTGCGGGCGGGCGTAGCCGAAGTGGTACTGGTCGGCCACGGCCTGCTTCCAGATGCCCATCTGCGAGGCGCCCTGGCGGTCGATGTAACTCTCGAACGGCCCTTCGCCGTAGAATTCCAACGTGTTGAACGCCCCCGGCATCGCGAACTCCACGCCGAAGCGGAAGAGCTCCGGTGCGCCGTCGCGCACCTCCGTCATCTGCTCCGTGACGGTGATGCTGCCGTCCTCGGCGATGGCATAGCGCATTTCCACCTTGGCCAGGCCCTCGCCGACATCATAGACGGTTTTGATTTCCTGATCAAGGTTGACCGACATCTCGACGAGCTTGAACTCCGGATACAGCCAGGCGCCCATGCGCCGCTGCAGCCAGGCACCGAGGTCATTCTCCGTGACGGCGCGGCCGAAGCAGGGCATCAGCGGAGCGGCCAGCAACTGCTTGCCGTCGACCTTATAAGAACTGAGCGCACCCGTGGCCGGGTCGAAATAAGCTTCGAAATGGCGTCCGCGCAGGTCGGCGGCCGTCAGGCGGTACGGCGCCTCCCGCAGCAGGATCTGGTCGTGGGCGACTTCCGTGCCCGCAGGCAGGATGCCGTCGCTGCAGCGCAGCACGTAACTGACATTGAGGTACAGCTCGCCGGAGATGCCGGCGAGGTCGGCGGCCCGGAAGCCCAGGTCCGCGGTGACGGTCTGCTGCGGCGCCGCCTTCGGGGCGTCGGCCTGGCCCGCCAGGACGGGACGGCCGTCAGCAATCACCTCCCAGCGCAGCATATAGCGGCTCAGGTCGATGAAGAAGTTCTCGTTGAATACGCTCACGCGCCCGTCCAGGGCCTGCTCCGGCGTGGCGGAGGTCAGGATGGAGCGGTAGCCGTGCTGCACCTCGTAGGCGTGCGGGTGCAGGCTGCGGTCGGCGGCGATGATGCCGTTGCAGTTGAAGGAATTGTCCGAAGGGTCGTAGTCGTTGAAGTCGCCGCCGAAGGCGTAGATGTAGCCCGTGCGCGACTTCGCGGACGGCCAGCGGACGGCCTGGTCCACGAAGTCCCAGATGCAGCCGCCCTGCAGCTGCGGATACTTCCGGAAAAGATCCATGTAGTCGTCGAAGCCGCCCATGGAGTTGCCCATCGCATGGGCGTACTCGCACATGATGAGCGGACGGGTAATCGCCGGATTCTCAGCGTATTTAATCAGGTCGGCGTAGGACATGTACATGTAGCAGATAATGTCCGTGTTGTATTCCTCGCCGGCGCGCTCGTACTGGATGGGGCGGCTCTGGTCCCAGGCCTTCAGCCAGTCGTAGGCGGCGTAGAAGCACTGGCCGTTGCCGGCCTCGTTGCCCAGGCTCCAGATGATCACGGACGGGTGGTTGACGTCGCGCTGCGCCATGCGCTGCACGCGCTCCAGGTGGGACTGCTTGTAGATGGGATTGTTGCCCAGTGTCTGCGGGCCGTAGCCCATGCCGTGCGACTCGATGTCGGCCTCGTCGATGACGTAGAGGCCGTAGCGGTCGCAGAGATCCAGCCAGCGCGGGTCATTGGGATAGTGGCTCGTGCGGACGGTATTGATATTCAGCTCCTTCATGATGCGGATGTCCTCCAGCATCTCATCCACCGTGACCACGTAGCCGCCCGTGGCGGACATCTCGTGGCGGTCGGCGCCCTTGATCAGGATGGGCTGGCCGTTGACGAGCAGCTGCCGCCCGCGGATCTCCACGGTACGGAAGCCGAAATCCAGCTCGGCCGTCTCCGTCGCGCCCTTCTTGTCAGAGGCGACGGCGCGCAGGTGGTAGAGCGACGGGCTCTCGGCGCTCCACAGCGCCGCTCCCTCCACGCGGCCGCTAGCCGGGACCTCCCGCTCAGGATAGCCCGGGCCGGAGAGATAGAATTTCACGCCTTTGGCGGCCTTGGTCAGGCTCGCGTCAAAGCTGTAACTGCCATCCATACCTGCGCTGACGTGCAGGTCCTCGATGCGGGCCTTGGGGCGCGCGGTCAGGAAGACCTCGCGGGCGATGCCGGCGTAGCGCCAGAAGTCCTGGCACTCCAGGTAGGTGCCGTCGCACCAGCGGAAGATCTCCATCGCGATGAGCGCGCTCTGGCCGGGCTTGACGTATTTCGTGATGTCGAAACGGGCCTCCAGCTTGCTGTCCTCGCTGTAGCCCACCTCCTTGCCGTTCACCCAGAGGCGCAGGTTCGAGGTCGCGGAACCGACCGACAGGAAAATGTCGCTGCCGGCCCACTCGGCGGGGATGTCGAAGCTCCGGCGGTACTGTCCGACGTAGTTGTGCTCCGTCGGGACGATGGGCGGGTTGTTCTGGTAATGACCGTCCCAGGCGTACTGGATGTTGACGTAGAGCGGGTCGCCGTAGCCGTTCAGCTCCCACATGCCGGGCACGGGCATGTTGCCCCAGGCGGAGTCGTCCACGCCGGGCTTGAAGAAGTCCAGCGAGCGCGCGTCGGGCGTCTCGTACCACTGGAATTTCCAGATGCCCTCGAGGCTCATACGGGGGCTGTCGGTGGCGAAACTGGTGCGCATCGGCACGCGGCTACGCTGGTTCACATCGGGATTCTGCCAGTCTTCGACGGCAAATGCGCCCGGCACGAAAGCGGCCAGGGCAAGCAGGGAAAGGAGGAAACGTTTCATCGATCGTCAGTTTTAGCATTTAAAGATAAAGAAAAAACTGACAACACCTGCCATCCGTCCTCAAAACTGGCCTCATTTGAGGACAAACGGGCAAAAAACAAGCATCCGTCCTCAAATCGCTATGATTTTGAGGACGGACGCTCAAATATTTCGCGACGGTTTAGCGGGCTTTGCCGTTGGAGCCGAGGACGTTGATGATCTTGTGGATGTACATCTTCTTCATCTCCTCACGGGCCGGCTTGAGGTACTGGCGAGGATCGAAGTGGCTCGGGTTCTCGGCGAGGTGCTTGCGGACGGCGGCGGTCATCGCGAGACGGGAGTCGGAGTCGATGTTGATCTTGCAGACAGCGCTCTTGGCAGCCTTGCGGAGCTGCTCCTCAGGGATACCGATGGCGTTCGGGAGCTGACCGCCGTACTGGTTGCACATGTCGACATACTCCTGCGGGACGGAGGAGGAGCCGTGGAGCACG
>JAGCDF010000031.1 GCA_017651225.1 Bacteroidales bacterium
ACGCGCAGGGCTTCCTTGGCGTAGAAGGCGGCCCAGGCGTCCGGGGTCTTGAAACCGGTCAGGGAAAGGAGTCCTTCGTCCACGAGGGCGACGATGTAGCTCATCGCGCGGCCCTTCTCCTCCTTGACCTTGAAGGTCAGGGTGGACTCCGGCTTGGTCTCGACCGGGATGTCGATCACCGGGGCGAGGTGCGAGGCGGGATCCTCGACATTGATATTCTTCACGCCGTAGAGGCGGATCGGCGCGTCGTTGTGGACGTTGCCGTGCGGCTGGATCAGCGCGATGGACGCGTAGGCGTTCGGGGTCATGTCCTTGGTCACGGGGATGCGGATCTCCGTGCTGCCGTCGAAGCACTGCACGCGGCGCGTGCTCAGGATCTGGCCGCCCTTCTCGATGGAGACGAGGGCGCTGGCGCCGGCCGTGGAGGGAATCGTGATGCGGGCGGTCTCGCCGACGGCGTATTTCTCCTTATCGATCAGCATGTTGAGCTGCGTGGAGCCTTCGGAAGCGTCGGTCGTGGCGCTCTCGTTGACCTCGCAGAGCATGGAGGTGGAGTGGCCGCCGCGGGTGTCCGTGACGCGGATGTAGTAGAGGCCGTAAGGGGCGTCGGCCCAGTCATAGCTGAAGCTGCCCTTGCCGTTGCTGGTGGAGAAGGTCTTCTCGAAGAGGAGCTCCTTGCTCCGGCTGGCCATGTAGCCGGCGATCTCGCCGGAGGCGTCCCACCACCAGCTCCAGTTCACGTGGTAGACCTCGGCGTGCAGGCCGGCCGTATTGGTGGCCTTGCCCTCCGGATCCACGGTGGCGACTTCGAACTTCTGGGACTTGCCCGCCTGGATGAAGCGGTCGCCCCACTTGTCCTTCTGGAGCTCGGTCTTGATGCCGACGTAGTTGCTGAACGGGGACATCGGGATGCTGGCATAGGTGGTGCTGAATTCGCCGCTCGGCTCGAAGGCGCGGAAGGTGAATCCGGCGTTCAGCATACCGGGCGCGGAAGCGCGGTTGATGTCCACCTGGGTGTTGATGGCGGCTTCGCCGTCCTCACTCGTCTTGAAGTCCTTGTAGGAGAAGGACTGGGCGTCGAAGGAGCGGGCGTCGTCCTGGAAGTCGTAGTCCTCCCAGCCCTTGAAGCGGGTGGTGGAGGAGGTGATCTCCAGGTCGCCGTTGACCTTGAGGTCGCTGCCCGGAGCACCGTAGAGCCAGGCCACGGACAGGTCGAAGCGGCTGTTGTCGCTCGGGAAGGTGGTCACGTAGGAACCCGGGAAATGCAGCTGGATGTCCAGCTTGTTGGGCTTGATGGCCTCGACGCGCAGCGTCTTGCTGAAGGTCTGGCCGCCCAGGCTCACGTCCACGCGCCAGCGGCCCGAGGGGGCGTCCTGGTCGGTCGTGAACGGGAAGTGATACAGGTTGGAGGCGTTGGTCTTCTCCGTGAGGGTCTGGACCAGCTGGCCGTCCGGGTTGCGGAGCTGCGCCGTAATCGGGTGGCCGGCGGGCAGCGGGGTATCGTCGAAGAGGGTGACCATGCTGACGTGCAGCGTGTCGCCCGGACGCCAGACGCCGCGCTCACCGAAGAGGTAGGCCTTGATGCCGCCGTCGTAGGTGGTGCCGCTGACGTCGAAGTTGCTCGTGGAGAGCGCCTTCTCGTATTTCAGGTCGAGGTATGCGTAGTTCTTTCCGTTCGTGGCCACGACGAAGCTGGCGTCGGTCTGGGCCGGGAAGGAGACCTGTCCTTCGCCGTTGGTCGACCCCTTGGCGAGCTCCTGCTGCGCGAAGCTGTAGAGCTTGACCTTGGCGCCGGAGACGGGCTTGCCGCTGAGGATGTCGTAGGCGAAGACCTCCGTGGCGTTGTCGCCGCGCTTGGCGATCAGGACCAGGTTGCTGGCCAGCAGGTCGACGCTGCGCTGCTCGTAGGTCTCATAGTCGCCGAAGGAACTCTCGCTGTCCCAGAAATCCTCCTCCACGAGGGGCTCGCGGCCGCGGATTTCAATGTGGTAGATGGCACCGGGTTCGGGCTTGACGAGCTCGTCGAGGCTCAGGCCGTAGGTTTTCCATTCGCGGATGTGGTCGGCATCCTTGTCGCCGAGCACAAGGGTCGTGTCGGCCACCACCGAAGCCACTTTGTACAGCTCGTAGCGCGTCTCGTAGCTGTCCAGCTGCAGGAACTGCAGGATGTTGTTGCTGAACACCTTCTTGACACGCACCTGCGCCTTGGCGTAGGAAACGGAGCCGAACAGCAGGTCCAGGCTGCCCTTGGAAGGAAGGATGGAGCCCTTGCTGATGAAGCGGATGGTGGGGACTTCAGGATCGATGTCCTCAGCGTTGATGGGATTACCCTCGTTGTTGAGGGCCATGGCAGTCTCACCGCGGACCGCGGAGACAGCCGGACCGGCGGTCTTCTTGGCGCCGCCACCCTGGCAGGCGGCGAAGAGTACGGCCACGGCTGCCAAAGTGAAGAAGAAGCGTGATTTTTTCATAGGAAAATACTACTTTTGTTCTAACAATGGGCAAAGATAAAAAATTCCTCTATATTTCGATACCCCTTTTGCTGATTGTCTGGTATTTATTCTGTCTGCCGCACAATCTGTTCCGGGTACCGCTCAGCGCGACGGCCGTCACGACCGACGGCACGCTGCTGGGCGCGCGCATCTCGGCGGACGGCCAGTGGTACTTCCCGCCCGCTGACCACGTGCCCGAAAAGTTCGCGAAATGCATCGTCACCTATGAGGACAAACGCTTCTGGTGGCACCTGGGCATCGATTATCTTTCCGCCGGCCGCGCCCTGGTCCAGAATGTGACGCGCGGCGAGGTGGTCAGCGGCGCCAGCACCCTGACGATGCAGGTGATCCGCCTGAGCCGCCCGGGCGCGCCGCGCACCCTGCCGGAGAAAATTTACGAGATGATTCTCGCCACGCGCCTGGAGATGCGCTGCACCAAGCGGAAGATCCTGTTGCTCTATGCGTCCAACGCCCCCTTCGGAGGGAATGTCGTCGGCCTCGAGGCGGCCGCGTGGCGCTACTTCGGGCGCAGCGCGGACGACCTCTCCTGGGGAGAGAGCGCGATGCTCGCGGTACTGCCCAACGCCCCGGGCCTGATCCACCCCGGCCGCGCGCGGGAGCGCCTGCTGGAGAAGCGCAACGCGCTGCTGGACAAGCTGGAAGCGAAGGGTGTGATCGACCCCACGGAGTGCCTGCTCGCCAAGGACGAACCCCTGCCGGACAAGCCGCTCGCCATGCCCGACGCGGCCTACCACCTGCTCGAGCGCTGCCGCGCCGAGTCGGGCGACGGGCCCTACGAGCTGACCCTGGACGCCACGCTCCAGGCGCGCGTGAACGCGATTGCGAAGCGCTCCTTCGACATGTACCACACCAACCTGGTGGACAACATGGGCATCCTGGTCGTCGACGTGCACACGGGCGAGATCCGCGCCTACTACGGCAACACCCGCGGCTGCGCGCCCCGGCTGCGCGGCGCCGACGTCGACATGATTCCGGCCGCCCGGTCCAGCGGCTCCACCCTCAAGCCGCTGCTCTACGGCGCGATGCTGGACGCGGGCGAGATCCTGCCCACCTCGCTGGTCAAGGACACGCCCTACAACTACAACAACTTCTCCCCGCACAACTACGGGCGCACCTTCGACGGGGCCGTGCCGGCCCACGAAGTGATCGAGCGCTCCCTCAACGTCCCCTCGGTGCGCATGCTGGAGCAGTTCGGCGCGGAGCGCTTCCTGCAGATCCTGCAGAAGCTGGGCTTCACGACCATCGACAAGGACGCCGACCACTACGGCCTGTCGCTCATCCTCGGCGGCGCCGAGATCTCCCTCCAGACCCTCGCTCGCGCCTATTACTATTTGGCGGCGGAGCTCGCCGGAGACCCTGTGCATGAAGAACTTGCCTATCGGACCGACGCCCGGGGGGACCGCCTGCCCGCGCGGCGCATTCCCATCAGCCGGGCGGCTTCCTGGCTGACCTTCGACGCCCTGTCGAACGCCAACCGCCCCGAGGAGGAGTCCTCCTGGATGGACTTCGCCACCGGGCGGAAGATCGCCTGGAAGACCGGCACCTCCTGGGGCAACCGCGACGCGTGGAGCGTGGGCGTGACCCGCGACTGGGTGGTCGCGGTCTGGGTGGGCAACAGCGACGGCGAGGGCCGCTCCGGCGTGACCGGCGTTTCCTACGCCTCGCCGGTGATGTTCGACGTCTTCTCGGCCCTGCCCGGCGCCGACTGGTTCGCGCGCCCGACCGACGAGATGACGCAGATCGAGGTCTGCCACGAGAGCGGCTTCCCCGCCAGCGACCTCTGCCCGCAGCGCGACACGATCTGGGTGCCCGACATCGAGGAGCAGCCGGACATGTGCCGCTACCACCGCCTGGTCCACCTCGACGCCGCGGGGCGCTACCAGGTCAACTCCTCCTGCTGCCCGCCGGAGGAAATGCGCGCCGAAGTACGCTTCGTGCTCCCGCCCGCGCAGGAGTGGTACTACATGAAGAAGCATCTGGACTACAAGCCCCTGCCGCCGAAGCATCCGCTCTTCGACGCGGCTTCGTCGGGCTACAATCCCATCGAGATCATCTACCCCCAGCCGGACATCACCATCGTGCTCACGCGCAGCCTGACCGGGCGTGAGAACGGCGCCGTGTTCCGCGCGGCCCACGCCGACGCCGGGGCCACGATCTACTGGCACATCGACGACGCCTTCGTCGGCGAGACCACCGGCGAGCACGAGCTGCGCGTCGACCCCGCGCCGGGCCGCCACGTACTCACGCTCATCGACGAGCAGGGCTCCCGACGCGTGACGGTGTTCACCATTAAGTAATTATTGCTATCTTTGCGCGCTTTTTTGAGTCAAGCGCACTATGCAACAGGGTATTTGGACCGTCCTCATGCTGATCTACTCGAACGTCTTCATGACGCTCGCGTGGTATGGCCACCTCAAACTCCAGGAAATGAAGATCTCGACCGGCTGGCCGCTGATCCTGATCATTCTCTTCTCCTGGGGCATCGCTTTCTTCGAGTACTGCCTCACCGTTCCGGCCAACCGCATCGGCTTCGCGGGCAACGGCGGCCCCTTCAACCTGATGCAGCTCAAGGTCATCCAGGAGGCCATCTCCCTGACCATCTTCACCATCATCGTGCACTTCCTCTTCCAGGGTCAGCCCCTGCAATGGAACCACCTGGCGGCCTTCGGCTGCCTGATCCTGGCGGTGTTCTTCGTGTTCCTGAAATAGAGCTTCCGGTGCCTCAAGAAGGTTTACCTGAGGATAGACGCTCGTCAGAGCGTCTGGCCGCCGATAAACTCCCGCATGATCGAGGTCGGGGGGATGGCGGCGATTTCCGACGGCTTGAGCGCCGTGACCATGTCGAGGATCTTCAGCAGGGATTGCGCCTTCTCGTAGGCGGGTGAGGACTCGCTGATGCCGCACAGGAGCGGCTCGGCATAGTATTTCAGCAGCGGAACATCGTAGAGTGTCGAGGAATTGAAGACGATGTTGGCGTTCTCCTCGTAGGGGAAGATGTTGCGCGTCTCGCCGCGGCGCACGGACGGCCAGCGGAGGATGTTGTCCTCCGGCGAGATGCCGCGGACACGATTGTCCCGGACGATGCGGCGCAGCAGGCGCTTGTCGGTGGTGGAGCCGTGGTCCTTCTCGCCGCCCGGCAGGGACGACAGGGCGGAGATGTAGATACCGAAAATGTTCTCGCGGGGGATGGCCGGCGTCAGGTCCGGATTGAGGGCGTGGATGCCCTCCATGAAGAGGATGTCCCCGTCTTCCATCTTGAGGCGGTCGCCCTTGAACACGCGGTGCCCCTCCTTGAAGTCGAATTTCGGAAGCTCCACTTCCTTGCCGGCCAGCAGGTCGGTGAGCTGCTCGTTGAGGAAGGCCACGTCCATCGCGGCCAGCGCTTCGTAGTCACGCTCGCCGTTCTCGTCGATCGGCGTGTCGTCGCGGTTCACGAAATAGTTGTCCAGCTCGATCACCCGGGGCTTGAGCCCCAGCACGCGGGCCTGCTGGGCGATGCGCAGCGAGGAGCTCGTCTTGCCGCTGGAAGACGGCCCGGACATCATCACGATGCGGCAGCTGCGGCGCTTCCAGAAAATCTGGTCCGCGGCCTGCGCGTACTGGCGCTCCTGGCGGGCCTCGCAGAGGTTGATCAGCTCGATGGCCTTGCCGGATTCAACGGTTTCATTCACTTTTTCCAGGGTGTCGATGCCGATGGCCTGGCACCACTCTTTGTACTCCGCGCGTGCGGCTTCAATCTTGGTCATAACAATTCTTTCAGGTAGGGTCCGGTGACGGACGCCGGGTCGGCGGCGATCTGTTCCGGGGTTCCGGTTGCAACAATCCGGCCACCGGCGGCGCCGCCGTCGGGGCCCATGTCTATGAGGTAATCGACGGACTTGAGCACGTCGAGGTTGTGTTCGATGACGATGACGGTGTTCCCCTGGTCCACCAGGCGCTGGAGCACGCCGAGGAGGACTTTGATGTCCTCGAAGTGCAGGCCGGTGGTGGGCTCGTCCAGCATGTAGAGCGTGTTGCCGGTGGCCTTGCGGGCCAGTTCCGCGGCGAGCTTCATGCGCTGGCTCTCGCCGCCGGACAGGGTCACGGCCGACTGGCCGAGGTGCACGTAGCCCAGGCCCACGTCCACCAGCGCCTTGAGTTTGGGCGCGATCTTGGGGTTGGCCTTGAAGAACTCGTACGCCTCGGAGATGGGCATCTCCAGCACGTCGTTGATGTTCTTGCCCTTGTATTTCACCGCGAGGGTGTCCTCCTTGTAGCGGCGGCCGCCGCAGGCCTCGCAGCAGACGTTGACCGACGGGAGGAAGTTCATCTCGATCACCTTGATGCCGGCACCCTTGCACTCCTCGCAGCGGCCGCCGGGCACGTTGAACGAGAAGCGGCCGGCCTTGAAGCCGCGCACCTTGGCGTCGGGCGTCTCCTCGAAGAGGGCGCGGATGTCGTTGAAGACCCCGGTGAACGTGGCCGGATTCGAGCGCGGCGTGCGCCCGATGGGGCTCTGGTCGATCTCGATGACCTTGTCGATGTTCTCCACACCGTCAATCCCCTCGTACGGGAGCGGCTTCTCCTTGAAGTGGTAGAACTTGCCCTTGAGGATGGGCATGAGCGTCTCGTTGATGAGCGAGGACTTGCCGGAGCCGCTCACGCCGCTGATGCCGATCAGCCGGCCGAGCGGGAAGTCCACGGTCACGTCCTTGAGGTTGTTGCCGCGGGCGCCGCGCAGCGTCAGCGTCAGCCCGTTGCCGTGCCGGCGGCCCGCCGGGACGGTGATGGGGTTCGTGACGGGCCGCGCCGGGCCGCTGTAGCAGATGCGCCCGCCGCGCTCGCCGGCGCCCGGGCCCACGTCCACGATCCAGTCGGCGGCGCGCATCGTCTCCTCGTCGTGCTCCACGACAAGCACGGTGTTCCCCTCGTCGCGCAGCTTCTTCAGCGAAGCGAGCAACTTGCGGTTGTCCCGCTGGTGCAGGCCGATGCTCGGCTCGTCGAGGATGTAGATGACGTTGACCAGCTTGGAGCCGATCTGGGTGGCCAGGCGGATGCGCTGGCCCTCGCCGCCGGAGAGCGACGCCGTCGGCCGGTCCAGGCTGAGGTAGTCCAGGCCGACGTCCAGCAGGAACTGGACGCGGTCGGTGAGTTCTTTGAGGATATCCCGCGCGATGGCGTTCTCCCGCTTGCCCAGCTTGCCGGGCAGGGAGCGCAGCCAGGTGGAGAGGTCGCCGATCTCCATCGCGCTGACCTCGGCGATGTCCTTGCCGTCGATGCGGAAACAATGGATGTGCGGCCCCAGGCGCGTGCCGTGGCAGACCGGACAGACGATCTTGTCCTCGATGTCGCCCGTGACGCCCTCCCAGTTGACCATTTCCGACTGGGGGCCGTCCCCGACGCGGTAGAACTCGTCGGAACCGTAGACCAGCAGCGTCACGGCCTCGTCCGGCAGGGCGGCGATGGGCTCGTAGAGCGAGAAATTATGTTTGCGCGCGACGGCGCGGACCAGTTCGAACTTGCGCCCGTCGCGGATGCGGCCCAGCGGGGCGATGCCGCCGTCGGCGATGGACTTCCGGGGGTCCGGAACGATGGTGTCCAGGCTGACGTCCGGCACGGTGCCGAGGCCCTTGCAGTGCGGGCAGTACCCTTCCGGGGAATTGAAGGAGAAGGTGTGCGGGGCCGGCTCCTGCAGGGAGATGCCGTTCTCCGGGTCCACCAGGTGTTTGGAGTAGTGGTGCAGCGCGCCCGTCTCGTGGTCGAGCACCGCCAGCGAGCCCTTGCCCAGCCCCAGGGCGGAGGCGACCGAAGCGCGCACGCGCGTCTCGTCCCCCTCGCCGGGCTTGAGCTTGTCCACGACGAGCTCGATGAAGTGCCCCTTGTAGCGGTCCACGGCCTCGACGTCGTTCAACTCGCAGATCTCGCCGTCGATGCGGACCTGCAGGTAGCCCTTCTTGCGGAGCGAGTCGAACAGCTCGCGGTAGTGGCCCTTGCGGCCGCGCACCAGCGGCGCGAGCAGCACGCACTTGCGCCCGTGGAACTCCTGCAGGATCAGGTCCACGATCTGCGCGTCGGTGTAGCGCACCATCTCCTTGCCCGTGACGGGCGAATAGGCGGTCGAGGCGCGGGCGTACAGCAGGCGCAGGAAGTCCGAGATCTCCGTGATGGTGCCGACCGTGGAGCGGGGGTTGCTGCCCGTCGTCTTCTGCTCGATGGCGATGATCGGGCTCAGGCCGTTCACGCTCTCCACCTCCGGCTTCTCCAGGATCCCCATGAAATGCTTGGCGTAGGGGGAGAGCGTATTCATGTAGCGGCGCTGCCCCTCCGCGTAGAGGGTGTCGAAGGCGAGCGAGGACTTGCCGCTGCCGCTGATGCCGGTGATGACCACAAACTTCCGGCGCGGCAGATCCACGTCGATGTTCTGGAGATTGTGGGCACGGGCGCCGCGAATGCTGATCTTGCTCTCTTTATCCATAAGAAGTTGTCAAAGTTACGAATTTTATGGTTAACTTTGGCAAAATCTTCCTGTCTATGTGGCTTTGGCTGTCGGTCGGTTCCGCGTTGCTCCTTGGTGTCTATGACGTCGCCAAGAAGCGGGCGCTTTCCCGCAACAATGTATACTGGATCCTGCTCAGCGCGACGGCGCTGACGACTGTTTTTCTTTGCCCGTTCCTGACCAAGGGACCCCTGTCCGACCACTTCTCGCTGATTTTCAAGGCACTGATGGTCTCTGTGTCCTGGATCTCCGGACTCAAGGCGATGGAGTGCCTGCCGCTGACGACGGTGAGTACGATGAAGGCCTCCCGGCCGATGTTCGTCGTGATTTTCTCCATCCTCCTATTCGGGGAGCGGCTCAACCTCGTGCAGTGGCTGGGCGTGGCCGTCGTCATGACGGCCCTGTTCCTGAGCTCCCGCTCCGCCGGCCACGACACCGACAAGATCACTTCCACCAAGGGCGTGGCCTTCATGATCGTCTCCGTGCTGTCCGGCGCGGCCAGCGCGCTCTGGGACAAGGTGATACTGCAGAACCTGCAGCCCCTGTTCGTCCAGAGCTGGACGAATCTATACGTCACGATCCTGCTCGCCGTCGTGGTGCTGATCCAGTACCTGACGGACAAAAAGCATTTCCAGCCCTTCGTCTGGGACTGGCGCATCCTGCTGATCGCCGTACTGATCACCGCGGCTGACGCCCTGTACTTCTACGCGGTCAAGGATCCGAACGCGATGCTCTCCATCGTTTCGACGATCCGCCGCACGTCCGTGATCGTCACCTTCATCGGCGGCGCCTGGATCCTCAAGGAGGGCCATATCCGCGACAAGGCGGTGGTCCTGGTGCTGATGCTGGCCGGCGTGGCTCTGCTGCTGGGCGGATCCGCTTAATTGAATTGCCTTTATGAAACGTTTCCTGATTCTGATAATGCTCGGCGCGTCGCTGTGCGCGAGCGCCCAGTCCTCCCGCTTCAAACTCGGCAAGTGGACCGAGATCCAGACGGCCATCCTGCAGGAGCTGAACCGCTCCTACGTGGACTCCCTGCCCATCGACCGCATCGAGCGGCGCGGCATCGACGCGATGCTCGCCGACCTCGACCCGTACACGGTCTACATCCCCGAGGAGGAGAACGAGAACCTCCAGATGATGATCCACAAGACCTACGGCGGCATCGGCGCCGTGATCTACAAGCCGGACCCGCAGGGGAACGTCATCATCAACGAACCTTACGCCAACTCCCCGGCCGCGAAGAACGGTCTGGTGTGCGGCGACGAGATCATGGCCATCGACGGCGTGACCGTCGTCGGCCTGAATTCCCAGCAGTGCAGCGAAAAGATGCGCGGCGAGCCGGGCACGCAGGTGGTCTTCAAGGTCAAGAAGTTGCGCACCGGCGAAGTGACGGACATCACCGTCACCCGCGAGCGCATCAAACTCGACGACATCGAATACGCCGGCATGCTGGAGAACGGCGTGGGCTACATCTCCCAGACCGGCTTCACCGACGGCGTCGGCGACGAGTTCCGCCGCCACGTGGCCGAGCTCAAGAAGCAGGGCATGAAGACCCTGGTGCTGGACCTGCGCGGCAACGGCGGCGGCCTGATGAACGAGGCCGTCGAGATCGTGTCCGCCTTCGTCCCGAAGGGGTCCGTGGTCGTGTCCGCCCAGGGCAAAGAGCAGGGCTCCAGCTACACGCTCAAGACCACCAAGGAGCCCATCGATACGAAGCTGCCCGTCATCGTGCTGGTGGATTCCGGCTCCGCTTCCGCCTCGGAAATCGTGGCGGGCGCGCTGCAGGACCTGGACCGCGCCACCATCATGGGCGAGCGCACCTTCGGCAAGGGCCTCGTGCAGAGCATCCGCTCGCTGCCCTATGGGGGCGAGCTCAAGGTGACCACCGCCAAATACTACACCCCGTCCGGCCGCTGCGTGCAGGCGATCGACTACGCCCAGCGCCGCGAGGACGGCAGCGTGGCGCACATCCCCGACTCGCTGACCCATGAGTTCAAGACCGCCCACGGGCGCATCGTCCGCGACGGCGGCGGCATCACGCCCGACGTCGAGCTCAAGTTCCGCGAGTACAGCCGCCTGACCTATTCGCTCGTCACCTACGGCATTATCGAGCGGTACGCGCTGCGCTTCGTCCGCCACCACGAGTGGATCCCGCCCGTGGAGGAGTTCCACCTCGACTCGAACGACTACGACGACTTCGTCGAGTTCGCCAAGGACGAGGAATTCGACTACCGTTCCTCCGCCAAGACCTATTTCGACCGGGCGAAGGAAGAGCTGCGCCGGGACGGCCTGGACGGCGTCATGAAGGAGCAGCTGGACGCGCTGGACGCCTTCATCAACATGGACAAGGAGGACTTCCTGTACCTGAAGTCCTCGGAGATCATCCCCTTCATCGAGGAAGAGATCGCCGTCCGCTACTACTTCCAGCAGGCCGGCGTGCAGATCCGCATCCGCTATGACGACGCCCTCCGCCAGGCGCTCAGTGCCGAGCGGATCAAGCAGTACTGATGGTCCACCACACCCGGCTCATCATCCTGAACACCACGAAGATCGGGGAACGTTCCCTGGTCCTGCACGCCCTCAGTCCCGACTGGGGGCGCCGCAGTTTCGTCGCCGCCGTGCCCAAGGGCGGCGGGATGGCGTTGTTCCAGCCGCTGAGCGTGCTGGACGCCGAGATCGTGGAGAACCCGAAATCCGATCTCTGGCGGGCGCACGCGCTATCGGCCAGCCACCCCCTCGCGGGCATCCGCACCAGCCCCGCCAAGAATGCGATGACGCTCTTCATGAGCGAGGTGCTGTACCGCACCGTCCGCGACGGCGCCTGCGAGGCGGGCCTCTTCGACTGGTGCGAGCGCTCCATCCTGACGCTCGACGCGCTGGCGGGCGACTACGCCAACTACCACCTCCGCTTCCTGTTGGAATTCGCCGCCGCGCTGGGCTTCTCCCCCTCGCTCGAGGACCTCATGCCCTTCGCGGACACGCACCTCGAGGAGCTTCGCACGCTCCTGCAGGCCGACTTCGGCACCTGCATGCTCCTGCCCCTCAACGGAGCTTCGCGCAACGAGATCGCGGAGCTGCTGCTCCGCTACATCGGCTATCATACAGAAACCCGCATCGAGGCGCGCTCGCTGCGGGTTCTAAGGGAGTTGTTCAGATAGTCTACACCAACTTGATTCCGGCTGCGCGGCACTCGCGCACCATCTCCTCGGGCCAGATACTGCTCTGGATCTCGCCGATGTGCGCCTTGCGCAGCAGGTACATGCAGAGGCGGGACTGGCCGATGCCACCGCCGATGGTGCAGGGCAGCTCGCCGGCGAGCAGGCTCTTGTGGAAGGGAAGTTCCTCCTTCCAGGTCTCGCCCTTGATCTTCAGCTGGCGGCGCAGGGCCGCTTCGTCCACGCGGATACCCATGCTGGACAGCTCGAAGGGACGCTGGAGGATGTTGTTCCAGACCAGAATATCGCCGTTCAGGCCCTGGAAGCCCTCCTCGTTGGGGCTGCTCCAGTCGTCGTAGTCCGCGGCGCGGCCGTCGTGCGGATGCCCGTCGGAGAGGACGCCGCCGATGCCGATGATGAACACGGCGCCCCAGCGGCGCACAATCTCGTTTTCACGCTCCTTCGGGGTGAGGCCCGGGTAAAGCTGCACCAGCTCCTCGGCGTGCACGAAATGGATATCTTCCGGCAGTTCAGGGGTGATCTGCGGGAATTCAACGAAAAGTTTGTTCTCCGTGACTTTGATGGCTTCGTAAATGCGGCGGACGGTCTGCTTGAGGAAACCCAGGTGGCGGTCCTCCCGGCGGATGACCTTCTCCCAGTCCCACTGGTCCACGTAGATGGAGTGGATATTGTCCAGCTCCTCGTCAGGGCGCAGGGCGTTCATGTCGGTGTAGATGCCGCGCCCGGGGGCGATGCCCATCTGCGCCAGCTTGGCGCGTTTCCATTTGGCGAGGGAGTGCACGACCTCGGCCTGCTGCTCGGCCATGTCCTTGATCGGGAAACGGACCGGGCGCTCCACGCCGTTGAGTTCGTCGTTGAGGCCGGTCCCGGAGAGCACGACCATCGGGGCGGTCACGCGCAGCAAGGCCAGCTGGGCTGACAGATTGTTCTGGAACATGTCCTTGACGGCCTTGATGGCCTTCTCCGTTTTCTCTGCTCCTTCGAGCAGATCCACGTACCTTTCGGGGAGGATCAGTTGCATAACGGGTAATACACTATCTTGTTGAATGCAAAGATAGTGATTATTTCTTCTTGCGCAAGGTCAAATGCATGTAAGAAACGACGCCGAGCAGGATGATCAGAATGGCGTGGGCTTCGTGGCCGAGCGTGGCGAGCAGGATGCCGGTCTCCCAGGGGGCGCCGTAGAGGCTCTGCATCGACAGGGCCACGAGGTAGTGGTAAGCGCCGATGCCGCCCGGGACGGGAATCACGGAGGCGAGGTTGCCCACAGCCGACAGGAAGAGCGCGTCGGTGAGCGTCAGCGCGTCCAGCATCGGGATGGCGCGGATGGAGCAGTACATCATCGTGACGTAGCTCGCCCAGATGCCGACGGTGCTGAGCAGGAAGGGCCACTTGCGCTCCATCTTCGCGATGCTGGCGAAGCCGGCGACGAGGCCGGACAGCGCGTCGGCGACCTTGCCGAACAGGCGCACACGGGCGCGGAAGCGGAACACGGCCCAGAAAAGGGCGACCAGCAGAACCACGGCGCCCAGAGCGATCCAGCCCGCCGGGCCGCCGGCGCGACCGGTCATCGGGCCCCAGATGTGCTCCGTGAAGAAGGGCCCGAAGGTGCTCCACTTGGAGGCCAGGGCCGACACGAGCAGGATGATGATGGCCGCGATGTCCGAGAGGCGCTCGCAGACGATGGTCCCGAGGGCCTTTTCGTAGCTCAGTTTCTTGGTGCTGACGTAGCCGCAACGTACGAATTCGCCTGCGCCGGGCAGCACCACGTTGACCAGATTACCGACGTTGATGGCGTCCCAGACGGTCATCCGGCGGAGATCCGGGTCAAGCGGGCGCATCAGCGCGGTCCACCGCCGCTCACGGAAAACCAACGCCACGACAGCGGCGGCGAAATAGATGGCGATCCAGAACCAGCGGGTCTGCTGCAGATCTTCCCAGAAGGTTTTCCAATCCACCGTCCGGAAGGCGAACCAGACCAGCACGACGGCCAGGATGGCGGACAGGGTATATTTGATGATATTTGCGGCTTTCTTGTCCATCGGCTGCAAATTTACGATTATATTTTGTTATTTTTGTCAAATATGAAATCGATACTCGGAATTGGCAATGCCCTGACGGACATCCTGGCCGTCCTGCCGGACGACTCCCTGCTCGCGGAGTTCCACCTCCCGAAGGGGAGCATGCAGCACGTGGACGTGACGACCGGCGACGGCATCTGGCAGGCCCTCAAGCCTCTGGGCGTGAAATATGTGGCCGGCGGCTCGGCCGCCAACACCATCGCATGCACGGCCATTCTCGGCATGCCTTCCGGCTTCATCGGCAAGATCGGCAACGACGAGCTGGGCCTGCTCTTCAAGAGCGACCAGGAGCAGTACGGCGTGAACACGCACCTGCTCACGAGCGAAAAGCATGCGAGCGGCCGCTCGATGGTGTTCGTCAGCGGCGGCAACGCCGAGCGCACCTTCGCCGTCTACCTCGGCGCCGCGCTCGACCTGGTGCCGGACGACCTGCAGCCGGAATGGTTCGAAGGCTACGACTATTTCCATATCGAAGGCTACCTGGTGCAGAACCAGGATCTGGTCCGCCGGGCGGTCGAACTGGCCCGGGCGGCCGGTTGCATCATCTCCCTGGACCTGGCGTCCTACAATGTCGTGGAGTCGAACCTCGCGTTCCTGCACGACATCGTGGAGAAATACGTCGACATCGTCTTTGCCAACGAGTCCGAGGCGCGCGCCTTCACCGGCCAGGCCGACCCGCGCGCGGCGCTGGACGAGCTGTCCAAAATCAGCCGCACGGCCATCGTGAAGGTGGGCAAGAACGGCAGTTGGCTCAAGCGGGACGGGCAGGTGGAGTTCGCCGAGCCCTGGCCGGCCGACCCCGTGGACGCCACGGGCGCCGGCGACACCTACGCCGCCGGCTTCCTGTACGCCGACGCACAGGGCTTGCCGCTCAAGGTCTGCGGCGAGATCGGCTCCTGCATCGCCGCCAAGGTGGTGGAGGTGATCGGCACCAAAATCGACATCCCCCGCTGGCGCATCGCCAAGCAGGAAATACGTGAACTGATGGTACCCCAGGGCGTATGAAGAATCCTATCCTGACCTTGTACCGCCGGATCGTGCTTCAGCGCGACCGGAGCCATGTTCCGACCAAGCTGATTCCCCTGTCCAAAATCAAGCGCGCCGCGGTGTACGTGGACGGCATGGCCGAAGGGGAAGACACGATGTCGGTCCGCCGGGCGGTGCAGCAATACTTCGACTACCACAGCATCCCCGTGACGATCCTGTACCCGCAGAAAGGGGACTTGAACCTGTTCGGCCGCCTGAAGAACCGCGTCCGCGGCACCCGGGAGTTCCGGAAGGAGGATCTGTTCATTTCCCTGGCAAGCTCGCCCGAAAACTTCGCGGCGGAATACGAGGCCTGCTGCAGCACGGCCCGCTTCAAGGTGGGGCGCTTCAATCTGCCGGGCGACGTATTCGACCTGGTCGTCGCCGATCCGCAGGAGGACGAAGCGACCCAGGCGGCGGCCTTCGCCGCCATCAAAGACTTCCTAGACAAGATTCAATGAAGAAATACCTGATCGTTTTTCTGATATCGATGGTCCCGCTGATCGAGCTTCGCGGCGCCATTCCCTACGCGGTGGGCTTCGACCTGCCGCTCGTCCCTTCGCTCCTCGTGGCGCTGCTGGGCAACATGGTCCCCGTGCCGTTCATCTTCCTCTTCGCCCGCAAGGTGCTGGAGTGGGGCAAGGACAAGAAATACACGGGCAAATTCTTCACCTGGTGCCTGGAGAAAGGCGAAAAGGGTGGCCGCAAGCTGGAAGCCAAGGCCGGCGCCGGCCTCTACCTGGCCCTGCTGCTCTTCGTGGGCATCCCGTTGCCCGGCACGGGCGCCTGGACCGGCACCCTCGCCGCCAGCATCCTGGACATGGATTTCAAGAAGAGCATGCTCTTCGTCTTCCTGGGCCTGCTGCTCGCTGCCGGCATCATGCTCCTCGCCAGCCTCGGCGTCTTCGGGGCGATTCATCTGGTTAAAAACTGATTTTATAACTGATATTCGGAAGAATGGGAAGGAGAGCAATCTCCTCCCATTCTTCCGTTTGTGCGTTGTAGTAGAGCATGAACGGATTGAAGTGATTCGTGACATTGCAGACCCCAATGTTCAGTTCGTGGTGGCAGCGCCGGGAGTCGAACGAGAACTGGTAGCCCAGGTCAAGCCTGAGTACATCCGGCATATGATAATCATTGATTCCGCTGCTATTGAAGTACTCCGCAGTCCACGTTTCGCCTAAGAAATGCATTTGCGCTTGTTGCGCCACGCTGTTTTCCCAATGCCCGCTCTGATAGGTGAACGCCACCTGGAAACCACGCCAGGAAGCAGAAGCGTTCAGTATATGCTGCCGGTCGAAGCGCGCATGAAACGGGGCTCCGTCCAAGACGCTGGCGAAGCCTTCCCGATTGGTTCTGGACCAGGTATAGGCAATGTGGACCTGCAGGTCCTTTCCCGCATATTCGTATTGAAACTCAGCGCCATACGCATTGCCGCGCCCCGTATCTACATGTTCCTCCCATTCCGCCAGTGCACCGCTGAACAGCGTGGGTGCGTATTTGAAATAGACCAGTCCTTGCATCCATTTCCGGAAGGCACCGACCGAAACAGTGTGCCGGTCAAGCTGGAGATCCAGTCCCGCATAGGCCTGCGTGGCCGTTTCCGGCCGGACAGTTTTCCCGGAGGGGACGACGATATCCAGCGACCAACCCGTCGGAAGACCCTCCAGTGTATGGTAGAACTGCGAACTCCTGTCAAAAGTCAAGTCCAGACCGAACTGCGGAACAGGATGCCATTTGAAAGCAAAGCCGGCATCTGGCGTGAAGAACGTTTCGCCCACGCGGAAGCGCGTGAAGAGGTTCCCCCGAACGGAAAGCATTAGAGAAAGTTTCTCCGGGATGTCGTAATTGCCCTGGATCCACGCTGTAGTCAGGAGTCCGTTCGAGAAATGGCTGACAGACGCCACCTGGCCGGGATTGAACAGGGCATCGCGAAGGTTGAGGCCATAGGAGTAGCGAAAAAAAGCACCGCCCTGCCGGGTCTGGCTGGCCGCCAGCGAAAACTCCGTCATAACCGAGCGTAGCGACAACTTCTGCCACTCACCACGGTAAGTCTTCTCTTCCACCTGACTGGAGGCATAGCGGTTCACATAGGCGCGCACTTCCGTGTTGACGCCACCCTGCCGGTCCTGGTATCCCACAGAAGCGATGATGTTATTCCACCCCACAGAATCGCCAGTGCCGTCTGCCTGGGAAAAGCGGTAGTGATCCAGGCTGCCGAGAACGAATCCGCTCAATTGCCGGTTGGGGCTGATTTGCCAGCGGACCTGGCCATACAGGTCCCCGACCCCGGCGCCAAAACCGTCGAATCCGCGCAGCACGTCCGGGAGCATTTTCCGGAAAGCCCGGTATTCGAGAGCCAGCGGAGAGATACGCCCGGAAACGCTGTAGGAGACTTGTTTCCCGGCCTTGCCCTCCGTGGATGCCGAGACCAGAAAATTGCTGATCGAGAAGCTGGTTTTCTGCCCTTCCATGCCAGGAGCCTTGGAGCGTATGCGCAGGTGTGAAGCGGTGAAATTTCCCTGTCCGCCTTCGAAACCGCCGCGGGAAAGGCTGACGCTCTCCACGGCCTCCGGCGGGATGACGGTGGTCAGACCCAGCAGATGGGAATACCCATAGACCGGCACGCCATCAAGCGTCAGCAAGTTGTTGCCCAGGTTCCCGCCACGGACGTACAGTGCAGACGTCCCGTCGGCTCCGGTCGCGACGCCCGGGAGCGTTTGTACCCAACGAAGCGGGTCGCCCTCCCCAAGCGGGGAGATAATGCTGCGTATCCGGGGCATGTCGCTTTGCAGCGTGCCGGGATTCTCCCGGGTTTGCCAGTCTGTCTTGACTGCGGCGGCGAGCGTGTCCACCCAGGGCCGGTCGGGCTCTCCCTCCTTGTGCAGGATGACCGTTTTCCCCCGGAGCTCATAATCGATTCCACTATCTCTGAAAAGCTCCTGTAGGCTTATCTGCAGTGACGCCAGATCCACTACCGGCTGGCAGGAGGCATCCAGGCCCAACGATGCATCATACACGAACCCGATGCCGTATTTCTGTTTCAGGATTTCCATTTCCGTCCGGAACGTGGATCGGTCCTGTGCTGGCAGGGAAAGCGCAAGAAGCAATGCGGACAGCGCACCAATAAGTTTCTTCATCTTATTCACCAGATTTGACAATTTGGACATCCATAGCGGCTTCTATCGCAGCAACGATGAAATCCAGTCCGTCATCAACCATAAAATCTCCTGTCAACTGTTTCCCGATTGCCGTTTCAGGCACAACGGACAGTTGCTGCCCATAGAGGGCTGTGAGTTCTTCAAGCACCGTCCCGAGCGGAACGGATTCGTAGGCGAGCCGCCCGGTCGCCCAGGCGGCAGGGTTCGGCAACTCCGGCGCCTCCAGGACGGGAGCTCCGGCGCTCGCCGACAGGAAGGCGCGCTCCCCTTTGGCAAGGACCACCCATTCCTCTGTGGACACGCGGGAGAAGCGTACGCGTCCTTCGATCACATAGACTTCGCCTTCGTCCGCATCGAACAAGAATCGGGTTCCAAGCACGCGGACATAAGCCTCTTCCGTGTGTACTTCGAAGGGCGCATCCGGGTTGTGGACCACGTCAAAGCACCCGGTTCCGCTCAGACGCACCGTCCGCTCCCGGGAGAAACGGTGTGGCTGATAAGCGAGGCTTGCGCCCTCCTTCAATTGGACGACGGACCCGTCCGGGAGTTCCGCGACAGGGGCCGTCACCATCTCCCAGCGGTCCATTGACCGCTGATGCAGGGTCGTCCCGATCGTTATCGTTACGACAAACATGGTCACCAACGCCCACCACCATATAACTGTAGTTCTTTTCTCGACTGTTCCGCTTCCTTCCCGACCCCAAAATCGCTCCAGCGCTTGATCTGGACTAAACACTTTAGGCCGATAATGACGAAGGATGAACTGTATATTATGTTTATTCCGCATTAGTTTAAAAAGTAGTATATAATTGTGCAACGGGAAGGATTTGCGACGTGGAGGCCCCGAAAAAGCCAGTCCCACCTTCTATATTTGAATAGGGAGATTCCCGAATGAACCGGTCAGACAGCAGACTCGATTCATTTCTTTTCCAAAGGAGTTCCGCTTCATCAATATATTGATTATACTTGTCCGACAAGGCGGTAAAAAGCAGGTAGTCATCCGTTGCAGACATAGGGATAAATGTCGGCAACGATTTATCTATCGCTTCCGGGAAAATACCAAATCCCCATTGACCTTCCCGAAAATCTCCGGATATGGTAAAGTACTCTTGCTGAATGGCAGATTCTTTTTCTATTCGAAGATAACGATGATGACAACTGAAACCAACAAGCGCAGGATTCAGCAAAACATTATCTTTCTGTTTTGCGCCATAGACTTCCCCGTTCAAATTGCCATTAAGTACGCCTGGGGAATCGGTACACATCATTTCGGATAAACGATGCTTCCCGGTCTGCTCATCATATACATAACCACGGACAAGGAGATGGACGGGCAGAGAGGCCGACTGGTAAAAAACACTTCTGATTTCTTCCCATTTATAGTATCCTCTTGCAGGCCCAATAATAAGATTCGGATCCATATAAAAGTTTTTCATTATAAAGTATTCCGGATTCTTGACATTGAGTCGATCAAAATGTCCTCTCGCATACGAGACATCCACCGCAGGTGGCATCGTGTCTTCCGCTCGGATGATACCGTAGCCGGGGACTTCAATCTCCAGTCGGTAGCCGTGCTCCGGGATTGCGGCGTAGTCCAATGTCCAGCAACCTTCCGAATTGTGTTCGAATTCTCCGGCCGGCTGCGACTCCGTCAGGTCGGTCAGCGTCGCCACGGCGCCCTCCAGCGCCTCCGGGCCGATTCCGGACTTTCCGTTGGTCAATGACAAATACAGGGTCTGCTGCGGGTCTTCCGACAGGATGCAGTCCACGACCACCTGCCTGTCTCCGACAACCAGCTCCACCTGCTTGACGCAAGCAGATACCATCGGAAGAATGGCGAATAGTAACTTGGCAGGATTCATATATTTTATGCTTTTCCTACCTTATAGACACAATAAAAACGAGAAACTACTATTCGATACTGAAAAATAACTAGGATTTCTCCAAAACGCGCTGGATTCTCTTGGTCGCCTTTGCAATATGATTCCGCACGGTATGGACAGAAATACCCAAACGTACCGCTATGTCTTCGTAACTCACCCCGTCCCGCTTGCTCAACAGAAAAGCCTCGCGCATCCGATTGGGGAGGGCGTCAAGGACAGACCAGATGCGCGCCTCCAACTCGGCGCAATCCTCCGGCTCCTCCGCCGCCAATTCCTCAGGATCGACCCCGGTCCGGGAAAGGCTCTGTTTACGCAGATAGTTCAAACATCGATTACGCACCGCAGCGAACAGATAGGCCTTGACATCCCGGACCTCGGCCTGACTCTTCCAGATGTCCACGAAGACCTCCAGCACCAAATCCTCCACGGCGGCCGTGTCCGGTACGAAATGCAGGGCATAGACACACAACTGCTTGTAGTATTTCTTTATTTGATGCTCGATGTCCATGACTAACGAAACGCCAGATAAAGGTAAAAAAAATATTTCATCCTGGCGCTCTGATTCCGGGTCCAGCCCGGAATGACTATATTTTCCCGAAAAATCCGTATATTTGCACCCCCGGTCCCTTAACTCAGTTGGATAGAGTAACGGTCTTCTAAACCGTAAGTCGAGAGTTCGAATCTCTCAGGGACTACTATAGCCCCTATTACGTCATTCGCCGGCTCCGACCGGCGAATCTCTTTTTTATTTGTGATGCTTCTTGTGATCCGACCAGAGGCCGTAGACCTCGCTGACGTTGCCCGCGGTGATGAAGGCCTGGATCTTGTTGTCCCGGAGGAACTTCATCAGGTCGGCGAACTCGTCTTTGGTCAGCAGGGCCTGCACTTCCACGCGCTTGTCGCCCTTGAAACCGCCCGTGCACTCGTACAGGGTGCAGCCGCGCACAATCTTGTTGACGATGTAGTCGCGGATAACCTCATGGTTGTCGGAGATGATACACACGCGCTTGCGGCGGCTCAGCGACGCCATGAAGTAGTCCACGATCAGGCCGTTGATCCAGGTGCCGATGAGGCCGATGATCACGAGCCGGAACGGGTTCACGAAGAAGGCCGTGCAGCAGATGACCACGCCGGCGATGGTCACCGACAGGCCGATGTCAAAATGCAGGTACTTGTTGACGATCTTCGCCAGGATATCCAGGCCGCCCGTGGAGGCGTTGATCCGGAACATGATGGCCTGCGACATGCTCAGGATGAGCACGAAGCAGATCAGGTCGAACCAGAGGTCGCCCATCACCGAGGTCTCCCCCGGCGCCAGCAGGGCCGTGTACGGGCAGATCTTCTCCCAGAGGTCCATCATCGGACCGAGAATCAGGGCCGTGTAGCAGGTCTTCACGCCGAATTCCTTGCCGATCAGGAAATACGCCAGCACCAGCAGGATGGCATTGATGATGAGCACGACCGTCGACACCTTGATGACGATGCCGGCCTGCTCGAACAGGGCGCTGATCACGATCGAAAGACCGGAGATGCTGCCCACGACGATCTTGCTGGGGACGAGGAAATAATACACGGCGGCCGCGGCGATGAACATGCCGACGGTCATGATCAGGAGTTCCTTCCAGAACTTCCAGGTTCCGAGAGGTGCGGTCAGGTCTTGAAGTTTCATTATGTGGTTATCAAAAAACAGCCGGGGCCGTACTGGCCCCGGCATCGTATTAGTTCTGCTTCAGGTAGGCGTCGATGGCCTTGGCGGCCGTGCGACCCGCGCCCATGGCGAGGATCACCGTGGCGGCACCCGTGACGGCGTCGCCGCCGGCGAACACGCCCGGACGGGTGGTCGCACCCTCTTCCGTGGCCACGAGGCAGCCGCGGCGGTTGACCTCCAGGCCCTTCGTGGTCTTGGAAATCAGCGGGTTGGGCGAGGTGCCGAGGGCCATGATGACGGTCTCCGTCGGGATCTCGAACTCGGAGCCCTCGACGGGCACCGGGCTGCGGCGGCCGCTCTCGTCGGGCTCGCCGAGCTCCATCTTGACGCACTTCAGGGCCTTGACCCAGCCGCGCTCGTCGCCGATCACCTCAACGGGGTTCGTCAGCATGTCGAAGATGATACCCTCCTCGATGGCGTGGTGCACCTCTTCCTTGCGGGCGGGCAGCTCGGCCTCCGTACGGCGGTAGACGATGTGCACCTCCGCGCCGAGGCGCAGGGCCGTGCGGGCCGCGTCCATGGCGACGTTGCCGCCACCCACGACGCAGACCTTCTTGCCGGCGTGGATCGGCGTGAGGTAGTCCTCGCGCCAGGCCTTCATCAGGTTGTTGCGGGTCAGGAACTCATTGGCGGAGAACACGCCGTTGTAGTTCTCGCCCGGGATGCCCATGAACTTGGGCAGACCGGCGCCCGTGCCGATGAAGACGGCCTTGAAGCCTTCCTGATCCATCAGCGAATCGATGGTCACGGTCCGGCCGATGATGACGTTGGTCTCTATCTTGACGCCGAGGGCGCGCACTGCCTCGATCTCGTGCTTGAGCACCTTGTCCTTCGGGAGACGGAACTCCGGAATACCATACTCGAGCACGCCGCCGGCTTTGTGCAGCGCTTCGAAGATGGTCACGTCGTAGCCCCATTTCGCGAGGTCGGAGGCACAAGCAAGGCCTGCAGGGCCGGAACCAACAATCGCTACGCGCTTGTTGGTCCTAACGGATCCCTTCACCCCCTGCACCCCCTCGAGGGGGATGGCCGGATATTCGCTATCGCGAACCGGCCCACTCGCGGAACCGGTAGCGTCGCCCATGCGGGGATAGTCCGCGACGAAGCGCTCGAGCTTGCCGATCGCGACCGGCTCGCCCTTGACGCCGAGGACGCAGCTGCCCTCGCACTGGGTCTCCTGCGGGCACACGCGGCCGCAGACGGCGGGCAGGGAAGAATCTTCCGCAATCACCGCAGCGGCGCCGGCGATGTTGCCCTGGGCCAGCTCCGCGATAAAACGCGGAATCTGCAGGCCCACCGGGCACGCCGTCATACAGCGCGGGTTCTTGCAGTTCAGGCAACGGGAGGCCTCCAGGAGCGCCTCCTCCTTGTTGTAGCCGTAGCACACTTCGTCGAAATTGGTGGCGCGGACCTTCGGGTCCTGCTCGCGCACCGGTACACGGGGAATCTTGTTTGCCATATTACTTGCCCCTCCCTATTTTACAGACATGTTTCTCATTGGCCTCGGCCTCCTCGGCCTTGTACTGGCCCTGACGGCGCATCGCCTCGTCGAAATCGACCTGGTAGCCGTCGAACTCCGGACCCTCGACGCACGCGAAGCGCGTCTTGCCGCCCACGCTCACGCGGCAGGCGCCGCACATGCCGGTGCCGTCCACCATCAGCGTATTGAGGCTCACGATGGCGGGGATGCCCAGCTTCTTGCAGGTCAGGGTCGTAAACTTCATCATGATCATCGGGCCGATGATCACGGCCTGGGTGTATTGGTGTCCTTCCGAGACAACGTGCTCGAGCATGTTGGTGCCCATGCCGTGGAAACCCTCAGAACCGTCGTCCGTGCAGATGAAGAGGTTGTCGCAAACCGCGCGCATCTCCTCCACGTAGATCAGCAGGTCCTTGGTCTTGGCGCCGATGATGACGTCCACGGGCACGCCGTGCTCCTTGAGCCACTTGGCCTGCGGATACACCGGAGCGGTACCCACACCGCCGGCGATCAGGATGTAGCGCTGCTTCTTCAGCTCCTCGGGAGCCATCGTAACGAACTCGGAGGGCAGACCCAAGGGGCCGACCACGTCGGCGAACGCCTCACCGGGCTCAAAGGCAATGATATCGGTGCTGGACGCGCCGATCTTCTGCGTGACAATGGTCACAGTCCCCCGTTTCGCATCGAAATCACTGATGGTCAACGGGATCCGCTCGCCCTTCTCGTCCGCGCGGACGATCAGGAACTGGCCCGGCTGGGCGGCTGCTGCGAGCCGCGGGGCCTCCACCTTCATCCGGCAGATCGCCGGAGTCAGCATCTCTTTGGAAAGGATTTGATACATAGCTTTCAAATATACACAAAAAATCCCCGAATTGTTCTCTATTCGGGGACTTTTTGACTAAGGCTTGCCGCTAGAAGCGGTAGCGCAGGCCGAGGGCGAAACCGTCCCAGCCGAAGCCGCCGTGCATGAAGTAGAAGGCCGGACGCCAGTCGATCGAGATGTTCATCGGAATGGACGGAATCTCGAACTCGACGCCCATCTGGCCGACGACACCGAGGTTGAATCCGGCAGCGTCCTTATCCGTCCAGGCACCCAGCTGCACACCGGGACCGACATAGAAATTGCAGATGCCGGCATTGGCGAGGATGAAATCATAGACGCCGGTCAGATAGAAACCATGACCTGCGAGGAAACCGAGGTCAGCCTCGATGAAACCGGGACCGGTGGTGTGCTGGTAGGAGATTTCTCCACCGTAACCGGCACGGACACCCAGGGCGCGCGGCTGCGCGGAAGCGACGGTTACAAAAGCAAGCACCGCGATGAGGATAGTCAGAATCTTTTTCATAATAATGATGGGTTAAATTAAACAATTCCGGAGAAACCAAGGAAGGCCAGCGCCATGATGCCCACGGTGATGAGCGCGATCGGCAGGCCCTTGAAAGCCTTGGGCACGTCATTGGCCGCCAGGTGCTCGCGCAGGCCGGCGAACAAGCACATCGCGAGGCCATAGCCGAGCGAAGTGGCCACGGCGTACACCACGGCCTCGCCGAGGTTCAGCATGTGCGGCGCGGCGCCGCCCAGGGCGAACTCCTTGGTCACCACGGTGATGGCCACGCCGAGCACGGCGCAGTTCGTGGTGATCAGGGGCAGGAAAATACCCAGCGCCTGGTAAAGCGAAGGACTGATCTTCTTCAGCACGATCTCCACCATCTGCACGAGGGCGGCAATCACGAGGATGAAGGAGATGGTCTGCAGGAACTCCAGGCCGAAAGGCACCAGCAGATACTGGTTCAGCAGGTAGGTCACCACGGTGGCGAGCGTGATCACGAAGCAGACCGCTCCGGACATGCCCGTAGCCGTGGACAGCTTGTTGGACACGCCCAGGAAGGGGCAGATGCCCAGGAACTGCGCCAGCAGGATATTATTGACGAAAATCGCCGAGACGAAAATGAGGAAGTATTCCATGGCGCACTATTTTTTAGCAAGATACTTGTTGAACAGGACCATCAGGAAGCCGAGCACCAGGAAGGCGCCGGGCGCCATGACGAAGGCGAGGATGCCGTCGCCGGAGATGAACTTCCAGCCGAACACGGCGCCGCTGCCGAGGATCTCCCGGACGATGCCGATCACGGTCAGCGAGGCGGTGAAGCCCAGGCCGACGCCGAGGCCGTCGAGGGCGGACTCACCCACCCCGTGCTTATTGGCGAAACCTTCCGCACGACCCAGGACGATACAGTTCACGACGATCAGCGGGATGAACAGGCCGAGCGTCTCATAAACTGCGGGCGTGAAGGCCTGCATCAGCAGCTGGAGCACGGTCACGAAGGTCGCAATCACGGTGATGTACACCGGGATGCGGACCTTGTCGGGCACCATCGGGGCGACCAGCGAGATCACGATGTTGCTGAGGATGAGCACGAACATGGTCGCGAGGCCCATCTCCAGACCATTCATCGCGGAAGTGGTGGTGGCCAGCGTCGGACACATGCCGAGCACCAGCACGAAGGTCGGGTTGTTCTTGACGAACCCGTCGGTGACGAAATGCAGTTTACTCATTGCTCAGCCCTCCTTCTTTGAGTTGGTTGAACACGGCCACGGCGTTGGACACCGCTAGCGCGTAGGCGCGGGAAGTGATCGTGGAAGCCGTGATGGCGTCCACGTCGCCGCCGTCCTTCTTCACCGCGAGGGTCTTCGCCGTCGGGTCGAAACCCTGGAACTGCGCGATGAAGTGCTCGTCGGTGGTGCACTTGGCACCCAGGCCCGGCGTCTCGCTGTGCGAGAGGACCGTGGTGTTGTGGATCGTGCCGTCCTCGGCGATGCCCACCATCACGGAGAGGATGCCGCCGAAGCCGGAGGTCGCGGAGATGACCGCGACGCCCGTGCCCGGGACGCGGTAATACGTGTAGTTCGCACCGTTCAGTTCGATGCTGCCCAGTTCGGGCTCCGCCGTGAAGGCGGGGAGCACGCGGGCGATGGAAGCGGTGGTCTTGGCCTTCGCCGCTTCGTCGATCGGCTCCTTGGTCAGGGCGTAGGCGCCGCCGACCACGGCCGAGCAGATGAGGCACACGGCCGACAGGCAGAGTGCCATGTTCTTCAGTGTGGATTGTGCTGCCATCTTACGCCCTCCCGTATTTCTTTTGGTGGAACCACATATTCAGCAGAGGCACGGTGCAGTTCATCAGCAGGATGGCGAACGACATGCCCTCCGGATAGGATCCGAAGTAGCGGATCATCATCGCAATCACACCGATGCCGATACCGTAGATGACGCCGCCCAGGGTGCTCATCGGAGAGGTCACGTAGTCCGTGGCCATGAACAGGGCGCCCAGCATGGCGCCGCCGGTCAGCAGGTTGAACTGCACGCCGGTGTACACCTCCGGGTTGATGCCGCTGAAGATCGCGGAGATGATCGCCATCGTGCCGAGCACGGCGACCGGAATCCAGGGCTTGACCACGCGGCGGATCAACAGGTACACGAAGCCGAGCAGCAGCGCGCCGGCGGAAATCTCACCCGCGGAAGCACCAGCATCCCAGAGGAAGGAAGCCAGGTCGTAGCCGTTCGCCTCCATGAACTGGGGGATGGTGGAACCGGACTTGAGCGCTTCCTTGAGGGCGCTCAGCGGCGTGGCGCCGGAAATGGCGTCCGGCAGGGCGACGAAGCCCGGCGTCGGATTCCAGTTGGTCATCTGGGCCGGGAAGGACACCAGCAGGAACACGCGGCCGGTGATGGCCGGGTTGAACACATTCTGGCCGATGCCGCCGAAGGGCAGCTTGGCCACGCAGATAGCCACGAACGCGCCGATGAACACGATCCACAGGGGAATCGCGGACGGCAGGTTCATGGCGAGAAGCAGGCCCGTGACGACGGCGGACAGGTCGCCCACCGTCGAAGGACGCTTCATCATCCACCGGGTCACCGCCCACTCCAGCAGCACGCAGGAGAGCACGCTCACGGCGAGGACGAGGAGCTCGGCCCAGCCGTACGCGAGGACGGAAACCAGAATCGCAGGGCACAGCGCGATGATCACGTCCCGCATGATGGAGGTCGTGGAGACGTTCGCGTGGATGTGCGGATTCGGAGAAACGATATATTTCTTGTCCATACGCAATTACTATTTTGCTTCTGCGGCGGCTTTGGCAGCTTCGGCGGCAGCCTTGGCGGCGGCAGCGCGGGCGCGGATGACGCCCATTACCTGGCCCTTCGCCTGACGGATCTGGTCCAGCAGAGGGATGTGGGCGGGGCAGCTGTACAGGCAGCAGCCGCATTCAATACAATCCTGGGCGGCGTTCTGCTCGAGCGCGTCGAGGTCGCCGACCTTGTAGAGCCGGTTGAGCAGGAACGGCTCCAGACCCATCGGGCAGGCGTCCGCGCACTTGCCGCAGCGGATGCAGTTCGTCTCCGGCTGGCGCCGGGTGGCAGCTTCGCTGAGGTACAGCACGGAGGAGGAACCCTTGACGGTGGTGGCGTCCAGGTTGCTGATCGCCTTGCCCATCATCGGGCCGCCGCTGATCAGCTTGGCCGCGCTGTCGGGGATGCCGCCCGCGTGCTCCACGATGTAGGAGAGCGGGATGCCGATACGGAACAGGTAGTTGTGCTGCTGCGAGACGGGGATCTGGTCGCCGGTGATCGTCAGCACGTTGGTAATCAGCGGCTTGTTCTTCTGGACCGCCTCATAGACGGCCAGCGAGGTGGCTACGTTCTGCACCACGGCGCCGACGTCGATCGGCAGGCCGCCGGATTTCACCTGGCGGTGCATCACCGCGTCGATGAGCTGCTTCTCGCCGCCCTGCGGGTAGCGCTTCTTGAGCACCTGCACCTGAATGCCCGGATAGCCGAGCTCGGCGACGGCGGCGCTCATCGAGGCGATGGCCTCGGGCTTATTCTCTTCGATACCGATCACGCACGGGCAGCCGCCCAGCACTTTCTGCATGATGGCGGCGCCGACCACGATCTCCTTCGGGCGCTCGACCATGATGCGGAAGTCGCTCGTCAGGAACGGCTCGCACTCGGCACCATTGAGGATCAGGCACTCCGCCACCTTGCCTGGAGGCGGACTCAGCTTGACGTGGGTCGGGAAGGTCGCGCCGCCCAGACCCACGACGCCGGCCGCCTTGATCTTGTCAAGGATGGCCGCCTTGTCGTCGGGGATGGCGGTCACGAGGTCCTGGCTGCGGTCGATCGCGGGGTCCCACTCATCGCCCTCAACGGCAATCTCCACGTGCATGACGGGGTTGCCGGCGAGGTCCTTGCGCGGGGCCACGGCCTTGACCGTACCCGAGACCGGGGAATGGACGAAGGCGGAGATGAAGCCGCCCGGTTCCGCGATCACCTGGCCGACGACCACTTTGTCGCCGGGGGCGACCAGCGGTTTGGCCGGGGCGCCCAGGTGCTGGGCCATCGAGACGTAGACCGTCTGCGGGAGCGGGAGCTCCTCGATGGCGCATGCGCGGGAGAATTTGCTGTCGTGGGGGTGGACACCACCCATCGAGAATGTCAGTTTACCCATTGGCGACCTCCTTCTTTTCTTCCGCGGCCTTGGCGGCCTCGGCGGCTTTCGCCTTGCGGTCGGCGATGCGCTTCTTGACGGCCTCCTTGTCCAGCTCCTTCGGGAAATTCACCCCGTGGATGGCACCGGTCGGGCAGACCGCTTCGCACTCGCGGCAAAGCTTGCACTTGTTGAAATCAATGTAGGCCACGTTGTCCGTCACGGTGATGGCGTCGTGCGTACAGGTCTTGGCGCACAGGCCACAGCCGATGCAGGCGTTGGCGCAGGCTTTCTTGGCCGCGGGGCCCTTATCCTTGTTCATACAGGACACGAATTCGCGCATGCCGCGCGGACCCTTGAGGCGAAGCTCGATGATGTGCTTGGGACAGGCCTTGGCGCAGGCGCCGCAGGCGGTGCACTTGTCTTCGTCCACGACGGGAAGACCCGTGGCGGGATCCATCGACAGGGCGCCGAACTGGCAGGCGGCCACACAGTCGCCGCAGCCCAGGCAGCCGAAGGCGCAGCCGGTGTCGCCGCTGTAGAGCGCGGCCTTGACCCGGCAGGACTCCGCGCCGTCGTACTCGTTCGTGCGCGGACGCGCCTCGCAAGTGCCGTTGCAGCGGACCACGGCCACCTGCGGGGCCTTGGCGGCCACCGTGAAGCCGAGGATGGAAGCCACCTTCTGCATCACCTCGTCACCGCCCACAGGGCAGTACTGGTTGTCCAGGTTAGGTGCTTTGACCGCCGCATCGGCGAAAGCGCGGCATCCGGCGAAGCCGCAGCCGCCACAGTTGGCGCCGGGCATCACCTTCTCCACTTCGTCAATCCGGGGATCCTCCTCGACCTTGAACTTGCGCGCCACCCAGAACAGGATGAGCGCAAGCAGAAGACCCAGGACGGTCAGGATGGCGACGGTCCAGATAAAAGTTTGTGTCATTATGCTTGAATGTTGAATATATATTCATTCCGGAGCCGGCCGCGGAGCAGCCAGATCACCAGGTAGTAGAGGGCGATGGCGCCGATGGCCAGCAGGCCGGCGAGCAGTTCGGAAGCGCCAGCGGCGAGCGTGCCCAGCAGGGCGGCGACCATGATCAGCAGGGGGATCACGTAGGCGAGCCAGACGGCCTTGTGGCCCATCGAGGCCCGCAGGACCACGTTCACTTCCTGGCCCACGCTGTAGTTGTCCCAGCCCCGGGTCGGGAGTTCAACCAGCTTGGCCTGGCTGTCGCCCAGGCTGCAAAGCCCCTTGGCGTGGCAGGCGGCGCAGGCCGACTCGGACACGATTTCCACGGTCGTGACTTCCGGCGTGATCGCGACGATACGGCCGCGATGGGATATTTCGCTACTGGAACTCATTGTTTACCATCGTGTTCATGGCGGAGTCGATGGTCATCGAGCCCGCCCGCATATCCAGCGAATCGTCGAGCTCGACGAAGCGGATCTGCTCGCTCTTGAAGAGCATATCGATATCGCAGGTCTCGCCGTTGCGGTGCTTGGCGATGATGATCTGCGTCTTCTCTTTGTCTTCGGGATTCTCGCTGAGGCCCACGAAATCCGGGCGATGGATGAAAATCACCATATCGGCGTCCTGCTCGATGGAGCCGGACTCGCGCAGGTCGGACAGCTGCGGCTTGCCGCCGCCACCCTGCCGCTGCACGGCCTGGCGGGAGAGCTGGGACAGGGCGATGATCGGCACGTCCAGCTCCTTGGCCGTGGCCTTGAGCGTACGGGAAATGGCCGCCACCTCCTGCTCGCGCATGCCCTTCAGCTCCGCGGGGCCCTGCATCAGCTGCAGGTAGTCCACGATGATGAGGCGCACGCCCTTGTTCTTCACCAGGTTCTTGGCCTTGGTGCGGAACTCCATGAGCGGAAGGCCCGGCGTGTCGTCGATATAGAGCGGCGCCTTGGACAGCGCCTTGAGTTTGTACTCCAGCTGCTCCCATTCGTAGTCCTCCAGCTTGGCGCCGCCCTTGATCTTGTCGGCCGGCAGGCCGGACTCGGACGTGATCAGACGCTTGACCAGCTGGATGGCGGACATTTCGAGCGAGAAGAAGGCGACCGCCATGTGGTGGTCCACCGCGGCGTTGCGCGCCAGGTTGAGCGAGAATGCCGTCTTACCCACGGAGGGGCGGGCCGCCAGGATGATCAGGTCGGACTTCTGCCAGCCCATCGTGATGCGGTCGATGCTGTAGAAGCCGCAGGGCACGCCGTTCAGGCCGGTATTGCCCTGCATCTCCTGGATGTCCGACATCGCGATGTTGATCAGGCTGCCGATGTCCTGCACTTCGCGGCGGACATTGCTCTGGATGGCGTCGTAGACCTTGCTCTGCGCCTTGTCGATCAGGTCGTCCACCTTGATCGAGTCGTCGAACGAATCCCGCAGGATGTCGTACGAGGCGGAGATCAGGTCGCGCTGGATCGTCTTCTGCTTGAGGATCTTGACGTAGTACTCGATGTGCGCGGCGGAGCCCACCTTCTCGGAGAGGTTCGCCAGCACGACGGTGCCGCCCACGGCCTCCAGGTTGCCCTGGGCCTTGAGCTCGCTGCTCACCGTGATGATGTCGACCGAGGTGTGGTCCGTCACGAGACGGGACATGGCCTCGAAGATCATCCGGTGCTTGGGATCATAGAAACAGTTGGGGGTGAGCTCCTCCATCGCGAGGTCCACACAGGACGGCTCCAGCAGCATCGCACCCAGGACGGCCTCCTCGACATCGGGGGCCTGGGGCGGCTTGTTGCCGATCTCCATGCCGAGCGTCTCGAGGTTGACCGTCTGGTCTTTCTTGCGGGGAGTGCCGGGCCGTTGTGCAGCCATCGCTAGATCTCAGGATTCACGATGATGCGTCCGCAGTGCTCGCAGATGACGAGCTTCTTGCCGGAAGCGATGTCGAGGATGCGCTGCGGGGTGATGGTGTGGAAGCAACCGCCACAGGCGTCACCGTAGGTGCCGTCGTCGTTCTTCGGGAACAGCGTCACCACGGCGAGGTGGTTGTGCGCGTTGCCGCGGATACGCTCGTAGGCGCTCAGGGTGCGCTCGTCGATCTTGGCGGCGCAGGCGCTGCGCTTGGCCTGGAGCACCTTCTCCTCCTTGGCGGTGGACTCCACGATCGTGGCCAGCTCTTCCTGCTTGGCCTTGAGGTCCTCCTCGCGGATGAGGATGCGGTCGGCGATGCGCTCGCGGTCGAGCTTGCGCTCTTCGATGGCGGCGCGGGCGTCGGTGATGTTCTTCTCCGCGATGGCGCGGAGCAGGCCCTGGTTCTCCAGTTCCTTGTTGATGGAATCGAACTCGCGGCTGTTGGAGATGTTCTCCAGCTGGCTGCGGTATTTCTCAATCTCGGCGTCCAGCTCGACGATCTGCTTGTTGGCGTTGTCGATGGTGGCGTTGTAGCCCTCGATCATCTGTCCGATCTTGTCGGACTTGGCGCGCAGGCCGGCCAGTTCCTCCTCGAGGATGGCGACCTCGGCGGGCAGCTCGCCGCGCAGGTGGACCAACTCGTCGATGGCGACGTCGGCCTCCTGCAGTTCGTAAAGGACTTTGAGTTTCTCCTGCGTGCTCTGCTCAGTCTCCGCAAAGTTCTTACGCAGCGAGACAAAAGTCTCCCGCTCGTCAATCGGAGTCGGCACTTTCGTTGTTTTCTTGGTGGTAGCCATATATGCTTTCTAGATGTTTATTACTTCGTAATATTACAAACTGCAAAGTTAGGAAATATTTTTCTTAATCTCCACAAGTTGGGCGCGGATTTCCTTCAGGGATTCGAGGGCTTTGACGCTCTTGTCCACGGGGCGCCGGTCACCCGCCAGCTGGATGGCGGCACCTTCCAGGGTCAGGCCCTTGTCCTTGACCAGATGGTGGATCTGCTTGAAGGTCTCCACATCGTCGGCGGTGAACTGCCGGTTGCCCTTGGCGTTGCGCTTGGGCTTGATGAATTTCGGGAAAGAGTTGGACCAGAAACGGACCAGGGACACGGACTCACCCAGGATCCCAGCCACTTCACCGATCGAATAATACAGTTTCTCCATATGATTAATCCATTGATTGCAAAGTGCTTATCGACATGTAGAGCATATTCACGTATTCCGTCGGGCTGACGGAGGCGAAGAAGAAGCCCACCGGGTCCTTCGCGATGCCGTTCCGGCGCACCTCGTAGTGCAGGTGCGGGGCGAAGGCCTGGCCGGACATACCCACGGTGCCGATCTTGTCACCGGCGCGCACCGGCTGCCCGACATAGACGTTGATGCTCTCCAGATGCCCGTAGACCGTCTCGAATCCGCCCGCGTGGGTGATCCGCACCACCCGGCCCAGGCCCTTCCGGTACACCTCGGCCGAGGTCACCGTTCCGTCTGCGGCGGCCAGCACGGGCGTGCCGCGCGTGACGATGAGGTCCAGGCCCTCGTGGTACACGTAGGCCTTGTAGAAAGGATTCATCTTGCGGCCCGCGGACGCGCCCACCTGCGGGTAAGTGATGTTCGCGATGGGAAGGCTCATCGGCGGGAGCACGAAAGCGGTGTCGGAGAGCGCCTTGAAGATGCGCTCGAAGGTCTCGTCGACCACCCGGCTCTGATTCATCAGCGCCTCCGCCTTGTCGCCGGTGTAGGCGGTCAGCCGGGACTCGGGGATGGTGTCGGCGGCGCTGATCGCGTTGGCACGGTCCAGCGGGTCCAGCATCGGCGCGCCGGGAGAATGGAACACCAGCGAGTAGATGTCGTTGTCCTTGTGCTGGAGGTTGGCGATGGCGTCGCCCAGCAGTTCCTCCCGCTTTTCGAGGTTGGAGTAGAGCCGCTCGTACATCCGGATTTCACGGCGCAGACGCCGCTCGGTGTCCGTCCGGAACACCACCGTGAACGCCAGGTAGGCCAGCACCGCCAGCGTGAAGGTCAGGACCATGTAGACCAACAGCGTGAGCACGGTCCGCCCGATCTTGCGCGGCACCTGTCCGAAATGGAAGTTCTCGGTATCGAATATGAACAATCCGCGTTTACCCATTGCCCTTCTTGCTGCGCCGGAGCAGCTCCGTCGTACTGGTCCGCTTGCCGACCGGCGACTCATCCTTGCGGGTGCCGATCATCGCGCGGTATTCGTCCAGCGGCATGTTGAAATCCATGAAGTTCATCGGGTTCACCCGGTTCTCGCGATAGATCACCTCGTAGTGGAGGTGCGGGCCGGTGGACTTGCCCGTCGAGCCGATGTTGCCGATCTGGTCGCCCCGGTGCACCTGCATCCCGACGACCACGGTGATGACGCTGAGGTGCGCGTAGCGGGTCTGGTAGCCGTAGCCGTGGTCGATGATGATCTGGTTGCCGTAGCCGTTGCCGTTGAATTCCGCCAGGATCACCTTGCCGTCGCCGGTGGCATAGACCGGCGTACCGAGGGCTCCGGCCATATCCTGGCCGCCGTGCGACTCGCCGCCGCCGTACACGGGGTCCGTCCGGTAGCCGAAGCCGCTGGACAGGTGGACGACGTTGGGATCGGGCAGCACCGGCGGCACGCTCGGCACGCAGGCGAGCATGTCGCCCGCCGTGCGGGCCAGGCCGCCCACTTCATCCAGCGCCTTGCTCTGGATGTAGGCGCGCTTGGTCATATGGTCCAGCCGGCGCACCGTCCAGGCCAGCGAAGAGTTCTTGCCGAGCAGGTCCAGTTCCACGTAGCGGTTGATGCCGCCCAGGCCGGAATTCTTCACGGCGTCCGGGATTTCTCCCAGGCCGTAGATGGACCGGTACACCTGGTCGTCCCGCTGCTCGATGCCCGTCAGGGTGCGGTCGTAGATGTCCAGCCGGTTGGAGAGCACTTCCAGCCGCGCCTCCCACGACGCCGCGCGCCGCTTGAGCATCGCGGTCCGGGGAAGGTCCCAGTGGAAAACGGCCGTGTAGAGCCAGAAGTACAGAAACACGAATCCCGCGGCGACCAGGACGGCCACCGTCAGACGGAGAGGCTTGATGTAACGGGGATCTTCCCGCTCTTCATACAACAGCGTCTCGGGATTGAGAATATACTTGGGCATGGGAATGCAAAGATACTCATTTTTTGCAAATTACCCACACTTACCTAAAGAAGGGCCTTCCAGGACTCGGGGTCGCGGAAACCCTTGAGGAATTCGGCGACGGGCATCTTCTTTTTGCCGGCGAGCTGGACTTCGGTGAGAGCGAGTGCGCCGTCGGCGGTGGCGACGGCGAGCCAGGACTTGCCGTCGGAGAGGACGGTGCCCGGCGCGGCGTGGAGGTCGGAGCGCTTTTCGGTGCGGTAGATCTTCAAAGAGAGAGATCCTTCGCTTCGCTCAGGATGACAGGAAGAAAGCTCGGTGAAGGCGGCGGGGTACGGGGAGAGGCCGCGGACGAGGTTGTAGATCTCTTCGGTGGGGCGGTTCCAGTCGATGCGGCAGAGCTCTTTGGTGAGCTTCGGCGCGGGGCGGAGCTCCTCCGATCCCTGGATGAAGGAGCGCTGCACGCGCAGCTCGACGTTGTGCTGGATCAGGGCCTCGACGGTCTGCAGGACCAGGTCGGCGCCGATCTCCATCAGCTCGTCGTGCAGCTCGCCGGCCGTCTCGTCCGGCCGGATGCGGCACTCCTGACGGAAGATGATGCCGCCGGTGTCGATGTCCTTGTCGATCATGAAGGTGGTCACACCCGACATCCGCTCGCCGTTGATGACGGCCCAGTTGATCGGGGCGGCGCCGCGGTACTGCGGCAACAGGGCCGCGTGGAGGTTGAAGGTGCCGAGTTTCGGCATCGACCAGACCTCCTCGGGGAGCATGCGGAAGGCCACGACGACGAACATGTCGGCCTTCCAGGCGCGCAGCGCTTCGAGGAATTCCGGGTCCTTCAGCTTGACCGGCTGGAGGACCGGGATGCCGTGCGCGACGGCGTATTGCTTGACCGCGCTCTCGTTCACCTTGAGGCCGCGCCCGGCGGGCTTGTCGGCCACGGTGACCACGCCCACGACCTTGTAGCCGGCCTGGACGAGGGTGTCCAGCGGCGCCACGGCGAATTCGGGCGTGCCCATGTAAACGATGCGGATGGGGTGGAAGAGGCGCGCGACCTTGCTCTTGAGCCGGCGCCACCAGGTGGTGAATTGATCCATGTTGAAGAGTTCGGCGTCCCGCATCGCCTTCCAGGTGAAGAAGACGCCGATGGGGGCGATGACGGCAGCGGATATGAACACGCCGATGGGCGTCTCCACGGCGCCGTCGCGCGCCAGCTTGCTGCCGGAAATGTTGATGACGTAGTACAGGACGAAGAAGAGCACGGAGATGATGAGGCTCACCCCGAGTCCCCCGCGCTTGCTCTTCACGAGCGCGCCCAGCGGGGCGCCGATGAAGAAGAGCAGGAAGCAGGCCAGCCCCTGCCCGTATTTCTCCAGGAAGGAGAGGTCGGACTGGCGCAGGTTGTAGGCCTTGTCGTAGGTGTTGAAGCGGAAGCTGTTGATGTCGCTGTTGAAGCGCGCCACGTTGTCAGCCGCCCGGATGCGGGCCTGCGCGGCGGCGTCCGGCCCGTCCCAGTGCAGGTATTCCGGACTCGAGAAGTAGCTCCGGTCCGGGTTGTAGAAGGCCGTATCCAGCTGCTTGATCTGCTGGAAGGCGGTATTGTGCCGGACCATCTTGTAGTTCACATTGTGGATCGAGTCCAGCTCGTGCCGCAGCGAGTCGCTCAGGTGCCGCAGTTCGGCCATCTGCTTGGATTTGATGGCGTCGTCGAAACGGGCGGAGTCCGACTTCTCGAAGGAGTAGTTCTTCAGCGGGATCAGCAGCTCCTGCCGGGCGAAGTCGATGTGCTGCAGGACCAGGCTCGTGTCGTTGTAGCGCAGGGTGTTGTCCTCGCGGTAGGTGGAGCCGTGGAAGAGCGTGAAGGTCAGGTATTCCTTGCTCTTGGCCAGCTTCAGGATGGCGGAATCCGCCATCGTCACGGAGATGTTGCCCTTGTGCGCCGTGTGGTCGTAGACCTGCACGTCGTAGAGCATCTTGGTCACCTTGTCCTGGTCGCCCACCCGGAGGATGTAGCCGTCGATGCCGTTGTAGAACGTTCCCGGTGGGATCTTGATCTCGTCCTTGGTGCGGGCGATGTCGTCGCGCAGGGTGTAGATCTCGTTGAAGGCGTGCGGGACCAGCCTGGAGCAGACCAGGTAGGTGCCGCCGGCGATGATGGCCGCGGCGACGGCGAGCGGCGCCATGACGCGGCCGACGGAGATGCCGGCGGCGCGGATGGCCATCAGCTCGCTGCGCTCGGCGAGCTGGCCGACCGTCATGGTGGAGGCCAGCAGCGTGGCGAGCGGCAGGGCGAGCGGGAGGGCGAGGCTGCACACGCCCCAGAACAGGAATTCCAGGATGGTGCGGATGCCCAGGCCCTTGCCCACGAGCTCGTCGATGTAGAGCCAGAGGGTCTGCATGGCCAGGATGAAGACTACGATGAGGAGGATCGCGACGAACGGTCCGATGAACGACTTCAATATGAAGCGGTCGAGCTTCTTCATCCTGGCGGAAAATGCTTACTTGCGCGTGGCGGTCTCACGCAGGGCGTCCAGCGCTTCGCGCAGGCCCTCCGCGTTCTTGCCGCCTGCAGTGGCGAGGCCCGGCTGTCCGCCGCCGCCACCCTGGATGAACTTGGCGGCGTCGCGGATGTCCTTGCCCGCGTTGCGGCCGGCGGCCACGAGGTCGTCGGAATACATCAGCACCAGCTGCGGCTTGCCCTCGAAGGCGAAAGCGCCGATCAGCGCGGTGTTTTTCAGTTCTTTCTGCAGGGCGAGCGCGGCGTTGCGGACCAGGGCGGGATCGAATTCCTGCCCGGCCTGGCCGGCCACGATGAGCTGAATGCCGTTCACGTTCTCCGCCTTCTGCGAGAGCTGGCGGGCGAACTCGGCGGCCTTCTGCTTGCTGAACTCTTCCGCCTGCTTCTTGAAGGTGGCGTTGTCCTCGATGAGTTTCTGGATGGCGCCGGCGAGGTCCGGCACGTTGTTGAAGAAGCCGCGGGCCGTCTTGAGCAGGCCCTGTAGGCCCAGGACCATGTCTTCGGCCTGCTCGCCGGTCACAGCCTCGATGCGGCGGATGCCGGCCGCAATGGCCGACTCGCCGGTGATCTTGAAGAAGCCGATGTTGCCCGTGGCCGAGGTGTGACAGCCGCCGCAGAGCTCGACGCTGGGGCCGAAACGGACCACGCGGACGCGGTCGCCGTATTTCTCCCCGAAGAGGGCCATGGCGCCCATTCCCTTGGCTTCGTCCATCGTGGCGTTGCGGTTCTCATCCAAGTGGAAGTTGCAGCGGATCAGCTCATTGACGCGCTTCTCCACCTGGGCGAGCTGCTCATCGGAGAGCTTCTCGAAGTGGGAGAAGTCGAAACGGAAGCCCTGGTCGCTCACGAAGGAACCCTTCTGCTCGACGTGGGTGCCGAGGATCTCGCGCAGGGCGCGGTGCATCAGGTGCGTGCAGCTGTGGTTGTTCGCGATGCGCTGGCGGCGCGCCGCGTCCACGTTGAGCAGGAAGGCACCGGTGCAGTTCTTCGGCAGGCGCTCTGCGATATGGATGGTGAGATTGTTCTCCTTGACGGTATTCAGGATGCGGATCTGCTCGCCGTCGGCGCTCGTGATGGTGCCCGTGTCGCCGATCTCGCCGCCCATCTCGCCGTAGAATGGCGTGCGGTCGAAGACCAGCTGGAGCATCTCCTTGTTCTTCTGGACGACGGTACGCTGCTTCAGGAGCAGTACGCCGTCGATTTCGGTGGTGTCGTAGCCGACGAATTCGACGTCCTCACCCTCGTGATAGACGGTCCAGTCGCCGAAGGTGTTGGCGGTGGCGTTGCGGGCGCGGTCTTTCTGCTGCTGCAACTCGGCCTGGAAGCCCGGCTGGTCCACGGTGTAGCCGTTTTCGGCGGCGATCAGCTCCGTCAGGTCGATCGGGAAGCCGTAGGTGTCGTAGAGTTTGAAGGCGTCGGCGCCGGCGATGACTTTGCTGTCCTTGCTGCGCTCCATGCACTCGTCCATCAGGCGGATGCCGCGGTCGAGGGTGCGCAGGAAGGCCATTTCTTCTTCGCGGATCACGCTTTCGATGAATTTCTGCTGTTTCGCGATCTCCGGATAGGCCTCACCCATGTCGTCCACGAGCTGCTGCACGAGCTGGCAGAGGAACGGCTCGGACAGGCCGAGGAAGGTGTAGCCGTAGCGGACCGCGCGGCGCAGGATGCGGCGGATGACGTAGCCCGCCTTGACGTTGGACGGGAGCTGGCCGTCGGCGATGCTGAAACTGATGGCGCGGATGTGGTCCGCGATCACGCGCATCGCCACGTCGGTCTTGTCGCTCTCGCCGTATTTGTGGCCGGAGAGCTGGCCGATGCGGGCCAGCATGCCGGTGAAGACGTCAGAGTCGTAGTTGCTGTTCTTGCCCTGCAGCACGGCGCAGAGGCGCTCGAAGCCCATGCCCGTGTCGATGTTGCGGGCGGGCAGCGGCTCCAGGTGGCCGTCGGCCATGCGCTGGTACTGCATGAACACGAGGTTCCAAATCTCGATCACGTGCGGGTCGGACTGGTTCACCAGGTCGCGGCCGGGGATGCCGGAAGCGGCTTTTTCTTCCGCGGTGCGGATGTCGATGTGGATTTCGGAGCAAGGGCCGCAGGGACCGGTCTCGCCCATTTCCCAGAAGTTGTCGTGTTTGTTGCCCAGGAGGATGTGGTCCTCCGGCAGGTATTTGCGCCAGGCCTGCTGCGCTTCGGTGTCGAGGGCGGTGCCGTCTTCCGCGGCGCCTTCGAACACGGTGGCGTAGAGGAGGTTCTTGTCAATCTTGTAGACTTCGGTCAGCAGTTCCCAGGCCCAGTCGATGGCCTCGGACTTGAAGTAGTCGCCGAAGCTCCAGTTGCCGAGCATTTCGAACATGGTGTGGTGGTAGGTGTCGTGGCCCACTTCTTCCAGGTCGTTGTGCTTGCCGCTCACGCGGAGGCACTTCTGGGAGTCTGCAGCCCGGTTGTAGGGGGCCTTGGCGTTACCCAGGAAGATGTCCTTGAACTGGTTCATGCCCGCGTTGGTGAACATCAGGGTCGGGTCATTCTTGACCACCATCGGCGCGGACGGCACGACGGTATGGCCCTTCGATGCGAAGAAATCGAGGAATTTCTGTCGGATTTCCTTGGAGGTCATATCTTGTTACGTTTTGTTTATTCGTTTCAAATCGAACTACAAAAGTAACTATTTTCTACGAAAATACGAAACCGCCGGGCTTGCCTTTCCCCGCGGGCGGACGAAAATTATTTTTCGTGCAGTTGCTCGAAAAACCAATTTCCGCTCCGCCCTCCACGACGCCAACGCACGGCAAGCCCGTCATTGATGTTCGGCTTCCGTTCTCTTTGCAGCAACCGTTCCCACGCACCCCCACGCACGGCCCCCGACGGCGCAGGCAAACGGCCACAGGCTCCCGCACACCCCACCCACCGGCTGCTGCTATGCATTACACCGCACGGCAAGCCCGTCATTCACCGACTCAGATCGGCGAATCTCCGACAGGTGTCCACAAAACCGGCCTCTGGTGCAATAAAACTGGACACCTCCCCCGGGAATATCCGTTTTATGGCAGAATCCAGGGGGAGGTGTACAAAAATATCGCGTAGAATGGCGTTTTTCCGGACACCTGTCAGCCGTCAACCTTCCTAGAAGCGGTAGCCGATGCCGGCGTGGCCGAGGGTGGAGGCGGAGCTGAGGTTCAGCTCAATGAGGCCGTAGAAGTGCTTGCCGCCGGCTCGGAAGCCGATCGGCGTGACGTAAGGCGTCACGGCCGGCTCCATCTCGATTCTGTTTTCGGCCAAAGGTACTGAATTTCTGCAGAATTCTGCTATCTTTGCAAAACACACCGTTTTTATCCACATTATGTTACGCAAAATCCGCATTGCCCTGGCAGCGTTCTTCTTCGTGGGGATCACGCTGCTGTTCGTGGGCATCGGCCACGACTGGTGGGGCTGGATGGCCAAGCTCCAGTTCCTGCCCTCGGCGCTCGCGCTGAACCTGGTCGTGGTCGGTATCATCCTGCTGGCCGTTTTCCTTTTCGGGCGCGTCTACTGCTCCACCATCTGCCCGCTGGGCGTCTTCCAGGACATCATCATCTGGATCCGCCGCACCATCGGCAAATGGCAGCGCAACCGCGGCGTCCGCAAGCTCCAGCAGATGAAGGAGCGCGGGGAGAAGCCCGGCCCCGAGGCGAAGAACCTCATCAAGCACTTCGAACACAAGTACCACCCGGAGCGCCGCTGGGTACGCTACAACGTCCTCGCGCTGTCGCTGGTGTCGCTTTTCGTAAGCGGCCAGATGCTCATCGCGCTGATCGCGCCGTACAGCGCCTACGGGCGCGTGGTGCGCAGTATCGTCGGGCTCGCGAACGGGTCCATTACCCTGCCGCTGCTGATCACGGGCCTGGTCACGCTGGTCGTCATCGGCTGCTGCGCCTGGCTCTGGGGCCGCGAGTACTGCAACACCATCTGCCCGGTGGGTACAACCCTGGGGCTGGTGAGCCGCTTCGCCCTCTTCCGCCCGACCATCGACACGACCAAGTGCACCCAGTGCGGACGTTGCGAGCGGGGATGCAAGTCCTCCTGCATCGATTATAAGAAAGGCAAAATCGACTACTCCCGCTGCGTGGGCTGCTTCGACTGCATGGAGCGCTGCAAGGAGAAGGGATTGAAATACCGCTTCGTCGGGTTCGGAGGTTCGCCGGTCAAGCCGGCGAATGACGACCAGGCCCCGAAGGCCGACACCGGCCGTCGGGCCTTCCTGGCCACGACGGCGCTCGTGGGCACGGCGCTCGCCGCCCAGGCGCAGCACGCGCAGGGCGGCCTCGCGGACGTGACGCCCAAGCAGGCGCCCCAGCGCGGCACGCGCCTCGTCCCGCCGGGCGCCGAGAGCGTGAAATCATTCTACGACCACTGCACGGCCTGCCAGCTCTGCGTGAGCGCGTGCCCCAACGGGGTGCTGCGGCCGTCCACGGATTTCGAACATTTCCTGCAGCCGCAGATGGGCTATGAGAACGGCTACTGCCGCCCGGAGTGCCACGCCTGCAGCGACGTCTGCCCGGCGGGCGCCATCCGCCCCCTGAAGCCGGGACAGAAGCAGACCATCGCCATCGGTCTGGCGCACGTCAACCTCGAGCTCTGCTTCGCCGCCAACGGCACGGCGAGCTGCGGCAACTGCGCCCACCACTGCCCGTCCGGCGCCATCCGGATGGTCGATTTCGAGGGTTCGTCGTTCAAGATTCCGACCGTGTCCGAAGCCCAGTGCATCGGCTGCGGCGCCTGCGAATTCCTGTGCCCGTCCCGCCCGATCAGCGCCATCACCGTGCGCGGCAATTCTACTCACCACACCAACGCATAGCCCTATGGACAGAAGAGAATTCCTGAAATCTGCAGGCCTGGGCGCCGCTGCGATCGGCGTGGCCGCCTGCGCACCCGGTGCCACCAAGAAGGCCGGTACCGGCAATAATAAAGACCTCCACGGAGAGATGCTCCGCAACTACGAAGGCATCGGCACCCTCGGCTACGGCTGTATGCGCTGGCCGATGGTCAAGGGCGAGGACGGTCAGAACCACATCAACCAGGAGGAAGTCAACCGCCTGGTGGACTTCGCCATCGAGCACGGAGTCAACTACTTCGACACCTCCCCGGTGTACCTGGGCGGCGACAGCGAACGGGCCACGGCCGAGGCGCTGAACCGCTACCCGCGCGACAAGTGGCTCCTCGCCACCAAACTCTCCATGTTCGGCCCGTCCTCCTTCGAGGACTGCGTGAAGATGTACCGGCGCTCGCTGGAGATCTTCAAGACCGACCACATCGACTACTACCTGCTGCACTCCATCAGCAACGGCGAAGACTTCAAGAACCGCTTCGAGAACAGCGGCATCGTGGACTTCCTGGTGAAAGAGCGCGAAGCGGGCCGCATCCGCCACTTCGGCTTCTCCTTCCACGGCCACAAAGAAGGCTTTGACTACATGATGGCCATGCACGAGAAGTACCACTGGGACTTCGTGCAGATCCAGATGAACTATATGGACTGGGAGCACCCCAGCGGCAACAACACCCGCGCCGACTACCTCTACGCGGAGCTCGACAAACGGGAGATCCCCATCGTCATCATGGAGCCGCTGCGCGGCGGCGCCCTGGCGGAGATTCCCGCGCAGCTGAGCGACCAGCTCAAAGCGCGGGAGCCCGAGCGCTCCATCGCCTCCTGGGCTTTCCGCTACGTGGGAAGCTTCCCGCGCGTGATGTGCGCCCTGTCGGGAATGACCTATATGGAGCACCTGCAGGACAACCTGGAGACCTTCCTGGACTTCAAGCCGCTGGACGAAGAGGAGAAAACCTTCCTGCGGAGCGTGGCCGATCAGATGGTCAAGTACCCGCTGGTGCCCTGCACGGCCTGCCAGTACTGTATGCCCTGCCCCTACGGCATCAACATCCCGGGCATTTTCAAGTTCTACAACGACAACGTCACCGCCGGCACCTACGTGGTCAGCCAGGAGCAGAAGGATTACGCCAAGGCGCGCCGCAAGTACCTGCTGGCCTACAACGAGGCCATCCCGACGGTCCGACAGGCCGACCACTGCATCGCCTGCGGCCATTGCGCGCCGCTCTGCCCGCAGAACATCCGCATCCCGCAGCAACTGCGGCGCATCGACGCGTACATCGAAAGTCTGAAGCAGGAGACGCTATAATTCGCCGTGCAGCTTCTGCCGGCGGGTCTCGGCGGAGTCGTGGCCGAAGAGCAGGCGCGGGCCCTCGGCGGCCCGCCAGGCCTTGCTGTCAAACTCCTCCGGGTCGCGGGGGCTCACGAACGGGCCCTCGTGGTCGATGACGAACGACAGGTACGTGATCGGATAGCCCTGCTCCAGGAACAGCTGCTCGTAGAACGTCTGGACCTCCCGGACGACGGGCTGCACCTCAACCTGCTGATTGTACAAATCCTGCGTGCAGGATAATACCCGCAGCTTGTTGACGGCGCAGACGGCGCGGGCGTACTCGTGCAGGAAGCGCGAGTCGGTCTTGAGGTGGACGATGCCGCCGGGCTTCAGGAAGGAGCGGTAGCGCTCCAGGAAAAGCGGCGAGCAGAGGCGCGAATTCTCGCTGCGGTACTGCGGATCGGAGAAGGTCAGCCAGACCTCGGAGACCTCACCGGGCGCGAAAAAAGCGGTGATGAACTCGACGCGCGTGCGCAGGAAGGCCACGTTCGGCAGCGCGTGCTCGGTGGCGTACTTCGCCCCCTTCCACAGGCGCGCGCCCTTGATGTCCACGCCGATGTAGTTCCGCGACGGATCGCGCTCCGCCAGTGCGATCGTGTACTCCCCCTTGCCGCAACCCAGCTCCAGAACAATGGGATTGGCATTGCCGAAGCGCTCGTGCCAGCGGCCTTTGACCGCGTGGTCGCGTAGGTGGAAATAGCCGTCGGCGAGGAGCTCCTGCGCGGAAGGCTGCAGGAGGCAGGAGAAGGTCTCGTTCTCCGCGAATTTGCGTAATTTATCGTGTCCCATCCCGTTTCTTGCAAATGACACCCAGCCCCAGGAAATCCTCGTCCACGCCCACCGGGCGCACGCTCAGCTGCCACTCCCCCGCCTGCGCGGGGACGACGCCGCTGCGGTACAGCTCCTTCGAGCCGCGGGGCTCCACCCGGCGCATGTACACCGTCTCGGAGAAGGCATCGCCCGACGGTGCGAGCCACTGCACGTTCATCCGGACACTCTCCAGCGGGCGCTCCGCCGTGCGGCTGTAGAACCAGACGTCGTAGGTCGCGGTGGTGTCCGCCAGGTCCAGTTTATAGACATAGACGCCCGACCGGGCCTCATCCCGCCGGACGAACTCCTCCACGGAATCCGCCTCGGCACAGGAAGCCAGCGCCAGCGAGCACACCAGCGCCGTCAGCAGCCAACTCCAGGCCCGCCGGGTCATGTTTATTCGGAAGCTTTCGGCCCCTTCTGGCCGCCGTCCTTGCCACCCCGGTTCCGGCCGCCCCGGCCGCGGTTCTTACCGCCGCGGGAGCGCTTGCGCTTGGGCGCGTCGAAACGCGAAATGCTGTCGTCTCCGACCGCCGTCACGAACTCCGGCACATACGGCTCGGGCTCCGTGCGCAGCGACTCCGGCTTCTCGCCGTTGCGGTTCATCTCCAGGATGTCCCGCACTTCGGCGGCATCCAGCGGATAGAGGGCCGCGTCGGAAGACTTGTCGTACGAGAAATACATCACCTCGCGCAGGATGTCCGTCTTGCGCAGCCAGGCGAGGCCGTCCTCGAACTCCAGCGGCCCGCTCACCTTCGGGATGCGGGACTGGGCGTCCAGGTAGGTGGCCACCTCGTAGTTGAGGCAGCACTTGAGCTTGCCGCACTGGCCCGCCAGTTTCTGCGGGTTGAGCGACAGATCCTGGCAGCGCGCGGCCGCCGTGGAAATGCTCTGGAACGAAGAAATATAATTCGCGCAGCACAGCTCGCGGCCGCAGATGCCCAGGCCTCCGATGAGGCCGGCCTCCTGCCGCGCGCCGATCTGCTTCATCTCGATGCGGATGCGGAACTCCTCCGCGAACACCTTGATCAACTGGCGGAAATCCACGCGCCCGTCGGCGATGTAGTAGAAGATGGCCTTGGAGCCGTCTCCCTGGAACTCGACGTCGCCGATTTTCATCTCCAGGCCCATCTCGGCGGCGATGCGCCGGGCCTTGATCATCGTGTCCTGCTCGCGGGCGATGGCCTCCTGCCACTTCTCGATGTCGCTCTGGCGCGCCTTGCGGTAGATCCGCTTGAACTGCGTCGTCTCGGGGTCGACGCCCCGGCTGCGCATCTGGCGGCCGACGATCGGGCCCTCCAGGGTCACGATGCCGAGGTCCTGGCCGGTCGTGGCCTCCACGACCACCAGGTCGCCCATGCGGACGTTCTGCTGGGAGTCATTGATATAGAACCCCTTGCGGGTGTTCTTGAAGCGAACCTCAAACAGGCCCCGGCAGGTGCCGTCGGAAGCCTCTTTCAGCCAGTTGTAGTCCCCGAGCTTGCAGCAGCCGGCCCGGTAGGTACAGCGGGTCTCGCCCGAGTCCGGTTCGTGCGTCACCACGCAGCCGCGGAAACAATCGTATTGAATGGATTCGTTGGTCGTCATATCTGTATATATAAGCGATCGGCCATGTCGGCGAAGAGGATCTTCAAGTTGACATTCCGACCGATCAGGGTCTGGGTCCGGTTCATCACCTCCAGCGCCTGGCGCGGGAAGGTCTTGCGGCATCGGGCGGCCCACTGCCGGGCCTGCGGGGAAATCTCCCCGACGCCCTCGACGCCCTGCTGCGCCAGAAACACCTGGCGGAAGCGGTCAGCAGCAAAGGTACAAAAAGATTTCGCGACTTCGCGCGAAGGCAGCGCGGCAAGCTTCTCCGACACCTCCAGGGCGTCGCCCAGGTTGCGGTTCAGCAGCGCGGCCATCAGCTCGTCCAACAATTCCGCATCAGCGAAATCCGGCCCGGCGGAAGCGCCGGCGGGGCGGATGCGGATGCGCTGACAACGGGACGAGATCGTCGTCAGGACGCGCTCCATCTGGTGCGCGATCAGCAGGAACTGCGTCTGTGCGGGCGGTTCCTCGATCATTTTCAGGAGGCGGTTCGCCGCCTCGGCGTTCAGGCGCTCCGGCAGGTAGATCACCACGGCGCGCCAGCCTCCTTCGAGGGCGCTCAGCGAGAGCTTCTCCAGCAGGCGGCGCGACTCGCCGACGGCGATCACCGCGTTCTTGCCCTCGATGCCCAGCGCGTCGGCGAGCTCCATCTCGCGGAAGGCCGGATGCTCGGCGACGAGCTTGCGGAACGGCTCCATGTACTGCTCGGAAAGCACGCCGGCGGCCGTCGGGAAGACGAAATGCACGTCCGGGTGGATCAGCTTCGCGATCTTGCCGCAGGACGGGCAGGCGTCGCAGGAATCCCCGGGCCGGCGGTTCTGGCAGAACAGGTACTGCAGGAAGGCGAGCGCAAGCGGGAAAGCCCCGCCGCCGTCGTCCTCGTGGAAGAGGATGGCGTGCGGGATGCGTCCGGAGTCGACCATGCCGGTCAACGCCTGCTTCACATCTTCATTTCCCTGCAGCTGCGCGAAGCTCATACCTGTCTCCACTGGTTGAAGCGACCGATCTCGATCAAAGCATCCTTCGCGGGGCCGTTCGGGAACGCGTCCAGCGCCCGCTCGGAACGGTCCACCCATTCGGAAAGTTTCCGGGCAGCCAGCTCAATACCATCGTGTTCCAGCACGAAAGCGGTGACGGTCGCGCAATTTTCCGGATGCTCCGGAATTCCGCGCACCAGCTGGCGGATCCGCGCCTCGTCCGGCGAGCCGCTCAGGGCCGCCAGCAACGGCGCCGTGATTTTCCGCTCCTTGAGGTCCACGCCGACCGGCTTGCCCAGGGCGTCCGTGCCGGCATAGTCGAGGATATCGTCTTTGATCTGGAAGGCGATGCCCAGGGCCGTGCCGTAGGCCTTCGCCGCCTCCAGCTGCTCGGGCGTGGCGTCGACGGAGAGCGCCGCCACCTCGGTCGCAGCCCGGAAGAGCGAGGCCGTCTTGCAATAGATGATCCGGAGGTAATCCTCCTCCTTCGTATCGCAGGAAGACGCTTTCTCCAGCTGGAGCATCTCGCCCTCGGCCAGGTCCGTGAGCGTCTTGGCAAAGGCGGGAACGGCCGCATCCCGGTGCTTCGTGCGGACCACCAGGTCCACCGCGCGGGCCAGCCAGTAGTCGCCCACCAGCACGGCGGGGCCGGGGCCCAGCAGGGCGCTCAGCGTGGGGCGCCCGCGCCGCTCGGAGCTGTCATCGGCCACGTCATCGTGGATGAGGGTGGCGTTGTGCAGCAACTCCGCGGCCGCCGCATAGCAGATGCTGTCGTCGGTTGGCTTGGAAATGGTGTTGGCGATCAGCAGGGCCACCAGCGGCCGCAGCATCTTGCCGGAATTCGACAGGATCTGGTCGTTGGTCTGCTCGAGCAGGGGGACATCCGTGTACAGGTGGCTCCGGATCAGGGCCTTCACGCGGTCCCAATCTTCACCCAGGTATGCGAGCACTGATTCTCTGCTCATAACAAAGTCTCAAATTCAGCGACCGTCGCCGGGAAGTGGACCATGTCGCGGGACGCCGCGTCCATCATGCCCCTTTCCACGTAGAGGTCGAGCTGCTGTTTGAACGGCTCGTAGAAGCCGTCCATGTTGAAAAAGACCACCTTGCCGGGATAGCGGCCCAGTTTCGCGAGACAATAGGTCTCCGCGGCTTCGTCCAGCGTCCCGATACCGCCCGGAAGGGCGATGGCGAGGGAGGTTCCTTCCCGCATCACATCCTTGCGCTCCGACATGCGGTCCGTCCAGAGACATTCCGTCAGACGGGGGTGCTCGAAGCCCTTCATGAAGCGGGGCAGCACGCCGATTACGCGTACGCCGTGCGCCAGGGCTTCGTCGCAGACATGTCCCATCGTGCCGCGCCAGGATCCTCCCGATACGATATCATATCCTGCCAAACAAGCTGCGCGGACAATTTGCCGCGCAGCTTGATTGTAGGCAGGATCGATGTCGGAACTGGAAGAGCAATAGATTACTGCCCGTTTGTCCGACATAGCTGACTAGAAGAGGAGAGCGACGGAAGCGATGATACCGGAAGCGCGCTGGTTGGAAACAGCCTGCTTCATGTCAGTCCAGTTGGCGTTCTTGGCCTGGCCAAGGTTCCAGAAATAACGGGCGGAAATCTGCACGTGCTTGATCAGCTCGATACCGGCGCCGACACCGACACCATACTCCAGCTTGTTGGGGACCTCTTCCCACTTGAAGTCAACGCTACCCGTGGTGAGCGAGGTGTTGTTGGTGATGGCGTAGCCGATGAACGGCTCGGCGATGCCGTAGATACGGGCGATGCCGAGGTTGAGGCCGACCTGCAGCTGGACGGGCAGCTCGAGGTAGCCGTTCTTGTACTCCATGGTGCCGAAACCGTCGAAGTTCGCCAGCTTGGAACCCTTCACGTTGTAGATGAGGGACGGCTGGATGGCGAAAAGACCAAGGTCGAACTTGTAGGTGATACCGGCGTGATACTGGGTCACGTTGCCGGCGTCTTTGACTGCATCGGAGAAGTTGTTGTGCGCGGAAGTAACACCCGCGATGACGCCGAACTGGGCGTGTGCGCTCACTGCGACGAGCAGGGAAGCGACGATAACTAAAAGCTTTTTCATCTTAATAAATGATGGTTAAAACGTTCTTACATTAATTTCTCCAGGCGGTCGATGATCTCCTGCTTGGAGACGACACCCACGGTGCGGTCCGCCAGCTGCCCGTCTTTAAAGAAGAGCAGGGTCGGGATGTTGCGGATGCCGTACTGGACGGCGATATCCTCGCAGTCGTCCACGTTGCACTTGGCCACGACGGCCTTGTCGCCGAGCTCGGCGGCCACTTCGTCCACGGTCGGGGAAAGGATGCGGCAGGGGCCGCACCAGGTGGCCCAGAAGTCGATCAGGACCGGCTGCTTGGAAGCGAGCACCTCACTGATATTGTTCGGATTGATAACAGTTTCCATACTACTTAAATTGATTAGTTTTAGCAGGCGGACAAATGTCCGTATCTGCAAAGGTAATAAAATTAATAGTAAGATTCAACATTCCACACGAAGGCACGGAGTCCCAGGTCCGGGGCTTCCTTGTCCTTGGCGCCCAGCGTTTCGAGCAGCGGCGCGACCTTTTCGTCGGCCACCATCACGAGCAGCGCGTGGTTCAGTTCCGGCCACGCGTGGCTGCCGAAACGGGGGAATCCGTTGAAGTCTCCCTTGCCTTCCACACCTTCCCAACGGGTGTAACCCCGCTGGCCGTGCGCGACAAGGATATCTACGATTTCTTCGTTATAAGCCTGATTGTAGGCGATGAACATGGCTTTCATTGGCGGTTCCTCTTTCTTTCAAGTCTTCTTTCCATCCGGTTGGTAAACGAGCAGTACACCGTCGGGATGAGCACGAGGGTGATAAGCGTGGAGACGGTCAGACCCCAGCACACCGTGATACCCAGCGAGCGCCACATCTCCGAGCCTTCACCCGTGCCGATGGCCATCGGGAGCATACCGAGCACGGTGGTGAGGGTGGTCATCAGGATCGGGCGCAGACGGCTCTTGGCGGCCGTCGTGGACGCATCGCGGATGTTCATTCCGCGCTCGCGGAGCAGGATCGTGTAGTCGATGAGCACGATACCGTTCTTCACCACGATACCGATCAGGATGATGATACCGATGATGGACATCACACCCAGCGCCGTGCCCGTGACGCGCAGACCGAGCAGCACGCCCACCAGGGCGAACGGCACGCTGAACATAATGACGAACGGGCCCATCAGGCTCTCGAACTGGGAGGCCATCACCATATAGACGAGCAGGATCATCAGGATAATCAGCATAAGCATCTGGCTGAACATTTCCTGCTGGTCCTCGAAGTCACCGGCGATGACGGTGGACAGTTCGGAGGGGATCACCGTGGAGTCGATGGCCCGCTGGGCCGCATCCACGGCATCGCTCAGCGCAGCGCCCTTGGCCACGATGCCGCGCACCGTGATCAGTCGGGAGCGGTCCTTGCGCTCGATGGTCGGCGGCACGAGGCCTTCGACCACGGTGCCCAGTTCCTTCATGCGGACGGATGCGCCCGTGGGCGTGGTGACCACGATGTTCTCCATATCTTCGACGCTGGCGCGGAACTGCGGCGCATAGCGCACGCGGATGTTGTATTCCTCACCGTCTTCGCGGTAAAGCGAGGCGACGGTGCCGCTCATCGCCGCACTGAAGGCGGAAGCCGCCGTGGTGGAGTTGAGTCCGTGCAGGGCCAGCTTGGTGCGGTCGAAGTCCATCTGGAGCTCCGGCGTGTACTCGTCGCGGCTCACGGTCACCTGCGTGTAGGAAGGATCCTGCTGCATCTTGGTCATCAGCTCCTGCGCCACGCGGTCCGTATCCCCGAAATCGTAGCCGTACACTTCCACCTCGACACTGGAGGCGCCGCCCATACCCATACCCTCGGTCACGAGCGCCCGGCGGATTTCGGGATAGCGTGCGCAGATGCCGCGCAGCACGTCGGAAATCTCAGCGGAAGAACGCGTACGCGTACTCGAGGTGCCGATGTTGATGTTCAGCGAAAGGATATGGGTACCGTTGCTCTGCATATTGGCGAACGTGTTGTCGGAGTCGGCCTGACCGAAGGTGGCGTTGAGAACCTGGACCTCCGGGATTTCGTTCTTGATGTCTTCGTAGATGCGGTTGTAGAAGTCGCGCGTGACGTCCTGGGCCGTACCCATCGGAAGGTTGATCGTGACGGTGAGGCGGTCGGAGTCGCCGCGCGGGAAGTATTCGGTCTTGATGCCCGGAACGAGCAGGGCGATCGCCGCGACGAAGACACCGGCGAAGCCCAGGATCACGACCTTGCGACGCTTGGTGGCCCAGTGGATCACGTGGGCGTAGCCGCGGGAAATCTTGTCGATGAAGTTGTTGATGGGCCCGAAGACGGCCTGGTAGGCCTTGCCGTGGGAAACGTCACGCTTGAGCCACTTGGAGCACAGCATCGGCACGAAGGTCAGGGCGGCGGTCGTGGACACGATCATGATGATCGAGACGATCCAGCCCAGCTGGGCGAACATGATGCCCGCCATACCGTTGATCATCGTCAGGGGCAGGAACACGCAGAGCATGGTCAGCGTGGAAGCGATGACGGAGATACCCACCTCGCCCGTACCGTGCACGGCGGCTTCCTTCGGTTTCTCTCCGCGCGCGACGTGCGTGGACACGTTCTCCAACACCACGATGGCGTCGTCCACGACCATGCCGATGGCGATGGCGAGGGCGGACATCGAGATGATGTTGAGGGTGTTGCCGGTGGCGAAGAGATACATCAGCGAAGCCAGCAGGGCCAACGGGATGGACAGGATGATGATGAAGGTGGACTTCCAGCTGCCCAGGAAGACGAAGACCACGAGCATAACCACGAAGAAGGTGATCAGGATGGTCTCGATCAGGGTGCGGATCGTGTTGATGATCTCGCGGGAACCGTCGATGATCGTCGTAATCTGGACATCGGACGGAAGCGTCTTCTGGATCTGTGCCAGCTGCTTCTTGACGCCGCGGATGACGTTGACCGTATTGGCGTCGCTCTGCTTCTGGATGATGATGCGGGCGGAGCGGCTGCCGTTGGTATAGGATTCCTGCTCACGCTCCTGCTGTCCGTCCGTCACCGTGGCGACATCGCGCAGATACACGACACGGCCGTTCGCCGCACCGACCACGACGTCCAGCAATTCGGACGGATCGGAGAATTCCTTGTGGACACGCAGGGTATAGGTTTCGGAGCCGATGTCGATATTTCCCGAAGGGAGGTTGCGGTTCTCGGAGCCAATCACGGCCGCGATCGTGCTGATGCTGAGGCCGTAGGCCTGGAGCTTGCTGGGATCGCAGTACACCTGGATCTCACGGGTCGGAGCGCCGCTCACGGACACCGTACCCACACCGGGCACGCGGGCCAGCGGAGTGGCCACGCGGTCGTCCAGGATCTTGTCCAGGGCGGGCAGGCTCTCCTCGGCCGTGGCCGAAAGCATCAGGATCGGCAGGTCGGAGGCGCTGAACTTGAAGATGACCGGCATCGATACGCCGTCGGGAAGCACGGAATTGACCATGTCCAGTTTGTCGCGGACGCTGTTGGTCGCAGCCTCGATGTCCACGCCGTAGTTGAAGGTCAGCGTGAGCAGGGAGATGTTCTCCTTGGACTGGGTGGTCAGTTCCTTGAGGTCCTCAACGCCGTTGAGGGCGTTCTCCAGGACCTTGGTCAGGTTGGTCTCGATATCCTGTGCATTGGCGCCCTGGTAGGAAGACATCACCATGATCGTGTTGGAATCAAACTCCGGGAACTGGGCGATGGACGTCCGGCTCAGGGAGAAGAGTCCCAGGATCGCAAGGGCGACGAAGACCAGGGCGGTCGTGACGGGATGTTCGACCGCGGAACGGTAGATACTCATCGTTTGACCTCCACTTTATCGCCGGACTTGAGGTTGGTGTGGCCGCCGGTGAGCACCTGCTCGCCTTCTTCCAGACCGGAAAGGATCTCATAGCGGGTGCCGAAATGACGGCCGGGTTCCACCGGACGGATGGACACGGTGTCGTCGGCGTTCAGCACAAACACGATACGCTGGCCGGAGCCCTGCTGCTTGAGCACGGCTGCATCCGGCACGACGATGCTCTCGACGGCGCCGAAGTCCACGGACACGCGGGCGTACATGCCCGGGCGGAGTTCGCGGTTCTCATTGGCCACGCGCACTTCCGCGCTGAAGGTGTGGGAAGCGGGATCGATGGTCGGGTAGAGGCGCACGATGGTGCCCGTGTAGGTCCGGCCCGGCAGGGCGTCGGCCGTCAGGGTCACTTTGTCGCCGCGCTTCACGCGGGTGTAGTCGGCCTCGGAGATGGGCACCAGGAGCTTCACCGGCGTGATCTGCTGCACGGTGTAGATGGGCTGGCTCATGGAGTAGAGATCGCCGCGGTCATAATTGCGGGCGGACACCACGCCGCTCACGGGAGCGCGCAGGATGGTGTTCTCCACGAGGTTGTCGTAGCTGCTCTTGGACACGTTGAAGGCGAGTTCCAGCGACTCGTAGTCGGACTGGGACACGCCGCCCTCGGCGAGGAGCTGCTTCACGCGGGCGAGCTCGGTCTCGTCGTTCTTGAGCCGCAGGGCGGCCTGGTCGAGCTGCACACGGTCCATCTCGGCGAGGATCTGGCCGGCGGATACGAAGTCGCCGACCTCGACGTTCAGTTTCTGGATGCGCCCGCTGCTCAGCGGGGCGATGTTGTTGATCACGTTGGCCTGCACGGTCGCGGAATACACCGCGTCGCGGGCCACCTGCTCCCGGACGGCGCCCGTCACGGAAACGACCGGCGTAGCGTTCATGGCGGCCATCGGGTCCATGGCCGGGGTGCCGGATTTCTGCTGGCCACAGGCGGCGCACACGAGGGCGCACAGGGCCATGCCTATCTTGGAAACTCTATTCATTGACGTAAGTTTTATTCAGTTGAACATTGCCTGCGGCGTCGATGAAGTCGGCGCCGAGCGTACTCTCAAGACCGGCCTTCGCCACGACGAAGGTGTAGATGGCCTGGCAGACACCGAGCTGCGACTGGATCAGGGCGTACTGTGCGTCGTTGAGGTCGGTGAGCGTACTGCGGCCCACATCGTAGGACTTCGAGGCGATGTCGTAGGCCTTCTGGGCCGTCTCGGCGGCGCTTCGGGCGGAGCCGTAGCTCTTCATCGCCGTTTCCATCTGGTTGAGATACTGGCGGATGGAGATCTTCAGCTGGCGCTCGGTGTTGGCGCGCTGGACATCCAGCTCGCGGGCCTGCACCTTGGCCTGGCGGACGGCGTTGAGCCGCTGGCCGCCGGAGAAGATGGGCACGGACAGGCTCAGTCCGACGAAGGAATACGGGGACCATTTGTACTCGCTGAACTTGAAGTCGTTGGTCATCGCGTTGATGCTGTAGTTGAACGACAGGGACAGCGTGGGCAGGTAGGCGTACTGCTGGACCTTGACGGCGTCGGCGAGCTGTTCGGCCTGGATGGCCAGCTGGCGCATCGTGGAGTTGTTCTCCAACGAGAGCGACTCGCTCGCGTTCAGGTCGTAGAGCATGTGCTCCGCGTAGTCGTCCAGGTCGCCGGCCACGTCGATATTCGTGTCCAGATCCACACCCATCACGGCCTTGAGCTGCCACAGGGACAGCATGACGGAGCTCTCCGCGTCATAGACGTTCGGGATGGCGTTCGCCAACGTGGTCTTGGCGCGGGTGAGGTCCAGCTCGGACGCCTTCTGGGCGTTGAAGCGGCGCTGGATCTGCTCGCAGTTCGCGAGGGCGTTCTCATAAGCGGATTTGTACACGTCGAAGGCTTTCTTGGACAGCAGGCAGGTGAAGAAAGCCTGCTTGACCTGGTTCACCGTCTCGAGCCGGGAGCTGCGCGCCTGCTCGACGGCCAGCTCGACGTTCTCCCCGGAGATCTCCAGGTTTTTCCACAGCTGGGCGTTGATGAGGGGCAGGCTGGCGCTGATACCGGCCGACCAGGTATTCCAGCGGCCGACTTCGAAGCCGTCGGAAGAGCTCTTGCCGCTGTCGCCGCCGGGGAAGCCGGAACCGCCGGCGGAAGATCCTCCGGCCGCACCGCCGCCCATGCCTCCGATGTCGAAGTCCATGTACATGACCTGTTTCTTGATGGTACGCTGATAAGACCCGGATCCATTGATCTGCGGGAAAAGGGCTGCGTACGACCCCTTGCGGGCATAACCCGTCCGTTCAATCTCCATGTCTGCCACTTTGACAGACGCATTCTCGCTGAGCGCGATCCGCAGCGCATCTTCCAGCGTCAGGAAGGTGGGGGTGGCGGTCGTGTCGACGGCCTGCGCAGCGGCGAACAGCGGGAGAAGGAACGTGAATACTAACGTTATCGATCTCTTCATAATATATTTTTCGCGCGCAAAGATATGCAAATTTTATGCTATCTTTGCATGGAACGCAAAAATATATATGGAATCTTTACTTTACGTGCATTGGCACGTCGACCCCATACTTCTGCACATCGGTTCCCTCGAGATCCGCTGGTACGGCCTGCTGTTCGTGTCGGGCTTCGTCATCGGCTGGTATCTGTTCAAGTGGTTCTTCCAGCGCGAGAAGGTGGACGTCAAACTGATGGACCCGCTGCTGTACACCCTGCTCATCGCCACGGTCGTGGGCGCCCGCCTCGGGCACTGCATCTTCTACCAGCCGGACTACTATTTCGGCTCCTGGGCCGGGTTCCTGGAGATTTTCATGCCCTGGAAGGGCGGCCTGGCCAGCCACGGCGGCGCCATCGCCCTACTGCTTTCGATGTGGTGGTTCGCGAACCGCTACGGCAAGAAGAACGACTTTGATTTCCTGTGGATCATGGACCGCCTGTGCATCACCGTCGCCTTCGCCGGCTGCATGATCCGCCTGGGCAACCTCTTCAATTCCGAGATCTACGGCGACGTCACCACGCTCCCCTGGGGCTTCATCTTCGACCTGCGCGGCGAGACCGAGCCCAAGCACCCGACGCAGCTCTACGAGGCCCTCACCTACCTGCTGCTCGGCCTGGTCATGGTCTGGGTCTACAAGAACAAACTGGACAAGGTGCACCGCGGATTCTTCTTCGGCTTCTTCCTGCTGGGCTGCTTCGGCGGCCGTTTCCTGATCGAATTCATCAAGGAACCGCAGGTCGAGTTCGAGCAGACGATGGCCCTGGACATGGGCCAGCTCCTCTCCATCCCCTTCATCATCGCCGGCATCGGCCTGCTGGTCTACGCCGCCAAGGCAAAAAAACCGGCCGCGGTGATTCACCCGCAGCCGGTCAAGAAAGAAGCGACGCACTATGCGCGTCCGCTAAACAACTAGTCTACATAGACATACCACTGTTCCTCACCGAAGCGCTGGAGCTGATCGCCCTGCTGACGCAGGCCGAAAATGTTCTTGCTCTCGGGAGCCGAATGGTTGAACCAGAGGATGACGTTGTCGTGCTTGTCGAAAGCGACGCAGAGCAGTTCGGGAATGCCGTAGCTGCCGTCATCGTCCACGTTCCAGGTGCTGCCGTACTCGGGGTTGACGTTGGTCGTCTGCACGTAGGTAGCCTTGACCTTGCCGCCCTGGGTCCACGCGATCACGATCATCGCCTCGCCGTCCTTGGGCTCAAACTCGAAGATGCCCACGCGGCCGTCCTCTTCGCGTAAATTGCCGATGTAGCGGGACTGGATGAGGGTGCGGCCGTAGCGCGTCTCCATCGCCTTCTCGAGCGATGCGCCCATCGACTGTTCCGCCTCGCCCCATTTCCAGCGGCTGAACGACGGGAAACGGTGGAAAGCGGCAAACTTCCCGTCCATGATAAGGCCGATCACCTCCATGGCCTCGTAGCCGCGGAACATATCCTTCTTGGCGTTGGCAGGCACGTCCATCTCGTAGTACAGGCCCTGCATGCCCTTATCGCTCGCCAACCAGGGGTGGTAGCCCCATTTCAGGTCCTCGTCTTTCAAGTGGTCCTCGAGGTAGGTCAGCGGCGCGTAGTTCTGCTTGAAGAACATCCAGGCGGGCGTCGTGCGGTCCCACTCCGGCACCTCTTCCTGACGGACGAACAGCTGGAAGTTTTCGCTGGGATAGACATAGCCCGGAAGGCCGTAATGGCCGTCCCAGTAGTAATGCATGCCGCTGCGGTAGAATGCGGACGGGCCGACGTACTGCGTGTCGCGGTCCCAGGTCACGTCCGTCACGGCCTCGTTGCCCCAGAAAGCCTTCGCGCCGATGCCGGCCACCTCCATCTCCTTCCCGCCGACCTCCAGCGACCGGGGAAGGGAGACCGTGCCGGCATAGTTGCCGCCCGCACAGAGCTCCAGCTTCAGGCCTTCGACATAATGATAGCGGTAGCCGTTCACGTCGGTCACGGTTTCGCTCTCGGGATCGTACTCGCCGTGCGGCGCATCCTGCGCGGAAGCGGAGAACGTCAGGCTCAAAGCCAAAGCTGGCAGCACCAGGGCTGCCAGCTTGGAAGAAAAATTAAATCTCATTATTCCGCGTCGCTTTTCGGAGCTTCCGGAGCTGCAGGGGCAGCCGGGGCGGCAGTAGCGGCCGCAGCGGCAGGAACCTCGGCGGGAGCCTTCTTGCTCTTGGAGATCAGGAGGTAGATCAGACCGGCGATCACGACGGCGAGGGCGATGGCCAGGACCGGACGGTAGGCCACCCAGGCGATCATGATCACAAGCAGCGACCAGATGAATCCGACGATGCCCGTCACGAGGTTCACACCCACCGAGGCGACATTGGCCAGGAACGGGAGGACCTTGAGGAGGGTCACGAGGATGCTGAACATCGAGCGGAGACCGGCGATCACGAGGATGACGCCGAGGATGCGGAGCAGCCAGAGGATCATCTTGTTGGCGGCCTTCTCGGACTCGAACATCGACTCCTGGGAGTGCTCACCCATCTTGAGAACCATCAGGCTCTTGCCGTTCTTGTGCTTGTAGGACTCGAAGGTATTGCCGGTCACCTTGCCGAGGATGGAGGCGACGCCGCCGTCCGCTTCGGTAAAGGTCACGCGGACGTCACCGACGGCCGGGGTCTGGGGATTCTCACCATAATATACGACATTGCCTTCCACGAAGGTGTCCACGCCGTTGGCCAGGGAGGCCGGAACGTTCACGGACGTGTTGGCGGGGATGGCACCGACCATTGCCGGAGGAAGCACATAAGCGCCGAAGTCCACCTTCTGGGCCGTCACGGTATTGTCGGGAACGGTCGTGCGGACGTAGTTGCTGCCCTGATAGTCAGGATCCTTGAAACTGCCGGAGTCGACCGGGCCGCTCACCCACTCCTTGGAGTAGGTGTAGGTCGTGGTGGTCTCCTGACCGCCACCGATCTTGTCCTTGGTCTCGGAGGTGGAATGCTCCACCCACTGATAATACTCGACGTCACGCACCAGACGGATCGCGTTCACGGACACGCCGTAATCGGGATCGGTCAGGATCTCGTCAGTCTTCGCCACGGCCGTGGCGTGGATCAGCTGTCCCTCGAGGGAAGCGTCCAGGCTGGCGACGCTGGCCACGTCGACGCACTCGGTCTCGGCGGCTTTCAGCATTTTCGCGGTTTTGACTGCGCGACCCTCATTCCACCACAGGAGGACGGTCGCGGCGACAAACAGGACCAGGCCGGTGACAATTCCCTTCAGGGAGTTGCCGAGGCGGGAGCCGTAGCTTGTCTTGGTTACTTCTTGATAGGCCATACACTAAATTGGGTTTAAAAGGTTAAAAAAGAATTGCTTGTTTTGTGCGCTAGCCGCGAATCGCGGCGATGCCCGGAAGCTCTTTACCCTCAAGAGCCTCGAGCATGGCGCCACCGCCGGTGGAAACGTAGCTCACCTTCTCGGCGTAGCCCATCTGGGTCACGGCAGCGACGGAGTCACCGCCACCCACGAGGGTGTAAGCGCCCTTGGCCGTGGCCTCGGCGAGGTCTTCGGCGATCTGGAGCGTACCCTTGGCGAAGGTCGGCATCTCGAACACGCCGACGGGGCCGTTCCACAGGACGGTCTTGGAACCGAGGATGACATCCTTCCACTCCTTCAGGGAAGCGGGGCCGGCGTCCATGCCTTCCCAACCCTCGGGAATCTGGCCGGACGGGACGATCTTCGTGTTGGCGTCGTTGCTGAAGTCGTCAGCGATGACGGTCTCCTGGGAGAGATAGATCTTCACGCCCTTCTCCTTGGCCTTGGCGAGGATCTCGAGGGCCTGCGGCATGAGGTCGTCCTCATGCAGGGAGTTGCCGATCTGGCCGCCCTGGGCCTTGACGAAGGTATAACCCATACCGCCGCCGATAATCAGGTTGTCCACCTTCTCGAGCATGTTCTCGAGCACGGCGAGTTTGGAAGAGACCTTGGAGCCGCCGATGATGGCGGTGAAGGGGTGCTTGGCGTTCTTGAGGACGTTGTCGATCGCCTTGATCTCACCTTCCATCAGGTAGCCGAACATCTTGTCGTTGGGGAAGTAGTCGGCGATAAGGGCGGTGGAGGCGTGGGCACGGTGGGCCGTACCGAAAGCGTCGTTGATGTAGCAGTCAGCGTAGGAAGCGAGGGTCTTGACAAAGTCCTTCTGGCTGGCCTTGACGGCAGCCTTGGCGGCCTTCTTCTCCTCGTCGGAGGCATCCTCGGCGAGTCCGCGGGGCTTGCCTTCCTCTTCGGCGTAGAAGCGGAGGTTCTCGAGCAGGAGGGCCTCACCCGGCTTCAGGGAAGCCACTTCGGCCTGGGCCTTCTGGCAATCGGCGGCGAACTTCACCGGAGCGCCGAGGCACTCGGCCACATGATTCACGATGTGCTTGAGGGAGAACTTGTCGGTCACGCCCTTCGGACGGCCAAGGTGGGACATGATGATAAGGGAACCGCCACCGGCGAGAACCTTCTTGAGGGTCGGCATGGCCCGGCGGATGCGGGTGTCGTCCGTAATTTCAAACTGCTCGTTGAGGGGAACGTTGAAGTCCACGCGCACGATCGCCTTCTTGCCGGCGAAATCGTAGGAATCGATGTGTTGCTGCATAGCTATAAAGATGTTTGAATATTCCGAATCGCAAAGATAACAATTATTTCCGAATTATTTACGGCACCGGGTCGTAGCCCGAGCCGCCCCACGGATGGCAGCGGAGAATGCGCTTCAGGCTCAGCCAGAAGCCCTTGAAGGGGCCGTATTTCCGGAAGGCCTCGAGGGCGTACTGCGAGCAGGTGGGGGTGAAGCGGCAGGTCGGCGGCTTGAGCGGCGAGATACAGAGCTGATAGAATTTGATCAGCAGGATGAAGGGGGCGGCGAGGATGCGCCGGATGACGGCCAGAGCGCTCATACCTTCTCGCGGATGCGGTTCAGGATGTCCGTGACCTCGGCGTAGACGGTGGCGAAATCGGCCACCTCCGCGTGGGAGTAAGCGAGCAGCAGGTCGATGCCGGGGCCCGGGAGGAGCTCCTTCTGGAGGCGGTAGGCCTCGCGCATGCGGCGCTTGAGGAGATTGCGCTTGACGGCGCGCTTGAAGAACTTCTTCGGCACGGAGACCATGATGCGGTTGAGGCCGGTCTCATGCCCCGCCGACCAGCAGAAGCGCAGGTGCGCGGTGGCGCCCCATTTCCCCGAGGAAATGAGTGCGGAGACGGTCGTCTTCCCGCACAGCCTTTCCTCTTTGGAGAGAGTATGGCTCTGCGGAGAAGTCATTTAGCGGGCGGATTGGAGATAGAGCTCGACAGCCTTGCTGATGGAAGTGGCCTCCGGCGTGGGGGCCTTGAGAGCGATCTCGTAGCCGGCTTCCTCCATGGCTTTGACCACGGCTTTGCCGAAGGAGATGAATTTGAGCGATCCCTGCTGGAATTCGGGATAGTTTTCGTGCAGCGACGCCACGTCGGCGGGGTTGCAAAGGACGGCGATGTCGAAGGCGGAGAGGTTCGTCTCGTGCAGGTCCTGCGGCACGGGCTTGACCAGCACGCCCACGGTGTAGTCCAGTTTGGCGGCCTCGAACAGGGTCGTGATCGGGGTGATGTCGGATCCTTCCGTCGTGGCGATCAGGAATTTCTCGCCCTTGTGCTTGGCCGTGACCAGCGCGACGATGGAGTCCGGCGAGCCGGAACCGTAGAAAATCTTGCGCTTGCGGTAGACGATGTGCTTCTGCAGATACATGGCGACGGCTTCCGTCGAACAGAAATATTTCATGGTCTCCGGCACCTTGAAACGCATTTCGTCGCACAGCTTGAAGTAGGCGTCGATGGCGTGGCGGGAGGAGAAGACGATGGCGGTATAGTCGGGCAGGTTGATGTGCTCGGCCCGGAATTCGCGGGCGGAAAGCGGTTCGATGAGGAAGAACGGCTGGAAGGTCAGTTCAGCCCCAAACTGGCTTTGCAGGGTCTCGTAAGCGGCGAGATTGGACGGGACTTGCTGGGATATCAGGATCTTCATCTGGCTGCAAATATGATCAAAAATTCACTACAACTGCTACCAATACGGCGGCGGGTAAAATTTCAAGCGCGCAAAGGTACAAAAAAGTTGAGAATCCCGAGCAATGCGCGTGTAAAATTTGTCCTGTGCGCCCGAGGGCGAAGACCCAGACGGCGGAAAGGGTCCAGCGCATGACGGAGCAGGCGGTCTCCTCCGGCACGCGCGCCAGCAGCAGCCCGGCGGTCAGCAGGAGCATGACGGGAAGGACCAGCATCAGGTAGTTGTAGAGGTTGCGCCGCGCGATGGCTACCGTCTTCTTGTCCAGGCGGTTGAAGCGGAAGAAGAGGTAGCACAGGCTGCGCAGGATGAGGTACGCCACAACCAGGCCGACGGTGGCGGGAACGCTCCAGCCGGCGGGAAGTGTGTCCATGAAAGCGGGCCGCAGCACGTGGAAGCGGTCCAGGATCAGGCAGAAAGGCAGGGTGAGGCAGAACGCGATCCGGTTGCGGACCCGCGCGGTGCCCAGGCTCTGCTCCAGCGCTTCGGCGCCGCGGGAGCGGCTGTAGCTGTAGAGCAGGGGCGGGGTGAGGCGGAACAGGTCCAGCAGGCAGCGCATGATCAGGGCGATCGACACCAGGATCAGGATGCGGTTGAGCAGGACGTCCGACCAGCAGGCCGGCGCCGCCAGCGTCTCCAGGGGGCTGGCGGACATTTCCAGGGTTCCGCTCCGGAAGATTTCTTCCATGATCTGCTAGTTGCCGCGTTTGACTTGGTATCCCATGCCGGAAAGCAGCGTGACCAGCTTGTCGCGCAGGTCGCCCTGGATGAGGATCTGCCCCTCCTCGACGGTCCCGCCGACGCCGCACTTGGTCTTGAGCGTCTTCGCGAGCGCCGCGAGGTCGGCCGCCCGGCCGACGAACCCGTCCACGAGCGTGACCTGCTTGCCGGCGCGCCGGCGGCGGTCGATGCGGACGACCAGGCGCTGCTTCTCCGGGGCGAGCGTGTCCGCCTCCGGCGCGTCCAGCGCCGTCTGGTATTGGAAGTCGGGATTGGTGGAATAGACGACACCCAGGCGATCTTTCCAGTCTTGTTGTGCCATGCTGGGATAATTTTTGCAAAGATACAGATTTTTAGTTGTACATTTGCAAGTTATGACAGAGAAGAAATTCACCTTGTGGAACCGGATCTGCGCGGCTGTCGCCTTCGTCGTCTCCGCCGTCACGTATCTGCTGACCATAGAACCGTCCGCATCCTTCTGGGACTGTGGCGAATTCATCGCTTCATCGTATAAACTCGAGGTGGGACACCCGCCGGGAAACCCGGTGTTCCAGCTGTTCGCCCGCATTTTCACCCTGTTCGGGGACAACATGCACGCGGCGATCCTCGTCAACGCGATGAGCGCCCTGTGCTCCGCGGCGACGATCCTCTTCCTGTACCTGACCGTCGTCTGGCTCGCCAAGCGCCTAGTGCGCCCGGCCGCCGACGGCTACAGCCCGGCGCAGGCCGTCGCCATCTTCGGCTCCGGCCTCGTGGGCGCTCTGGTGTACGCCTTCTCCGACACCTTCTGGTTCTCCGCCGTCGAGGGTGAGGTCTACGCGATGTCCTCCCTCTTCACCGCCGTGGTGTTCTGGCTCATGACCGTGTGGTACGACCGCGCCGACGAGCCGCACGCCCTGCGCTGGATCGTGCTGATCGCCTTCCTGATGGGCCTGAGCATCGGCGTGCACCTGCTGAACCTGCTGGCCATCCCGGCCCTCGTGTTCATGTACTACTACCGCCAGCGCGAGGACAAGCCCTTCTCCTTCAAGGAGCTGGTCAAGATCTTCGCCGTGGGCGTGGTGATTCTCGGCCTGATCGTCTTCCTGGTGGTCCCCTACCTGCCCAAGCTGGCGGCGTACTTCGACCTCTTCTTCGTCAACACCCTGGGCCTGCCGTACAACACCGGCGCCGCCTTCTTCCTGGTCGCGCTGCTCGCCCTGCTCTTCTGGGGCATCTTCCGCACGATGAAGGAGGAGAAGGTCTTCCTGAACACCGCGCTGCTGTGCGTGACCGTCATCACCATCGGCTTCTCGGTCTTCACCATCGACATCATCCGCTCCTGCGCGAAGACCCCGACCAACGAATACCAGCCCGACAACGCCTTCACCCTGGTGCGCTACCTCTCCCGCGAGCAGTACGGCTCCACGCCGCTGCTCTACGGCCAGTACTACGGCGCCCCCTACGATCTCAAGACCACGACCTACTGGGCGCCGCTCGACGGCAAGTACAAGAAGGTCGAAGGTCCGATCGACGCCCGCTACAAGGCTTCCGGCAAGATGCTCTTCCCGCGCATGTGGAGTACGAGCCCGGACGGTAGCTACGAGGCGTTCTACGAAACCTACACCAACGGCAAGGGCCAGCGCGTGGCCGGAGCCACAGCCCGCAAGCCGTCTTTCGGCACCAACCTCTACTATTTCTTCGACTACCAGCTGAACTGGATGTACTGGCGCTACTTCATGTGGAACTTCGCCGGCCGCCAGAACCAGATCCACGCCCCCAATCCGGGCGATATCTTCCACGGCAACTGGGAGAGCGGCGTGAAATTCATCGACGACATCCGCCTGGGCGACCAGATCGACGCGCCCGATGTGCTCGCAAACGACAAGGGCAAGAACCACTACTACTTCCTGCCCCTGCTGCTCGGCCTGCTGGGTCTCTTCTTCCAGTTCGACCGCGACAAGCGCGGCTGCTGGCTGACCTTCCTGATGTTCTTCATGACGGGCATCGCCATCGTGCTGTACCTCAACCAGCCGCCTTATCAGGTGCGCGAGCGCGATTACGCGTACGCGGGATCCTTCTATTTCTTCAGCGCCTGGGCGGGACTCGCCGTGGCGGCGCTGTTCAGCTGGATCGACGGCGCCCGCAAGGGCCGCGGCAGCCTGGCGACGGCCGCCGCCCTGACCGGCCTCTGCCTGCTCGTGCCCGTGCAGATGGCTGCCCAGAACTGGGACGACCACGACCGCTCCAACCGCCGCACGGCGGTGGAAATGGCCCGCAACTACCTCAACGCCGTGGGTGAGAACGGTATCCTCGTGACCCACGGGGACAACGATACCTTCCCGCTCTGGTACGCCCAGGAGGTGGAGGACGTCCGCACGGACGTGCGCATCTGCAACACCTCGCTGCTCGGCACCGACTGGCACATCGACCAGATGAAGTGGGCGAGCAACAAGTCCGCCCCGCTGCCCCTGACGGTGGGTCCGGACCAGTACCTGTACGGCACCAACGAGTACATTCCGATCTACGACACGCAGGAGATCGAGATGAACATCGCGGACGTGATGGCCGTCTTCAAGCATCCCCAGATCAAGGCCCCGATGACCAGCGGCCGCAAGGTGGACTACATCCCCTCGCGCAAGATCGTCCTCCCGGTCAACAAGGAGAATGTCATCAAATACGGCATCCTGGATGAGAAATACGCGGCGCAGATCCCCGATTCGATCGTGCTCACGATCGCCAAGGACAAGGACTATCTGTCCAAGCCCGAGCTCTTCCTGCTGGATCTGCTCTCGGGCTACCAGTGGGACCGCCCGCTGCACTTCCTGAACATGGGCGGCGACCTGAACGTCGGCATCAAGGAGTACCTCGAATACAACGGCTACTCCTACAAGTTCGTACCGATCAAGAACAAGACCACCAGCTCGGAAGCGGGCTTCGTCGACACGGACGAACTCTACCGCATGATGACGCAAGTTTATAGCTGGGACGCCATTGCGCGCGACGACTATTTCATGGATTATCAGAACATGTACACGCACCTGGGCGTGATGTCCATCCGCGGCATGTTCGTGACCTGCGCCGAGGCCTTCATGAAGGCGGGCGAGGACGACCGCGCCCTGGAGATGATCGACAAGGCGGCGGAGGTGATGCAGTATTATCCGGTGGAGACCGTCCCCCTGGGCTTCTCCGGCAACGACTACATGATCGTCCTGATGATCGAGGACTACTACAAGCTTGGCCAGGCGGACAAGGCCCGCCTGCTGGCGATGCAGCTCGGCTCCGGCCTGCTGCAGAGCGCCAAGTTCTACATCGAGTTCTACGACTGGGCCCGCGAGGAGTTCGAGGTCGTGGGGCAGTACATCTACTTCCTGGCGGACGTGATGAAGCAGGCCGGCGACAACGACCTGGCCAAGCAGCTCACCGACGGGCTCGTGGCCCTGGTGGACGCCGCTTCGGATGCGCTGGACGAAGAATAGACGACGCTATGGCAGAATTCCCTTCCCCTTCCTGGACTGACTACGAACTGCTGGACAGCGGCGCGGGCGAAAAGCTGGAGCGCTTCGGCGCCTACGTGCTCGCGCGGCCGGAACCCAAGGCGCTCTGGGACAAATCCATGTCGGACGCCGAGTGGCGCCGGCTCGCCCATACGACTTTCACCCCCGGTGCCGGTTTCGGCAAGGCCGGCAAGGAAGACAGCGGCACCTGGAACCGTCTCAGGAAGATGGACGACCAGTGGCACATCAAATACGCCAACGCGGACGGCCTGAAAATGGACCTGCGCCTGGGCCTGACGTCGTTCAAGCACGTCGGCGTGTTCCCGGAGCAGGCCCCCAACTGGGACTATATTTACCGCCAGACCCGCGCGCTCGCACAGAAGCTGGGCCGCACACCCCGCGTGCTGAACCTCTTCGCCTACACGGGCGGCGCCTCCCTCGCCGCCAAGGCCGCGGGGGCCGACGTGACGCACCTGGACTCCGTCCGGCAGGTGGTCACCTGGGCCCGCGGGAACATGGAGAACAGCGGCCTGGACGGCATCCGCTGGGTGGTGGAGGACGCGATGAAGTTCGCCCAGCGCGAAGCGCGGCGCGGCAACCGCTACGACGGCATCATCCTCGACCCGCCCGCCTACGGGCACGGCCCGGACGGCGAGAAATGGAAGCTGGACGAGTGCCTGTTCGGCATGCTCCGCAGCGTCGGGGAGATCCTCTCGCCGCAGGACGCCTTCCTCGTGCTCAACCTCTACAGCAACGGCTACTCCGCCCTGCTGGGCGAGACGGTGCTCCGCCAGGCGATGCGCGTCGGAGAGATGGAAAGCGGCGAGCTGGCGCTGAACGACAAGTTCGGCAAAGCCCTTCCGCTGTCAATCGTTGTCCGGATGACGAAATAAATTGTTAACTTTGTAGGTTATCGAAAAAATCATATCAAAACATACATCAAGATGGCAAATTCTATTAGTGTTCTCAATCACGCGGCCGACAACATCCGCATCCTGGCGGCCAGCGCAGTCGAAAAAGCCAAATCCGGACACCCGGGCGGTGCCATGGGTGGCGCGGACTTCATCAACGTGCTCTACAGCGAGTACCTGACCTACGATCCCGGCAACCCGACCTGGGCCGCCCGCGACCGTTTCTTCCTGGATCCCGGCCACATGGCCCCGATGCTCTATGCTCAGCTGTGCCTGATCGGCAAGTATAGCCTCGAAGAGCTGGCCAACCTGCGCCAATGGGGCTCCCCGACCACCGGTCACCCCGAGTTTGACCCGACGCGCGGCGTCGAGAACACCTCCGGTCCCCTCGGCCAGGGCCACGCCTACGCCGTGGGCGCCGCCATCGCCGCCAAGTTCCTGGCCGCCCACACCGGCAACCCGAGCTTCGCGAAGGAAACCATCTACGCCTACATCTCCGACGGTGGCGTGCAGGAGGAAATCTCCCAGGGCGCTGCCCGTATCGCCGGCACGCTCGGCCTGGACAACCTCGTGATGTTCTACGACTCCAACGACATCCAGCTCTCCACCGAGACCAAGGTCGTCATGAACGAGGATACGGCCGCCAAGTACCGCGCCCTCGGTTGGGACGTGCAGGTCATCGACGGCAACGACGCCGCGCAGATCCGCACCGCCATCGAGAAGGCCAAGGCCGTGAAGGGCAAGCCGGCTCTCATCATCGGCAAGTGCATCATGGGCAAGGGCGCCCTCAAGGAGGACGGCTCCAGCTACGAGCGCAACTGCAAGACCCACGGCGCCCCGCTGGGCGGCGACGCTTACAAGAATACCGTCAAGAACCTGGGCGGCGACCCGGAGAATCCTTTCCAGATCTTCGACGACGTGAAGGTGCTCTACGCCCGTCGCGACGAGGAGCTCAAGAAGATCGTCTCCGAGCGCTACGCCGAGGAGAAAGCCTGGGCCGACGCCAACCCTGAGAAGGCTGCCCAGCAGGCTGAGTGGTTCAGCGGCAAGGCTCCGAAGATCGACTGGAGCAAGTGTGTCCAGAAGGACAACGACGCCACGCGTTCCGCCAGCGCCGCCTGCCTCGGCGTGCTCGCCGAGCAGGTGCCCAACATGGTCGTCGCTTCCGCCGATCTCTCCAACTCCGACAAGACCGACGGCTTCCTGAAGAAGACCACCGCCTTCCAGGCCGGCGACTTCAGCGGCGCCTTCTTCCAGGCCGGCGTGGCCGAGCTGACGATGGCCTGCTGCTGCATCGGTATGTCCCTGCACGGCGGCATCATCCCCGCCTGCGGTACCTTCTTCGTGTTCTCCGACTACATGAAGCCGGCCGTCCGCATGGCCGCCCTCATGGAGCTCCCGGTCAAGTTCATCTGGACCCATGACGCCTTCCGCGTCGGCGAGGACGGCCCGACCCACGAGCCCGTCGAGCAGGAGGCCCAGATCCGCCTCATGGAGAAACTCAAGAACCACCACGGCAAGAACTCCGTCCTGGTGATGCGTCCGGCCGACGCCAAGGAGACCACCGAGGCCTGGGCCGCCGCCATGAACAACATGAGCACCCCGTCTGCCCTCATCCTCTCCCGCCAGAACATCGCCAACCTCCCCGAGGGCAACGACTACAGCCAGGTGGCCAAGGGCGGCTACATCGTGGCCGGCTCCGACGCCAACCCGGATGTCATCCTCGTGGCTTCCGGCTCCGAAGTCTCCACCCTGGAGGCCGGCGCCAAGCTGCTCCGCGAGGCCGGCAAGAAGGTGCGCGTGGTCAGCGTCCCGTCCGAGGGTCTCTTCCGCCAGCAGTCCAAGGAGTACCAGCAGAAGGTCCTCCCGACGGGCGTGAAGAAGTTCGGTATGACCGCCGGTCTGCCTGTCACGCTGCAGGGCCTCGTCCCGGAGGCGGAAGGCACCGTGTGGGGTCTCGAGTCCTTCGGCTTCTCCGCTCCGTACAAGGTGCTCGACGAGAAGCTCGGCTACACCGCCGAGAACGTCTTCGAGCAGGTGAACAAGCTCTTCTAGTCCGGAAATGAAGCACATTCGGAACTTCTGTATCATCGCGCACATCGACCACGGGAAGAGCACCCTGGCGGACCGCCTGCTGGAGCTCACCCAGACGCTCGGTGCGCGCGATATGGAGAACCAGGTCCTGGACGACATGGACCTGGAGAAGGAGAAGGGCATCACCATCAAGAGCCACGCCATCCAGATGGTCCACCACTATCACGGGGAGGCCTACAAGCTGAACCTCATCGATACCCCGGGCCATGTGGACTTCTCCTATGAAGTTTCGAGAAGCATCGCCTCCTGCGAAGGAGCGCTCCTGGTCGTGGACGCCTCCCAGGGCGTCCAGGCCCAGACCATTTCCAACCTGTATATGGCCATCGACCACGGCCTGGAGATCATCCCTGTCCTCAACAAGATCGACATGGAGTCCGCCCAGGTCGAGGTCGTGACCGACGAGATCTGCGACCTCATCGGGTGCAAGCCCGAGGAGGTCTTCAAGGTCTCCGCCCGCACGGGCGAAGGCGTGGCGCCCATCCTGGACGCCATCGTGGAGAAGATCCCGGCGCCGGAAGGCGACCCGGACGGGCCGCTGCAGGCCCTGATCTTCGACTCCGTCTTTAATTCCTTCCGCGGGGTCATCGCCTACTTCAAAGTCAAGAACGGCTCCATCCGCAAGGGCGACAAGGTGAAATTCTTCGCCACCGGGATGGACTACGAGGTCGAGGAAGTGGGCATCCTGAAGATGAAGCTCATCCCCGCCGCCGAAATCGGCTGCGGGGACGTGGGCTACGTCATCACCGGCATCAAGAGCGCCGTCGAGGTCAAGGTGGGCGACACCATCACCCACGTGGCCCGGCCGTGCTCCGAGGCCATCGCCGGCTTCGAAGAAGTGAAGCCGATGGTCTTCGCGGGTATGTATCCCGTGCAGGCCGACAAGTTCGAGGAACTGCGCGCCGTGCTGGAGAAGTTCCAGCTCAACGACGCCTCCTTCGTCTACGAGCCCGAGAGCTCGCTGGCGCTGGGCTCCGGCTTCCGCTGCGGCTTCCTGGGCCTGCTGCACCTCGAGATTGTGCAGGAGCGCCTCTTCCGCGAGTTCGACATGGACGTGATTACCACCGTGCCGAACGTTTCCTACAAAGTCTACACGACGCAGGGCGAGGTCATGGACGTGCACAACCCGTCCGGCCTGCCCGCCCAGACGCTCATCGACCACATCGAGGAGCCTTACATCCGCGCCCAGATCATCTCCAAGTCCGAATTCTTCGGCGCCATCATGAAGCTCTGCCTGGACCGCCGCGGCACGCTCATCGGCCAGCACTACATCACGGCCGATCGCGTGGAACTCACCTACGACATGCCCCTGTCCGAGATCGTCTTCGACTTCTACGACAAGCTCAAGACCATCTCCAAGGGCTACGCCTCTTTTGACTATCACGTGATGGATTTCCGTCCGGCGCGGCTGGTCCGCCTGGACATCCTGCTCAACGGCGAGCCGGCCGATGCGCTCTCCACGCTCATCCACGAGGACAACGCCTACGATTTCGGCCGCAAGATGTGCGTCAAGCTCAAGGACCTCATCCCCCGCCAGCAGTTCGACATCCCTATCCAGGCCGCCATCGGCGCCAAGATCATCGCCCGCGAGACTGTCAAGCAGGTGCGCAAGGACGTGACCGCCAAATGCTACGGCGGCGACATCACCCGCAAGCGCAAGCTCCTGGAGAAGCAGAAGGAAGGCAAGAAACGCATGCGCCAGATCGGCACCGTCCAGGTCCCCCAGAGCGCCTTCATGGCCGTCCTCAAGCTCGACAGCTAAAAAAAGACCGGCTTCTTTCGAGGCCGGTCTTTTTAAGTCTTAAAGAAGAGGCTAGAGGTTGAACCTGGCGCCGACTTCGAAGTTAAGCATGAAGGGGTGCTTGGTACGGATGCTCGAGGGCTGGCCGCAGTCGAAGTAGTAGCGTGCGCTCGGGTCGAGATACAGGCCGAAATGCCTGCCGATGAGGAACTCGAGGCCGAGACCGCTCGCTACCGAGAACTGCAGGCCGTCCACGGACTCCTTGTAGAAGATGTCTCCGGCGTCGCTCTTGATACGGAAGCGGTTGGAGACTGCGCGCTCGGCAGTGCCGCCACCCCAGGCATAGAACCTTAAATTCCTATTGTTGAGGATATTGTAGTATGCGTTGAGCGGAATGCCGATATAGTGGATGTCATGGACTATCTCGGAATTGATCGAGCGGATGATATCGGAATTGACTTCGGTGTAAGTGCCGTTGAAGGTACTCGAAAGCATGGACCAGTTGACACCGGTGCCGACCGACCAGCGGTCGGAGAAATTGAAGCGTACGCCTGCTCCGAAAGTGAGAGGGATGGAATAGGTGGACGTGCCCTTCTCCTCTACGCCTGTGCGGGCCTTGACTCCGGAGGCGGGAGCGCGCATCTGGAGCACGCTTGTGCCGGTGAAATCGTTTGTCATGGCATTGCCGGAGGCGGAGAATGAGATGCGCTTCAAGATGGAAGCGGACTCGGGCTCATCTTCCAGGTCCCATGCGAAAGGATCGTCAGGATCGAAAGTGATGGAAGGCTCGTTACGTACCTCAGCGGGCTTGGCGGGAGTTTCGACGGGATCTGCGGGTACCTCTGTGACTTGCTCCGGAACGGGCTCTGCCTCAGGTATCTCCTCGGGAACGAAGGTGTCGGCCGGCTGGACGGCCGAAGGGACGCTGGCAGAGGCGGCGGGACGCCGCACTGCCTGCTCCGGGACGGAGGCCAGGGCTGCGCCGGCCGACGCCGAGATCTGCTCCTCGATGGAGGGGATATCCTCGACGACAACGTCTGTATCCTCGATGACTTCGGCGGTACGTACCGGCTCGGGAGCGCTCTCCCGCCCCGTGAAGATGAAGAGACCGGCAACCACGGCGGCCGCGGCGGCCACGCAGGCCGCGGCCCGCCGCCACCTGAGGGCGACGACCTTCCTGCGGTCCCTGCGGTCGAGCTCGCTGCAAACAGCGTCCCAGAGCCGCGAAGGAACCTCCTCCTGCGCGCCTCCGAGCATCTGCTTCAGCTCGAGATCGAAATCCGTATACTTGTCGTTCTGCATCTTACTTAAACTTCTTTATCTTATTCTGCAACATGACCCTGGCGCGCTGCAACTGCGAGCGGGAGGTGGCTTCGGAGATGCCGAGCATCGTGCTGATCTCCTTATGCGAGTAGCCCTCGACGAGGCACAGGTTCAAGACTGTCCTGAACCCCGGCGGAAGCTCCGCGACCATACCCATCAGTTCCTTGTACGATATGCTCTGCAGGGCGGTGACATCGCCTCCTGATATGCTCCGGGCGCTCTCGATGTCTTCCGTCTGCTTCAGGACGTCGTTCTTGCGCAAAGTCATGAGTGCAGTATTGACAAAGACCTTCCGGGCCCAACCCTCGAAGGAACCCTCCCCCGAGTAACTGTCCAGCTTCGAGAAAAGCGAGATGAACCCCTCCTGGAGCACATCCTCCGCCGCCTCCCTGCTCCCCATGTAGCGGATGCACAAGGGAAACATCTTTGAAGACAACGAATCGAACAACGCCTTCTGGGCAAGCCTGTCTCCCTTCTTGCAAAGGGCGATCATCTGCTGCTCGGTCAGGGTCGTCACGTCTTTTGAAGTCTGGTTCTGGGTTTCTACCCGTGTGTTAAGATGCGTTTTGTTTCCAAAATGTTGCATGACACACTGAAAAAAAAACAAACCCGGTACGAAATTAGCTAAAATATCACAAAACCGCCTCAGCGAAACAAGAAAAGTAGTATTTTTGTATTATGAACAGAATCGCACTTATATTATATATTTCCGTTCTTTCAGCCATTTTTGCGCCCGCTTCTGTGGGGCAGAGAAGGGCGTTCCCGATACGCTCCGCCGCCGAATCGATGCTCGTGGACGCGGTCCAGGACTATGAAAACGGCGACGTCAAGACCGCTGTCGCCCGCCTCTCGGCCATCACCGAAGCTTTCCCTGACAATGACGCCGCGCATTACTATCTTGCCCTCTGCTTTATCAAGATGGAAGAGACCCCGGCCGCCGTGTCCGAGCTCCGCGAAGCCTCGAGGCTCGACCCGGACAACTACTGGTACCGCGACAATCTCGCCGCCCTGTACGCCATGACCGGGGAGACCGCCCTTGCCGTGGAGCAGTACGAGAATCTCCTTAAGGATTATCCGAAAAAAACCGGACTATACTACTCGCTGGTTAACCTCTATGCCCGACAGAACCGCCTGGACAAGATGATCGAGGCCCTCGACAATATCGACATGACAATGGGCCGCGACGAGCAGACGGTCCTTGCCCGCTACGACATCCTCATGCACCAGGACAAGGCCGGCGAGGCTTTCCAGGTCCTGGAGGACTTCAACGACGAGTTCCCCTCGCCGCAGATCCTTTCAATGATGGGCGACGCCAGGCTTTCGGCCGGCAACGATTCACTGGCCCTGGAGTGCTACGACCGCGCGCTGGGCCTGGACTCCGCCTACGCCCCTGCTCTGCTGGGCAAGGCCGAGGCCTATCGTATGCAGCGCTTGTTCGGAAGGTTTTTCGAGACACTCGCGCGATTCACATCCGACCCTTCCATCCCGTCGCAGATGAAAAGCGAGTACTTGTCCGAACTCACCGGACGCATGGACGGCCGCTTCTTCCAGACCTACAGCCCGCAGCTCGACACCCTCTTCGAGACAGGCATGAGGGCGCATCCGGCCGACTCTTCCATGCTCCTTGCCGCCGGCACCTATTATTATCGTACGGAGCGCCGGGACAGGGGTGTGGAGCTTTTCAAGGAAAACAGCGAGCTTTATCCCGATGATTTCAATTCCAGGGCGATGTACATCCAGTCCTTGAGTTACAACAATGACTGGGACACCCTGCTGACCGCATCGGAAGAAGCTTTCAGGGCATTTCCGGAAGAGCCGGCGTTCCTGAATATGCGCGTGATGGCATACTACAGCCTCGGCGACCTCCGCTCGGTCATAGGCGAATGCACCCGGATGACCGAGGTGTTCAAGTCCAATCCCGATGTCGTGGTGCAGGCCCTTTCCACCATCGGGGACAGCTACCATCAGATGGAGGATGAGAAAGAAGCCTTCAAGGCCTACGAGAAGGCCCTGAAAGTCAACCCTACTTACGCCCCCGTCCTGAACAACTATGCCTACTACCTCAGCATCAAGGGGAAGAAGCTGGCCAAGGCCGCTTCTATGAGCAAGGTCACGGTGGAGCAGGAGCCCGACAATGCCACATACCTCGACACTTACGGGTGGATCCTGCACCTTCAGAAGAAATCACAGGAGGCCAAGCCCTACTTCAAACACGCCATGCTCTATGGCGGGAAGGACAATGCCACCATACTCGACCATTATGCCGAGGTCCTGTATGCCCTGGGCGAATACGACCTGGCCAAGGTTTACTGGGACCAGGCCGTGAAGAAAGATACCGATAACGAGATCCCCGACCTCGCGCAGCGCGTCGAGCAAAGGCTCAAAGCCGTTGGCAAATGATGCGCAGACTCCTCCTTTTCCTTTCCCTGCTGTTGTGCACGACCGCCCTGGTACGCGCCCAGGACACGTCCGAGCAGAACTCCCGCAAGGCCCGGCTGGAGAAGGAGATCGCCATCATTGACGGCCAGCTCCGGGACAATGCCACCCGCAATTCCAACGCCCTCAACACCCTTTCGCTGGTGCAGCAGAAGATCGACCTGCGCAAGGGCCTCATCAAGGAGGGAGAGCAGGAGATAGCCAGACTCGACGGCGAGATCCGCCGTAAGCAGATGCGCATCGACAGTCTCCAGGTGAGGCTCGACACGATGTCGTTCTATTACAACAGGCTGGTCAAGGGCGCCTACAAGAACCGCGATGCAAGGATCTGGTACATGTATATCCTTGCCAGCGAGAACCTTGCGCAGGGGCTGAGGCGCTACGCCTTCCTTAAGAACCTCTCGCGAGAGATGAACTCGCATGGAGTCAAGATCAAGGAGGCCAAGGTCGTCCTGGAGGGCGAGAAGGAGCAGCTGGCGGGGCTCCGCAGCGAGGCTGCGGCGCTCCAGAAGGAGCGCCTGGCCGAGATGGACAGGCTCAAGCGCGAGGAGCAGACCGCCCAGCAGACCATCCAGGTGCTGAAAAAGGAGAAAAGCAAATACCAGAGCCAGCTCAACTCCAAGCGAAAGGAGGTGGAGGCCCTCAACAAGGAGATCGCCCGCATCATAGCCGAGGCCATGAAGGCCAAGGCCGAGCCTTCGGGCAAGAAGAACAATACAACCACCAAGAAATCCGAACCAATAGACTATACTCTCGGCAAGGAGTTCTCGTCCAACAAAGGCAAGCTCCCCTGGCCGGCCGAAGGGCCGGTCGTGGAGAAGTTCGGAGCCCAGTACCATCCTGTCTATACCCAGCTAAAGCTTCCCGACAGCGAAGGCATCTCCATAGCCCTTGCCAGAGGGACGCAGGTCAAGGCCGTTTTTGACGGCGTGGTCAAGAGCGTCATAGTCCAGCCCGGATACAACAAATGCGTCCTGGTCCAGCACGGCGATTACTTCACTTTCTACTGCAAGCTCGGGACTGTGTCCGTCAAGACCGGCGACAAGGTCACTACCGGCCAGGTCCTGGGCGCAGTCGAGCCTATAGGCGGTTCCACGCAGCTCCACTTCCAGCTATGGTCCTCCAAGGGGCCCCAGAACCCCGTTTCCTGGCTCAGACCCAGATAAAAGAAAAGGCGCAGACTTGTGGTCCGCGCCCTGACAAAGTGAAAAAAGCGTATCGTCAATAGAACAACACGGTATTTCAGTATTGTTTGTTTTCTTTTATTCTGTTACAAATATAGGATTTTTACCCGTGTTTGGACCCGTAAAAGGCGAAAAGTTATCAACAATCATAAAACAAGCCTGTTAACTCGCACGTTAACAGGCTTTTACCTACTCTCTAACCCAGACCAGCACGTGGCGGTCGAAGGTGATGTATTCGAGCTCAAGCTCCTCTTCGTATCCATCCTTGTGGATGAAGGTCGCCTCAAGCTCCCCTTCGCCTTTCGAACGGAAGCGTTCGATCTCGATCTGCTCGACGAAGTCGACGTTGTACTGAGACATTTTCTTGAAGATGGCTTCCTTGGCGCACCAATAGATGGCGAGCTGCTCGTTCTTCTCATCGCGGTCCTCCTCGAGGTCGTCGATCTCGTCCTCGGAAAGGGCCTTCTTCTCCACTACGGAGAAATCGCGGTCGAGGGACTCGATGTCGATGCCCACCTCGTCGTTCTGGTCGAGGATCACGGCCACATACTTTTCGGTATGGGTGATGCTGATGTTGATGGAATTGTTCTCTATGTAAGGCTTGCCGTTGTCGTGATGGGCGAGATAAATCTTGTCGCCGAAGAGCTCGTTGAGCAAAGCCCGCACTGCCAGCCTCTGCTTGCGCAGGGACTCGCTCTTGATGAACGAGATCTCTTCCATCTCGTCAGCGGGGGTGGAACTCAGCTCGCGCAGCTCCGCCTCCGTCTCGGTGATCTGCCAGACGGCGACTTTCGCGGTGTTGTCAAGCTCTTTCAGTAAATAAAGTGCCATAAAAAAGTTTCGTTCGGACACAAACAGTATAAGCCGGGGACCATCGTGGTCCCGGCGGGTCTCAAGCTATTATATCGTACAGGAAGTATGTCAACGGATCCTCAGAGGCTGGGTCCGCTTGCATGCCGGTGTCTGTAAGAGTACAACTGGGAGGCTCCATACTAAGTGTCAAGTGTTCAACGGTGCAAATATAACGTTTTTTTTGAATTCAAAGAAATACACGCCTCTTTTGTCATTTATTTTGAGTATATTTGCGGTCCCGAATCGTACGATAAAACTATTAAATAGAAATTTGTTATGAAATTTTTGACTGACGAAAAACTGCTTATTGTCGGTGCCGGCGGCATGATCGGCTCCAACATGGCACAGACCGCCATGATGCTCGGCCTCACCCCTAACATCTGTCTTTACGACATCTACGAGCCCGGCGTGCATGGCGTGGCGGAAGAAATGTATCATTGCGCCTTCCCTGAGGCCAATATCACCTGGACCGTCGACCCTGAGGTCGCCTTCAAGGATGCCAAGTACATCATTTCCTCCGGCGGTGCCCCGCGCAAGGAAGGCATGACCCGCGAGGACCTTCTCAAGGGCAACTGCCAGATTGCCGCCGAGTTCGGTGAGCTCATCGAGAAGTACTGTCCGGACGTCAAGCACGTCGTCGTCATCTTCAACCCCGCTGACGTGACGGCTCTCACCGCCCTCATCCGTTCCGGCCTCAAGCCCAACCAGCTGACTTCGCTGGCCGCCCTCGACTCCACCCGTCTGCAGGAGGCCCTCGCGGCCGAGTGCGGCGTGCAGCAGTGCAAGGTCACCAACGCCTACACCTACGGCGGTCACGGCGAGGCCATGGCGGTGTTCGCCTCCGAGGCCCTCATCGACGGCAAGCCCCTCTCCGAGTTCAACATCTCCGAGGAGCGCTGGGCCGAGATCAAGCACGCCACCATCCAGGGCGGCTCCAACATCATCAAGCTCCGCGGCCGCAGCTCCTTCCAGAGCCCTGCATACCAGGCCGTCAAGATGATCGAGGC
>JAGCDF010000004.1 GCA_017651225.1 Bacteroidales bacterium
AGCGGGATACTGGATCTTGTCGTAGTTGATGTTGGAGCCGGGCAGGGAGAGGGTCGTGTTGCTGCGGCCGTTCTTGAGCTTGACGGCGCAACCGAAGTCACCGGCGTGCAGCGTGGTGACGGACTCCTTCTTGGTGCCGGCGACGGCGTAGATGGCGGAGAGGCGCTCCTTGTTGCCGGTGGCGGGATCCTCGAGATCCATGCCGGCGGTCACGGAACCGCTCATCACCTTGAAGTAGGAAACTTCACCGAGGTGCTGCTCCACATCGTTCTTGTAGATGAACAGGGAGGTGGCGCCGCCTTCCTTCACGTCCGGAGCCGGAGCGACGTCCTTGACGAAGTCGAGGAGGCGCTTGACGCCGATGTCCTTCTTCGCGCTGACGCAGAAGATGGGATAGGCCTCGCCGGCGGCGATACCCAGGTTGAGACCCTTGTGGATCTCCTCCTCGGTGAGCTCGCCCGACTCGAAGTACTTCTCCATGAGGGCGTCGTCGAACTCCGCGGCCTTCTCGACGAGGGCGGCGCGGGCCTCTTCGGCCTGGGCCTGGAGGTTGGCGGGAATCTCAAGATCCTCGCGGGTGCCGTTAGCGTCCTTGAAGTGGTAGTATTTCATCGTGAGGACATCCACGAAGCCGTCGAAGGCGGTGCCGGGGTTCACCGGGAACTGCACGTACACGGCCTTGCTGCCGAAGGACTCCTTGATGGAATTCTGGATGTTCTCCCAGTCGGCCTTTTCCGCGTCAAGCTGGTTGACGGCGACCACGAGGGGGAGCTTCTTGGTGTCGGCCAGGCGGAGGAAGTTTTCCGTGCCCACCTCGACGCCCTGCTGGGCGTTGATCACGAGCACGCCGCTCTCGCACACCCGGAAGGCAGCGTAGGCGCCGCCGATGAAGTCGTCGGAACCCGGGGTGTCGATGAAGTTGATCTTGGCGCCCTGGAACTCGGCGTACAGCGGAGTTGCATAGATGGAGCGCTGGTTAAGCTTCTCGAGTTCGTCGTTGTCGGAAAGGGTGTTCTTGTCTTCGATCGTACCTCTGCGGTCGATCACCTTGCCCTCAAAGAGCATGGCTTCAGCGAGTGAGGTCTTGCCGGATTTCGTAGCACCGAGCAGGACCACATTGCGGATGTCTTTGGTAGAATAATCTTTCATTTGTTGCGTATGCTGTATTAATTATTAGTCAAAGCCCACAAATCTAAACATTTTTAAGAGCATTCGCAAATCATTCTACGCACTGTCGCAAGATTATTTCTTCCCCGCTGAGGCCCAGTTCGCGGAGCAGGGATTCGTTGAGTTCGCCGGGCAGGACGCGCAGGCGGCGGCACGCGGCGGGGAAATCGGAAAGGGAGCGGTCCGACTCGAGGAGGCGGAACAGACGGGCGACGGCAGATTCTTTTTCTTTCATGGCTGTTCGGGTTTGTTTTTCTGCAAAAATGAGACAGCGTTTCGAAAAAAACAACAGGATTCCGGGGGTAAGAAGGGGGTTAGAAGTGAAAAAAATATATTTTTTAATCATATGTTCAGAAATCCTGAACATAGATGCGGATTTCCGGCACCGGAATGCCGGGTACACCGAATAACTTTGAACCGTGCAAAACGACTTCTTCCATATCAACCTTCGCCGGGCGCGCGAGCGGGCCGGCCTCTCCCAGGCTGAGCTGGCGGACGAGATCGGCGTGGGCCGGACCACCATCGTCTCGCTCGAGAGCGGGAGGACCCGCCTGTTCAACAAAACGGTGTCCCTGATCGCCAAACGGCTGGGCGTCTCGGATGAAGCCCTGCTCTGTGGCAGGGAGGTGGAGGAGCTGCTTCGCGAAGAGCCCTCCCGGATCGAACGGGAGCAGGCGATTCGCGACGAATATGAGCAGCGCCTGGACACGCTCCGGGAGAAACTGGAGGCCGAGCAGCGCCTCAACAAGGTGCTGCAGGGGAATGTGGATTCCCTCACGCAGTCCAACCAATATCTGCTCTCGCAACTCCGCAAGGAACAGTAGATTTTTTGTATCTTTGTGCGTTATGCACAACCCCTCCCTTCTCCCTTATCTCGAGCCGGGCCGGCTGGAGGCCGGATGCGACGAGGCGGGCCGCGGACCCCTTGCGGGGCCGGTCTACGCCGCCGCCGTCATCCTGCCCGCCGATTTCCACCACCCCCTGCTGGACGACTCGAAGAAAATGAGCGAGAAGGCGCGCGACGAGCTCCGCCCCATCATCGAGCGGGAGGCCGTCGCCTGGGCCGTCGAGGCCGTGAGCGCCGAAGAGATCGACCGCCTCAACATCCTCGGCGCCTCGCTGGAGGGCATGCGCCGCGCTGTGCGGCGCCTGCGCGTGCGGCCGGATTTCCTGCTGGTGGACGGCAACCGCTGGCGCCCCTTCGACGGTTATCCGTACCAGACCGTCGTCCACGGCGACGCCACCTACGCCAGCATCGCCGCGGCGTCCGTGCTCGCCAAGACCTGGCGCGATGAGCGCATGCGCGAGCTCGCGCGGGAGTACCCGCAATATGGATGGGAGCACAACATGGGCTATCCGACGCCCGAGCACATCGCCGCCATCAAGGCGCACGGCTACTGCCCGGAGCACCGCAAGACCTTCCATCCCAAAGAATTGGAACCAAGTTTATTTGATTGATATGAAGAAAATCCTGTTAACCGTTGCCACCGCCCTGCTCCTGATGCCGGCCGCCCTGCGCGCCGACGAGGGCATGTGGCTCCTCCCGCTGCTCGAGAAGATGAACGCCGACGCCCTGCGCAACCTGGGTTCCCGGCTGACGCCCGAGCAGATCTACAGCGTGAACAATTCGTCCATCAAGGACGCCATCGTCCAGTTCGGCGGCGGCTGCACGGCCGAAATCATCTCCGGCAGCGGCCTGCTGGTGACCAACCACCACTGCGGCTACAGCAACATCCAGGCGCTCTCCTCCACGGAGCACAACTACCTGGAGGACGGCTACTTCGCCCTCTCCCGCGACGAGGAGATCCCCTGCCCGGGCCTGACCGTGCGCTTCCTGCAGAGCATGACCGACGTGACCGACGAGCTCGCGGCCGGCAAGAGCCGCCAGCAGCTGATCGGCGCCGCCCAGTCGGCCAACCCGAACTGCCAGGTGCGCATCGTCAGCTTCTACAACGACAACGTCCAGTACCTGATCGTCTCCAAAATCTACCGCGACGTGCGCTTCGTGGGCGCCCCGCCGGCATCGGCCGGCAAGTTCGGCGGCGACACCGACAACTGGATGTGGCCGCGCCACACCTGCGACTTCTCCATGTTCCGCGTCTACGCCGACGCGAACAACGAGCCCGCCGACTACTCCCCGAACAACGTCCCGATGCGTCCGCGCCAGTTCCTGAACATCTCCCTCAAGGGTGTGCAGGAAGGCGATTTCGCCATGATCATGGGCTACCCGGGCAGCACGCAGCGCTTCCAGACCGCCACGCAGCTTCAGGACATGCTCGCGACCAATGACGTCCGCATCGACGCCCGCGGCATCCGCCAGGACGTCCTCTGGAAGGCCATGCGCGCCGACGACAAGGTCGGCTTGCAGTACGCCAGCAAGTATTCCAGCTCCTCCAACGGCTGGAAGAAATGGATCGGTGAACGCGAGGCCTTCGCCGCCCTCGACATCATCGGCCGCGAGGAGCAGAAAGAGCGCGACCTGACGGCCTGGATCAACGCCGACTCCGCCCGCAAGGAAGCCTACGGCGGCGCCATCGACCGCATCGCGGCGAGCATCCGGGGCTCGCAGGAGCCGAAGCTCGCCGTCACCCTCCTCTCCGAGACGCTTGGCCGCATCGAGCTGCTGGGCTTCGCCAACACGATGGACCGCTCCATGCAGATGGCGCTCAACGCCCAGGACCAGGGTGCTGACACCCAGTCCCTCGTGCAGCAGACCATCGACACGGTCATGGACATGCTGGCGGAGGAGTATGAAGACTATGATTCCACCGTGGACCGCGACGTGGCCATCGCCATGATTGACCACTACAAGGCCCGCGTGAACCCGGCCGACGCCGTGATGCTGAACGGCAAGAGCATTCTTACGATGGACACCGGGAAGCTGGTGGACAACCTCTTCAAGAAGAGCATCTTCACCTCCCCGGAGAAGCTCGCTGCGAAGCCCATCACCGCCAAGCTGCTGGCCGCCGACCCGGCTGTGCAGCTCGCCAAGGCCGTTACCGCCGCCAGCCAGCCGCTCACTCAGGCGGCGAATGCCGCCCGCAACGACCTCGCCGCGGCCTCCAAGGCCTACGGCGCCGCCCTGCTGAAGTGGACCGAGGGCCAGCCCAGCTATCCCGACGCCAACAGCACCTGCCGCCTCACCTACGGCACCGTCAAGAGCTACGAGCCCAAGGATGGCGTCCTTTATAAATACTATACGACCCTCAAGGGCGTGATGGAGAAAGAGGATCCGAGCAACTACGAATTTATCGTGCCGGCCAAACTCAAGGAAATCTACCAGAACAAGGACTACGGCCAGTACGCCAACGCCGACGGCGAGCTCGTGACCTGCTTCCTGACCAACCTCGACATCACGGGCGGCAACTCCGGCAGCCCGGTGATGGACGCCGACGGCAACCTGATCGGCCTCGCCTTCGACGGCAACTGGGAGGCGATGAGCAGCGACGTGATGTTCGAGCCGAACCTGCAGCGCTGCATCTGCGTCGACATCCGCTATGTCCTGCTGATGCTGGACAAGTTCTCCGGCGCCGGCTACCTCCTCGATGAAATGAATCTTGTGAAAGAATAATGACGAAAGAAGACATACTGCAAGCCCTGCGCGAGGTGCACCACCCCGCCAAAGCCGACCGCGATCTCGTGGAGATCGGCATGGTGCACGATATTGAAATCACGGACAGCAAGGTGACCGTGACGCTCGCGTTTCCGAAGCGCCGCGACCCGCTGGCCGAATACCTGATCGGCAGCGCCCGCGCGGCGCTGATCCGCCACCTGCCCTCCTCCGTCGCTTCGGAGGTCAAGACCGTCGTGGTCGAGGATGAGAAGCCAAAGAAAAAGGGCCTTAACCTCGGCCTGGAGCAGCTCGCCGAGGTGCGCCACATCGTCGGCATCGCCTCGGGCAAGGGCGGCGTGGGCAAGTCCACGGTCGCCGTCAACCTGGCCTGCGCGCTCGCGCGCCTGGGCTACAGGGTCGGCCTCGCCGACGCGGACGTCTACGGTCCGTCCATCCCCGTGATGACGGGCACCGAGGGCGCCGTCCCGGCCGCCGAGCCGGGCGCGGAAGAGGGCCAGGAGCTCATCATCCCGCTGGAGAAGTTCGGCGTGAAGTGGATGTCCATCGGCTACTTCGCCGAGCGGGGCCAGGCCCTGATCTGGCGCGGCCCGATGGCCTGCAACGCCCTCAAACAGATGATTCTGCAGGTGAAGTGGGGCCCGCTCGACTTCCTGCTCATCGACATGCCCCCGGGCACGGGCGACATCCACATCAGCCTGGTGCAGGAGATCCCGATGGAGGGCGCCGTGATCGTGACGACGCCGCAGACCGTGGCGCTCGCCGACGTGGAGAAGGGCGTGAATATGTTCCGCAACGAGAACGTGAACCGGCCCATCTTCGGCCTGGTCGAAAACATGGCCTGGTTCACGCCGGAGGCGCATCCGGACGAGAAATACTACATCTTCGGCCGCGACGGCGGCGCGGACATGGCGCGCGAGCTGGGCGTCGACCTGCTCGGCCGCATTCCGCTGGTGCAGGGCATCCGCGAGAGCGGTGACGCGGGTGAGCCCGCCGCGCTGGGCAACCGTCCTGACGGACTCGCCTTCGTGGACCTGGCCGGCAAGCTCGCGGAAAAACTCGGTTAGCTTATGGAGGTTCGCGCGAAAAAGGCCCTCGGCCAACATTTTTTGACCGACCTGACGGTCGCCCAAAAAATTGTTGGCGCCTTGTCCCAAGATACGGGGGGCGTTCCCCCCGAAACCCCCTGCGTCGCTTCGCTCCGAAATGACCCCGGCAGCGTCCGGGATGTGCTAGAAATTGGTCCGGGTATGGGTGTGCTGACGCAGTACCTCCTGCAGCGGGAGGATCTCGACCTGAAGCTCGTGGAGCTGGACGGGGAGAGCGTCGACTACCTGCTGACCCATTTCCCGGGTATGCAGGGCAAGCTCTACCAGGCCGACTACCTGCGTCTCGACATCCACAAGCTGTTTCCGGGTGCGTACCGCGTGATCGGCAATTTCCCCTACAACATCTCCTCGCAGATCTTCTTCAAGATCCTTGACGACAAGGACCGCATCCCCGAGGTGGTCTGCATGATTCAGAAAGAGGTGGCCGACCGCATCGCCGAGCAGCCGGGCAGCAAGACCTACGGCATCCTCTCGGTGCTGCTGCAGGCCTGGTATGACATCGACTACATCATGAGCGTCGGCTCCGGCGCCTTCGCCCCGCCGCCCAAAGTGCAGTCGGCCGTGATCCGCCTGCGGCGCAACGGCCGCACGGCGCTCGGCTGCGACGAGAGGGCCTTCAAGACCGTCGTGAAGACGGCGTTCAACCAGCGGCGCAAGACCCTGCGCAACGCCCTCAAGCCCCTCCTGCCGGAGGGCTTCGACGCCTCCGACCCCGTCTTCGACCTGCGCGCGGAGCGCCTCGGCGTCGAAGACTTCGTCGCGCTGACGCAGAAGATTGTATAGGTTTTTTTGCTACATTTGTAGATTGGAACAAAAAGTCCTGAAACTATGTATAGAACCCACACTTGCGGCGAGCTCCGTCTCGCCGACAAAGGCAAGAAAGTCACCCTTGCGGGATGGGTGCAGAAATCCCGCAAACTCGGCGGCATGACCTTCATCGACCTGCGCGACCGCTACGGCATCACGCAGCTGGTGGTGGAGGCGGACGCCGACGCCGCGCTCGTTGAGACCGCCGCTTCCCTGGGCCGTGAATTCGTGATCCAGGCCACGGGCGAGGTGCTCGAGCGCCAGAGCAAGAATCCCAAGATGCCCACGGGCGACGTTGAGATCAAGCTCAGCGCCATCCGCATTCTGAACAAATCTTCCGTCCCGCCCTTCACCATCGAAGAGCAAAGCGACGGCGGCGAGGACCTGCGCGCCAAGTACCGCTACCTCGACCTGCGCCGTCCGCCCCTCCAGCGCGCTCTCGCGCTGCGCCACCGCCTGGCGCAGGAGATCCGTTCCTACCTGGACGGCCAGGGCTTCATGGAGATCGAGACCCCGTACCTGATCAAGTCCACCCCGGAGGGCGCCCGCGACTTCGTGGTGCCTTCCCGCATGAACCCCGGCACCTTCTACGCGCTGCCGCAGAGCCCCCAGACTTTCAAGCAGCTGCTGATGGTCGCGGGCTACGACCGCTACTTCCAGATCGTGCGCTGCTTCCGCGACGAAGACCTGCGCGCCGACCGCCAGCCGGAGTTCACGCAGATCGACTGCGAGATGAGCTTCGTGGAGCAGGAGGACGTGCTGAACACCTTCGAGGGCATGATGCGTCAGATGTTCAAGAACGCCATCGGCGTGGACATCCCCAATCCGCTGCCGCGCATGAGCTGGTACGACGCGATGGACGGCTACGGCTCCGACAAGCCGGACATCCGCTTCGGCATGAAGATCCACGAGATCACGAAACTGGTGCAGGGTTGCGGCTTCTCCGTCTTCGACGGCGCCGCGTACATCGGCGGCATCGCCGTGAGCGGTTGCGCCGAGTACACCCGCAAGCAGCTCGACGAGCTGACCGAGTGGGTGAAGCGCCCGCAGGTGGGCGCCAAGGGCCTGGTCTACATCAAGATCGCCGCTGACGGTTCCATCAAGTCCAGCGTCGACAAATTCTATACGGCCGAGCAGCTGAAAGCCGTCGCTGACGCCTGCGAGGCGAAACCCGGCGACCTGGTGCTCGTGCTCTGCGGCGAGAAGCGCAAGACGCAGACGCAGCTGGGCGTGCTCCGCATCGAGATGGGCAACCGCCTCGGCCTGCGCGACCCGAAGGTCTTCGCGCCGCTGTGGATCGTGGACTTCCCGCTCCTCGAGTGGAGTGAGGAGGACGGCCGCTTCTACGCGATGCATCACCCGTTCACGGCTCCGAAGCCGGAACACGAGAAATGGTTCTACTCCGACAAGAAGGAGGACCTGGAGCGCGTGTGCGCCAACGCCTACGACTTCGTGCTGAACGGCACCGAGCTCGGCGGCGGCTCCATCCGTATCCACGACGCTGCGATGCAGAGCCGCATGTTCGACGTGCTCGGCATCAGCAAGGAGGACGCTGAATACAAGTTCGGCTTCATCATCAACGCTTTCAAGTTCGGCGCCCCGCCCCATGGCGGCCTGGCGTTCGGCTTCGACCGCGTCTGCGCCCTCTTCGGCGGGCAGGAGACGATCCGCGACTACATCGCGTTCCCGAAGAACAACCAGGGCCGCGACGTGATGATCGACTCCCCGTCCATGATCGACGACGCGCAGATGGAGGAACTCTTCCTGGCTTCCACCTACACGCCGCCGCAGCCGTGAGGATCCAACTGAACTACGATTTGCTCGCGCAGAATACCTTCCGGATGAAGGTGTCCTGCGCGTGCTATGTTGAGTACGAGACCGTGAAGGAGCTGGAGGGGCTTAATTTCGACCGCCTCCCGCAGCCCCTGCTGCACATCGGCGCGGGGAGCAACCTTCTTTTCACCGGGGACTTCCCGGGCACGGTCCTGCACTCGAACATCGAGTTCATCAAATACGTCGACGTGGGTCTCGAAGAGGTCCCCGTCATGGTCGGCGCCGGGGTGGTCTGGGACCACTTCGTGGCGGAAACCTGCCGCCACGGCCTCTGGGGCGCGGAAAACCTCTCGCTCATTCCGGGCGAGGTGGGCGCCGCTGCCGTGCAGAACATCGGCGCCTACGGCGTGGAGGTCAAGGACCTCATCTCCGGCGTGGTCTGCTTCGACCTGCAGGAGCGCAAGAAAGTGAAATTCACCCGCGAGGAGTGCCGTTACGGCTACCGCGACTCGCTCTTCAAGCAGTCGGAGACCAAGGGTCGCTACGTGGTCACGAGCGTGCTCTTCCGCCTTACGCGCAAGCACAGCCCCCGGCTGGAGTACAAGGGCGTGCGCGACGCGCTGGACGGGCAGGACCCCGCCACGCCGCAGGCCGTGCGCGACGCCATCATCCGCATCCGGCAGCAGAAGCTGCCCGATCCGGAGGTGCTCGGCAGCGCCGGCAGCTTCTTCAAGAACCCGGTCGTGAGCCGGGAGGACTTCGCGCGCATCTCGCCCGACGGGAGCGCCCCGCACTTCGACCTGCCGGACGGCACGGTCAAGGTGCCGGCCGCCTGGATGATCGACCAGTGCGGTTTCAAGGGCGCGACGGAAGGCGGCGCGGCGGTCTATGAGAAGCAACCCCTCGTGCTGGTCAACGCCAGCGGGCAGGCCTCCCCGCAGGAGGTCCTGGCCCTCGAACAACGCATCATCAACGGGGTGCGCGAGCGCTTCGGCGTCACGCTGCACCCGGAAGTAGAGCACATATGAGCAGTTTTGTCATCGAAGGCGGACACCGCCTCAGCGGAGAAATCGTCCCCCAGGGCGCGAAGAACGAGGCCCTGGAGGTGATCAGCGCCGTCCTCCTCACCGCAGAGCCGGTCACCATCAGCAATGTCCCGGAGATCCTGGACATCAAGAATCTCATCGATCTGCTGCGCGGGATGGGCGTGGGCGTGGAGCGCCACGCCAAAGGGGAGTACACCTTCACGGCGAGCCACGTCAACGAGTTCTACATCCGCAGCGCGGAGTTCGTCCAGAAGTGCGCGCAGCTGCGCGGGTCGGTGCTCGTGGTCGGTCCGCTGCTGGCCCGTTTCGGCAGCGCCTTCTTCCCCAAGCCGGGCGGCGACAAGATCGGCCGGCGCCGCGTGGACACGCACATCGAGGGCTTCATGCGCCTGGGCGCGAAATGCGCCTACGACACCGCCAAGCGGGCCTACAACCTCTCCTCGGGCCGCTCGATGAAGGGCTGCTACATGCTCCTGGACGAGGCTTCCGTGACCGGTACGGCCAACATCGTGATGGCCGCCACCCTCGCCGAGGGCACTACTACCATCTACAACGCCGCCTGCGAACCCTACGTGCAGCAGCTCTGCAAGCTGCTCACCGCGATGGGCGCGCAGATCGAGGGCGTCGGCTCCAACCTGCTCACCATCCACGGCGTGAAGGCGCTCCACGGCGCGAAGCACCAGATTCTCCCCGATATGATCGAGGTCGGCTCCTTCATCGGTATGGCCGCCATCACGCAGAGCGAGCTGACCATCAAAAACGTGTGCTGGGAGCAGCTGGGCATCATCCCCGAGTGCTTCCGCCGCCTGGGCGTGAAGCTTCAGCAGCGCGGCGACGACATCTACATCCCCGCGCAGCAGAACTACGAAATCGAATCCTTCATCGACGGCTCCATCATGACCATCGCCGACGCCCCCTGGCCGGGCCTGACCCCGGACCTGCTGTCCGTGATGCTGGTCGTGGCCACGCAGTGCAAGGGCAGCGTGCTCATCCACCAGAAGATGTTCGAGAGCCGCCTGTTCTTCGTGGACAAGCTGATCGACATGGGCGCGCAGATCATCCTCTGCGACCCGCACCGGGCCGTGGTGATCGGCCACGACCACAAAATCAACCTCCGCGCGGGCCGGATGACCAGTCCGGACATCCGTGCGGGTATCGCGATGCTGCTGGCGGCCATGTCCGCCCAGGGCACTTCCACCATCGACAACATCGAGCAGATCGACCGCGGCTACGAGGACATCGAAGGCCGCCTGAACGCGCTCGGTGCCCATATTGTAAGAAAGTAAACCATGCAGGTACTCAAGTTCGGAGGCAGTTCGGTCGCGGATGCGACCCGCATGTCGCAGGTGATCGACATCGTGCAGGCGGCCGTGGCGCGCGACCGCACCATCCTGGTCAGTTCGGCCATCAGCGGCTGTACGGACGCGCTGATCGCCATCGGCCAGGAACAGGATCCCGCCGCCCGGGCGCAGCAGATCGACGCGCTGCGCAGCCGGCACCACAACATCGCCCGGCGCCTCTTCACGGGCGTCGAGCGCGACGCCATGATCGCGGAGCTGGACGGCCTCTTCGAGGAGCTGTCCGCCGCGCCTGCCGAGGCCTGCGTGACCTTCGGCGAGCTCTTTTCCACGCGCATCCTGGCGCGCAAATTCGCCTGCGAGGACGTCCCCACGAAGTGGCTGGACTCCCGCCAGCTCGTACGCACGCTCGGCGGCGTCGTGGCCGAAGGCTTGACCTACGCGAATATTCTTTCCGCGGTGACGGCCGCGCCTGAGGTGCGGCTCTTCGTCGCGCCGGGCTTCATCGCTTCCGACGGCGACGGCCGCGTGACCACGCTCGGCCGCGGCGGCTCCGACTACAGCGCGGCGCTCTTCGCCGCTGGCGCCAAGGCCTCCGCGCTTGAGATCTGGACCGACGTGCCCGGCATGATGACCGCCAACCCGAAGGTCGTCCCGGCTGCTGTCAGCATCCCCGACATTTCCTACAAGGCTGCCCTGACCCTCGCGGAAAACGGCGCCAAGGTGCTTTATGCGCCGACGGTGAAGCCCGCGATGGAGGCGGGCATCGCCTTCTCGATCAAGAATACCTTCGATCCCAAACATCCCGGCACGCTCGTGTCCGGCCGTCCGGCCGTGAAGGCGGGCGAGTGGATGGGCGTGACCAGCCTCAAGCACGCCGACAAGGGCGAATCCGTGGTCTGCCTGGTCGGCGAATCGATTCCGTCCCGCGCCTCCGCCGCGGTCCGCATCCTGGCAGCGCTCTCCGAGGCCGGCATCCAGCCGCTCGGCGAGGTTACGGGCGCGGGCGACGCCTTCTTCATCCGCGTGCGCCCGACCGTCGAGAGCGCCGCTGTGGGCGCCATCCACCGGGAGTTCTTCGAGGCCCGGGCCATGACCGTGATTCCCGTCTTCATCGCGGGCTACGGGGCCGTGGGCCACGAGTTGGTGCGCCTGGTCGGCCTGAGCGCCGACCGCATCGCGGCGCGCCGCGGCCGCTCCATCCGCATCATGGGCCTGGCCAACAGCCGCCGCTTCGCGGTGGACCTGCGCGGCATCAAGCCGGAAGAGGCCGAGAAGCGTCTGGAGGCGGGGGAGAACGCCGCCGAGGGCGCCTTCATCGACGCCGTACTCGCCTGCGCGCCGCGCGGCGCC
>JAGCDF010000032.1 GCA_017651225.1 Bacteroidales bacterium
ACACCGTCAATGGTGATGTTCTCCTTGCTGGTAGCGCAGGAGCGGGTGATGAACACGTCCTCGTTTGACATATCCTTGAAAGCTACAAGACGGTAGGTTTCGGGATGGATTCCTTTTTTCATTACACTAGTGTTTTTTGAATCGGGCGCAAAGATAAGAATTATTTTCGTAATTTTGCAAACTATGACACTGATAAAATCCATTTCCGGCATCCGCGGCACCATCGGCGGTGCCCCCGGCGAGGCCCTGACCCCCGTCGATATCGTTAAGTTTACCTATGCATACTGTGCGTGCCTGAAGGTGCGCAAGCCCAACCCGAACAACGGCAAGCGTTACAAGGTGGTCGTCGGCCGCGACGCGCGCATCAGCGGCGCGATGGTCGAGCAGCTCGTCTGCGGCACCCTCGTGGCCTGCGGCGTGGACGTGGTGAAGTGCGGCTTCGCCTCCACCCCGACCACGGAGCTGGCCGTCGGCTTTGCCGGAGCGGACGGCGGCATCATCCTGACCGCCAGCCACAACCCGCGCCAGTGGAACGCCCTCAAGCTGCTCAACGAGCACGGCGAATTCCTCACCGCGGCCGAAGGCCAGGCCATCCTGGACCTCGCGGAGACGGGCGACTTCGACTTCGCCCCGGTCGACGAGCTGGGCAGCATCGAGGAGCACGACTTCACCGACGAGCACATCGACGCCGTCCTGGCCCTGGAGGCCGTTGACGCGGAAGCGGTCCGCAAGGCCGGCTTCAAGGTGGTGCTCGACGCCATCAACTCCGTGGGCGGCATCATCATGCCGCGCCTGCTGGAGCGCCTCGGCGTGGCGTGCATCACCCTCAACGGCGAGCCCACGGGCGATTTCGCCCACAACCCCGAGCCGCTGCCGAAGAACCTCGAGGAGCTCAGCAACACCGTGGTCCGCGAGAAGGCGGACCTGGGCATCAGCGTCGACCCTGACGTGGACCGCCTCGCCTTCATCTGCGAGGACGGCAAGCCCTTCGTCGAAGAATACACCCTCGTGGCCGTGGCCGACTATCTGCTCGAGCGGGCGGAGAAGGCGGGCGTGACCCCGCGCAATACGGTTTCCAACCTCAGCTCCAGCCGCGCGCTGCGCGACGTGACGGAGGCCCACGGCGGCACCTACTACGCCGCCGCGGTGGGCGAGGTGAACGTGACCACGAAGATGCACGCCGTGAACGCGCTGATCGGCGGCGAAGGCAACGGTGGCGTGATCTATCCCGCCAGCCACTGCGGCCGCGACGCCATGGTGGGCGTGGCCCTCTTCCTCAGCCACCTGGCCCACAAGGGCCTGAGCGTCAGCGCCTACAAGGCCACGCTCCCGCCGTACTTCATCGCCAAGAACCGCATCGACCTGAGCGACGCGGCCATGATCGACCGCATCCTCGACGCGATGAAGGAGCAGTTCAAGAACGAGAAGGTGAACACCATCGACGGCGTCAAGATCGACTTCGAGGCGAACAAGACCTGGGTGCACCTGCGCAAGTCCAACACCGAGCCGATCATCCGCATCTACTCCGAGGCGCAGACCGAGGAGGAGGCGCAGCGCCTCGGCGAGGAAGTCATCGCGCTGGCGAAGCGCATCATCGGCGCCTAGCCTATGTTCTCCTTCCGCACCACGCCGATCGACGAGCAGCTCGACAGGAGCCTGCGCGAGGGCCGCGTCGCGTGCTTCTGCACGCAGAACTGCTGGGATCCCTCGCGCGGGCGCTACCTGTATGACATTTTCCGCGAACGCGGGAACCTGGAGCGCATCTTCTCCCCGCGCGACACCGAGCTGACGCCCGACACCAACCACATCGACTTCTCCGCCGACGAGCTGGAGGGGCTGGACGCCGTGGTGGTGGAGATCCAGGACGTGGGCACGCGCTACTTCAACTACACCCGCGACGTGATGCGCCTGCTGTCGATGTGCGCGCGCATGGACGAGAGCCCTTCCGTTTTCATCATAGACCACATCAACCCCGCCGGCCGCGTGGTCGAGGGGACGATGCCCGCCGTGGAGTCCGACATCTGGACGCCCAAGGTGGCGCACCGCCACGGCCTCACGCTCGGCGAGCTGTGCCACCTGTATTGCAGCGAGATCGGGGCGAAGTTCCCCCTGCACATCATCTCCGCCTTCGTCTCCGACGTGGGCAAGGACCTTCTGCCCTGGACCATCGCGCCGGCCTCCGACATCCCGGGGATGTTCACCTGCGAGATGTATCCCGGCGGCGGCCTCTGGAACAACACCTCCATCACTCCGGCCATCGGCACGGCCCGGCCGTACGAGTACTTCGGCGCGCCCTTCATCAAGAGCGGCGACGTGCGCTTCCTGCCCACGCCGCCCGGCGTGATGATGCGCCCGTGCTCCTTCACGCCGGCCGCCGGCCGCTACGCCGGCGAGCGCTGCTACGGCTACCAGATCATGCTCCAGCCGGGCGTGCAGTACCATTCGCTGCTGCACACGCTCCAGCTGATGCGCTTCCTGGCGGAGCGCTATTCGCAGTTTGAGTTGTTCGATTCGCTGTTTGTGAAAGTGGCGGATCCCGTGATCGAGGAGTACCTGCGCGGGCGCCTGACCTTCGACGTGGTCCAGGAGCACGTCAAACTGGAGGAGCAGAAGTGGATCCGCAAGGCCAAGCGCTACATTCTCTACGACGACGCGCCGTACCGGATGAAATAATTTTTTCGCCGAGTACGAGAAAAAATTTGGGGAATTCAAAAATCTGCGTATCTTTGCAGTCCCAAACGCTGGGTTCGTATAACGGTTAGTACTCGAGATTCTCAATCTCGCAATAGGAGTTCGATTCTCCTACCCAGTACCAAAGAGGCTCGCCATCAGGCGGGCCTTTTTCATTTTTCAGTCTATGGGGTCGACGTCCGGGTAGGTGCCCCGGGCGAGGGTGTCGAGGAGGGCGGCCTTGCGGGCGGCGAGTTCGCGGTCGCGCGCCAGGAAGTGGCGCGCGAGCACCTCACCGCTGCCCTGGCGCCGCACTTCGACGAGCCGCGTGTAGGGCGGGAAGCCGAACTGGCGCCGCTCCTCGAGCAGTTCGTCGGGGCCGCGCGAGCCGTCGAAGCGCGCG
>JAGCDF010000033.1 GCA_017651225.1 Bacteroidales bacterium
CACGGCCATCCGCCTGAAGGATATGGAAGAAGCCGTGCAGAACCTGAGCCAGCTGCTCAACCACGGCTTCGTCCGCCGTACGCTACAGACCAGCCACTTCCCCTATCGGGGCGTGTTCCCGGATCTGACAGGCGCCGTCCCGGCGTTCCTGGTGGAGATGTGTGTCTTCAGCGAGCCCGGCACGGTGGAATTCCTGCCGACCATGCCCGCCAACCTGATGCAAGGTTCCATTGACGGCGTCTGGCTGTACACCTTCGCCAAGCTGAACCATATGGACTGGGACGAGAAAGGTATCCGTGCCTCCATCACCTCCAACCAGGCCCAGACCCTGACGCTCCGCAACCGCCGGGAAGGCTGCCGCATCCTGGTGAATGGCAAGGAGCTGGCCAAGGACGGCGACCATGTCCAGTACACGTTCAAGGCAGGCGAGACCGCACGGATCGAAATCATCTTTTAATAATAGAGCATGGCATGAAAAAAGCCGTGGGTCGTCCCACGGCTTTTTTCATAAGTCATTATATCAGTTTAATATTCTTCCTCTTTCGAGAACTATCCTATAGAAGTTCAATCATTATCTTATAATATGATATGCCTTGATGAATTGAACGCGTGATGTTCGCCGGAGAACACATAGCCAAGTTGATTGGAAAGGCACTGCGTCCTGCCAATCACGCCGTCAATATTTCTGTGAGAGTGTCCATAAACCCAATAGTCTGCCCCGCTACTCTCCACGAAGTCGTACTCTTCGGCCGTAAAGGCCCCGTTGATCCGGCTACCCTTGAAGTCTGGAGATGAAAGGAAAAACGACGGCACATGATGGGTCACAACCACCCTGTGAGGAGCCTTGGCCGAAGAACACGCCTCACGCAGGAAATCCATGCATCGCTTGTGCTCGTTATTGAATTGCTCGAAGGTAAGCGGCTCACCCTTGTACTGAATCCTGTGGAAGTCCGTCACACCGGACTCTGTGACAAAGGCATCCTGCAAAGGAATGTGCGCCCACATCGTGGAAAGAATCATGTCCACATCTTCCAGCGTCACAACAGCGTTGTAGTAAACCTTTACATTAGGCCTAATCTCCAACAGTTCTCCGTCCTGAAGCGTCGCAATGTCGTAGTACTTATAGAATTCATGGTTGCCGGGGACAACCAGCACCTGTTCAAACTGTCCGGCTACCAAGTCCCAGAAAGGATGTTTGGAGTAATTGTCATCGCCCAGATAACCGATGTCCCCGGCCAACACAAGCACATCACCTGCCTTCTCGAGCGGGTGCTGCTTAAGATAGCGCCAGTTGTCGGCGAACTCCAGATGGAGGTCGGATGCAAACTGGATTCTCATAACACGAAACCTTCTCTCAAAACCCCAAGAACGCCATCCAACACAATGTCGTCAATGCCCAGAGAGCCCTTGAGCGACTGCCTGACAGAAGCTTCTTCCACGGCAAGGAGGAATTCATCCAGCATCTTCCGGATACTTTCTCCCACCTTATACTGCTCACCGGCGGGCAGATAAGCGGCTGCCATAATGACATCTCTACGGTGCTTCTTGATGTCATCAGCATTCACTCTCTTCCCGGTTTTTTTGTCGGAAAGAAGATTCAGGTATGCCAGCGCTTTTAGGCAGACCAGTGCATCGGCAGATGCATAACGGATTCCGTCAACCACCTCGAAGTGAGCCGTCAGATAATCATAGTAGTTCCTGTCCAGAATAATGGCCGACAAGTGTGAATAATCTTCGCCAGTATCGATGTACTCGATATGATGCTCCGCTGGTGTTCCGATGCTCTCATCGGGCTTGGAAAGAAGTTCAATCTGGTCTGGATATCCTTCCTTTCCTTCTACAAAACTGTAAAACACATAGCGTTTGTCACCGTCCTTGTTCTTTCTGGAGGCGAACTTGTAGCCGCCATCCTTGATAAATCTCCAGAATGTGGCGACAAAACCCGCAGACAATTCCTGCGGTACCAATACCATATCAATGTCTGTCGTCTTCCTAGGCCTGATGTCACCCTCGGGGATGACAGCCCTGCAAGCGCTGCCGCCAATTACGATGAAAGAATCGGCAAAGGGCGCAAATGCCTCCCTGAAAGCGTTAATTCCACTTACTATTACTTCCATACGCTCTCAAATACAAATCCAAGTTCTTTTTCGACCCGGGGATCCGGGTCATTCTCCAAGCTCAAATATAGCGATAATTTGTCCACGCTCTTACTGCCGATGGCAGGATATCTCCAAAATTCCACGATGTACGGCCCCTCAAACGTGTTCAGGTTCTCAAACTGCTCTTTCTTCCACTCCTTTGCATAAGCGGCAATCGTCTGTTCCAGGTCCGGAGCCAGATGGGAATACATCGAAAGGGCCGATATTCCGGAGGCGGGAAAGCTTCCATCAGGCAGCCCGGTGCAGTAGAAGCGCTCTTTGACCGGGGACGCCATAAAGGGCTTTGCTTTTTCCCACAAGTCTTTTCCCGCCAACCCAAAGTCAATGGATTTGCTTCCGGCCGAATCCCGCTCGCATCGGCATAGCCCAAGTTCTTCCAGGTTCTGGACAGCCTTGGCAATGCTCACATAAGAGTAAGGAAGTGCTTCTGCCAATTCTTGAATAGGCCTATGTTCAAGAGGTTCGCCCTGGAGGTGGAACATGAGCAGATACTGAGCGGAGGCCGAAAGCTTGGCCGATGCTTTTTTCTTTTTCACCGGAGACGCCATCAGCATGGGGAGGAAAGCATCTCTTCCCCCTGAGATATAATAGACTCCGTGCTCCACCAAACGCTTCCGCTGGTAATACAAAAGATTTTCAAAGTAAAATACAACCGGGCGGCCGAACTGCTCTTCTATGCGAGCGGCCGTTTTTTTACAGGTGGTCGGGGTAGAATGCTCTTTGCCTGGCTCCAACAGAATCATCTGACTCCCTTTGAAAGTGAAGTCATAGAAGCGGTAGCTGTAGGAATAAATGACGGGAAGCCCTTTCTTTTCATTCCTTGACCATGCCCTCAATGGAATGGGAATGCCTGCGACTGTTACTTTCTCCATATATAAATTGCACTATTATACATACAACATATAACAGTGCAAAAATACAAATAATATTTTGAAATTCAATAGTCTTTCATCTAGTCAACTCCCTCTTCGGTTTTTATCCAGTTTGCCAGCTCTTCCTTTGTTTCGAAGAAGCCAATAGTAGTTGAAGCTCCTGAGGTCACCCGCGTCATAGCCCAAGATTTATCGCACTTTACTGGGTCGTTTTTGTCGAGTTAGCGCAGTTTGATTGGCCAAAAACCGTCGGTTATTGCACTTTTATAAAAAAGACTGGCTCCTGTGTAACGATATCGACAATCCGGCTTAGTCTCGTCATAAGAACAAAGAAAACCCGTAGCAAAAACTACGGGCTTTCTTATAACTAATCGATAATCAATCAGTTAATATTCCTCCTCGTTGAAGAAGAAGTCTTCTTTGGTAGGGTAGTCGGGCCAGATGTCTTCGATGGTCTCGTAGATCTCGCCTTCCTCTTCGAGCTCTTCCAGGTTCTCAATCACCTCTTCCGGGGCACCGGAACGGTTCGCATAATCTATCAATTCTTCTTTGGTCGCAGGCCACGGAGCATCGTCCAGAGCGCTGGCAAGTTCGAGTGTCCAATACATAGTCGTGCTTTTTAATTTCGCGCAAAAATAGAAATTATTTCCATATCTGAATCGCTTTCCCGAAAAAAGTTATCAACATGCCATTCCAACATGCGCGAAAGTGGTTGATAAGTGCGTAATTTCGTCCCGAATCGGCATGGGACAAAACTTCAAAACAAAGATTTTCGTCCCTAAATTCTTCTGAATTCTCCGCCAAACGGGCTGTTCGTCACCTTTTGAGGGGTTTCGGTCAGAAAGCTTTTGCGGACGCGTCGCGTACCCATAACTTTGCCTTCGAAAACCAAACGATTTTGCCATGACACAGCAGAAACTGTTGAGGCTCGACAACGCCTCGTTCATATATCCCGCCAGTCTTTCGAAGAAATACGCTTCGCTCTACCGCATGTCCGTGACGCTCGCCGAGCCCGTGGATGGGGAGATCCTCCAGCAGGCGCTGGAGAACACCGTCTCCCGCATCCCCACCTTCGGCTACACCCTCACGGGCGGCGCCCTGTGGTGGTACCTGCGCAAGCTGGACCGCCCGGTGCGCGTGCTGCCCTTCCAGCAGCTGCACCAGTTCAGCATCGCCGGCAACGACGGTTTCCTCTTCCGCGTGTCCGCGGACGGCTGCCGCATCGTGCAGGACATCTTCCACGTCCTGACGGACGGCAACGGCGGCATGACCTTCCTGCTCACGCTGACCGCTGAGTACCTCCGCCTGCGCTACGGGATCACGCCGGAGTACGGCGGCCGCATCCTGGACCCGTCGGACGCGCCCAGTGCCTCCGAGCTCGCCGACTCCTTCGACGACTTCAGCGGCAAGCACGGCGCGCTCGAACAGAACGACGCCGCCTACCACCTGCGCGGCCGCGTGCTCCCGCACAAGGTGCTGCGCGACGTGCGCGTCAAGCTGCCGATGGCGCAGGTGCACGCCGAGGCAAAGCGCCGCGACGTCACCGTGACGGAGCTGCTCACGGCCGCGATGGTGGCCGCCCTGCAGGACGTCCGCCGCAAGGACCCGTTCCGCCGTCGCTCCGTCCTCAAGGTCAACGTGCCGGTGGACCTGCGCAAGATCTTCGGCGGCCGCACGCTGCGCAACTTCTCCTCCTACGTGGTGCTGGGCGTGGATGTGCGCAACGGGGAATATGACTTCAACCAGATCCTCGGCATCGTCCGCGCGCAGAAGCGCCTGTACTCGATGGCGAGCGAGCTGGAGCCCAAGGTCGCGAAGAACGTGGAGCTGGAGGACAACTTCGCCATCAACTGCATCCCGCGCGTGCTCAAAAAGCCCATCATCGACATCATCTTCAAGCTGAAAGGGGACCGCTACTGCTCGCACACCCTGTCCAATCTGGGCCGGATCGAGCTGCCGGAGGCGATGCGCCCGTACGTGCGCGACATCGACTTCATCCTCGGTCGCCAGCGGGGCAATTCCGGCGCCTCCGCCTGCGTCGGCTACGGCGACAGCCTGGTGCTCAATATGTCCCGCAGGATCGCCGAACGCGGTTTTGAGGACGCTTTCCTGAAGCAGCTCGCATCCCTCGGGATCAACGCCGACGACGACCAGCGGAACATTTAAATATTTGCAGAAAAATTTTGCAGGTATCCGAAAAGTGACTATATTTGCAGTCCGAAAAGAAAGCAGCCTCTCTTCGAACGGTTTGATGACGCTGCCTCTTCCAATATCATTGACATATTATGGATTTGATTAACTTAGTAGAGCAGTCGTTCTCCGAGAACAAAGCTGCCTCCTACCCGCAGTTCAAAGCCGGCGACACCATCACGGTGACGTACCGGATCAAGGAAGGCGACAAGGAGAGACTCCAGAGCTTCCGCGGCGTGGTGATCCAGATTTGTGGTTCCACCCCGTACACGAAGACCTTCACCATCCGGAAAGTTTCCAACGGTGTCGGTGTCGAGAGAATCTTCCCTTACGAGTCTCCGGCCATTGACAAGATTGAACTGAACAAAGTCGGTAAAGTCCGTCGCGCACGTATCTTCTACCTCCGCAACCTCTCTGGTAAGAAGGCTCGCATCAAGGAAGCCAAGCGTGTCGTGAAAGACGCTCCGGCAGAGTAAGATAGACCGGCCTCGCGCCGGTTGCCTATGGCTCCATAGCTCAATTGAATAGAGCATTTGACTACGGATCAAAAGGTTACAGGTTTGAGTCCTGTTGGAGTCACGAAAAAGCCCCCTGAGAATTCTCAGAGGGCTTTTTTCTTTGTGTATGTCCTACCGCGAGACGATGGCCGTCATGCCCGGCATCAGGTGGGGATGCGGGGTGAGGGTGGCTTCGAGGTGCACCATGCCGTTCTTCTCCACCACGGGGCTGATGGCCGACACGGTGGCCTTGTGGACTTCGTTCGGATAGGCGATGGAAATCACCTGGATGGGCGTGCCCGCCTGGAAGCGGGGCAGCTCGTTCTCCAACACGTCGAAGCAAACCTTCAGGTGCTCGGTGTCAACGATATAGAAGAGCGCCACGCCGGGCACCGCCGCGCTGTAGAGCGTGGACTCGACCCGGCTCACGGCGCCCGTGATGGGCGCGGTGACAGTACAGTAGGTGAGTTCGTGCTCCAGTTGCTGCAGGGCGGCCTGTGCGGTGTTGTAGCCGCTGTTGACGCGGGCCTGCCGGCGGATTTCCTCCGGCGCCTGCTCCAGCTCGTTGCGCTTGTAGCCCTGTCCCATCAGGATGGCCTGGTACTGGAACTCGGCGCGCTCCAGCTCGGCCTGGCCGCGGGCGATGCGGTCCCTGAGGACATCCTGGCTGAGCCGGGCGACCACCTGCCCCTTGCGGATCCGCTGGCCCAGTTCGATATCGAACTGCACGATCTGCTCGTTGATCCGGCTGTAGACCGGGACCTCGTAGATGGCCTCGATCGTTCCTTTGCTGGAGAATCCTTCTGCGGCGATGGTCTGCTGCAGATTCTGACCGGGCTTGGCCGCCACGGCCTCCTGCTCCGGGGCGGGAGCGGGTTCGGGAGCCGGGAGGGCGGCCGGCTGGCGGGACTGGCAGGCGGCCAGGGCCAGCAGCAGGGTGAAGGATGCGATATGTCTATTCATGCTGCGTCAGGGTTAGCAAGTGATAATACGTGGTCCAGTAGCCGGCCAACGCCGTAAGGTGTTGGTTGTAGGCCTCGTCGCGCCGGTTCTGCGCGAGCGAGTAGGTGTTGATGTCGCAGAGGCCGTTGGCGTAGTTCTCGGCCGTGAGCTCGAAGACCTCGTCGGCCATCGCCACGGCCTCGGCGGTGTGAGCGAGCAGCTGCCGGTGCGAGCGCAGGTTGTCGAGCGTGGTGTGGACGTCCTCGGCGAGGGCGCGGTCGACTTCCTGCAATGCCATTTCCTCGCGGGAGGTCCAGGCGGCGGCCGCGGCGTGGCCCTTCCGGGCGGCGCCGTGGTCCATCAGCGGCACGCTGAGGGTGACGGTCCCGACCATGTAGAGCTGGGGATGCTGGTAGGCGCCGACGAAGGTGCTGCCCAGCTGCTGCATGCCCAGATCGAGGCCGAAGCCCACTTTCACGCCTTGCTCCTTGCGGGTCTTCTCCTGCTGGTGGCGGGCCTCGGTGAGGGCGACCTGTTGCTGCTGGAGGGCCGCGCTGTTGGCGCGGGCCATCATCAGGGCCTCGTCATCCGTCAGGAGGACCTGGTCGGTAGCGGTGGGTACGGCGAGCCGGCTGCCGGCCGGAAGGACCGGCGTGCGGAGGTAGGCCGCCAGGGATTCGCGCGCCAGATGCTCCTCGTTGCGGGCGCTGAGCAGGGCGTTGGCGGCGTTCAGGCGCTGCAGCTCCAGCGAGCGGAGCTCGGCCAGCGTGACAATGGCGATGCTGGCCTTCTCCCTGGCGATGGCGTAGAGCGTGTCGGCCGTCTGCTTGTTGCGCTCGCACATGTCCAGCATGCCCTGGGCGCAGGCCAGGCGGAAGAAGCGCCGGGTGGCCTCCTCGGCAATCCGGTGCAGGTCGTAGCGCAGCTGCCGGCGCGCCGCCTCGAGCCGCTGGTCTTCGGCCGCCTTCTCCCAGCGGTAGGGATTGTAGCCCAGCAGCGACTGCTGGTAGCCCGCGATGAGCGGGGTGGCGATGAAGTCGCGGAGGCGGCCGGCCTGGTCGCCGTTGAAGTATTCGCTCCACAGGACCTGGCTGCCCACGTAGGCCTCGCCGCCCAGGCCCAGCACCTTCTGCGTGAGCTTCAGCTGGGCTGCCGTGGAGAAGCGATTGTAATTGCGCAGGTAGACGTAGTCGCGGGTGATGTCATTGATCATCCGCTGGTAGTTGGGCGCGACGCGCAGCTCCAACTGCGGCTTGCGGAGCGCCTCGAACTGCGCGTTCTTCTGGATCTGGAACTCGTATTCGTAGCGGCTCTGGAAGGCCGTCAGCGTGCTGTCCTGGGCGATCCGGATGATTTCGTCCAGGCTCTGGGCCTGGCTGAGCAGCGGCAGGCCGCACAAAAGAAGAAGTCCGATCAAGCGTTTTCTCATACCGTCTGCCGTTTGATGATGTCCGTGAAGAGGCCGCCCTTGGCCAGCAGCTCGTCGTAGCTGCCGTCTTCGGCTACCTTGCCGTCGCCCAGGACGATGATGCGGTTGCACTCGCGGATGGTGCTCATGCGGTGCGCGATGGTGATGCGGGTGCAGTGCATCCTCTTCAAATTCTCGGTGATGATGTGCTGACTGATGTTGTCCAGGGCCGAGGTCGCTTCGTCGAGGAAGAAGATACTGGGCTTGCGGATCAGGGCGCGGGCGATGATGATACGCTGGCGCTGTCCGCCGGACACGCCCTGCCCGTCGGCGGAAATGGGGGTGTCCAGTCCGCGCGGCATGGCCTCGATGTCCTTGTCCAGGGCTGCATTTCTTGCAGCCTCCCACACTTCCTCGTCGGTGTAGTTGCCGTTACCGAACAGGATGTTGTCGCGGATGGTGCCTTCGACAAGCTGTCCGTCCTGCAGGCAGATGCTGATGCAGAAGCGCCGCAGGCTGGGTTTGTTGATGTCGTCGAGGTTGTGCTCGTCGTAGAAGATGGAGCCGCTCTCGGCTTGCTCGAATCCCAGCATCAGGCGCACCAGGGTGGATTTGCCGCAACCCGAAGGCCCCACGAACGCCACATAGTCTCCGGCGTTGATGTGCAGGTTCAGGTTGTTGAAAATGTAGGGCATGTCGTCGTTGTAGCGGAACTTCAGGCCGCGGATGTCGATGTTGCCGCTCACGTCATTGAGGAATACGGAGCCCTCGTCCGTTTCCGGCTGGGCTTCCAGGATGGGACGGCACAGCTTGATCTCCGGCGCCAGCTGGGCCAGGACCTTCGTGATCCGCTGGAAGTTCTGGATGGCTTCGGTGGCGATGGCGAGGACGCTGCAGTAAGCGATGTAATCCGACAGGCCCAGACCGTAGTGCCAGGCGGCCAGCATGGTCACGATCAGGGGGACCATGCGGAAGTTGTAGCTGATGGAGTTGCTGTAGTTGAACAGCGCCGGGTAGCGGCTGCCGTCGGGATCGGACGGCTCGTAGGCCTCGGCCCAGTGGCGGAACGCCCGGATTTCCGCCCCGTTGGTGCGGATTTTCTGCGCCCCGACCGCCAGGTTGTAGATGAGTCCCGTCAGCTTGGACGCGTGCATGTTGGCCTGGTCCTGCACCTTCTTGCGGCAGGAGTATTGGACGTAGATGGTGATCATGTACAGCACCATCACCAGGATGCCCGTCCAGAGCAGCGGACCGCCGTAGGTGAAGAACTGCAGGAACAGCATCACCGTGAACAGCAGGGTCAGGATGGTGGAAAGCATGTCTTCGGTGAGCTGCGTGGAGAAGCGGACCACGGACAGGACGCGGTTGGACAGCTCTCCCGGGGAGTAGTTCTTGAAGAAGCCGGCGGGCAGGGAGAGCAGGCGGGTCATCAGCGAAGACTGCATGGCATATTCCGTCTTGTCCTTCATGCGGACGACCAGGTAGTTGCGGGTCATCTGCACCATGACCAGTCCGGCCGCGGCGCTGAAGAGGAGCACGGCGATGGGCGCGATCTGGGCGGCGTCGCCCGAAGGGATGACTTCGTCGAACAACAGCTTGCACGCATACGGGGTGAACATCGTGAGCAGCACCACGCCCAGGCAGGCCAGCAGGGCGCAGACGCCGTCGTACACGCTCAGCTGCCGCAGGGCGTGCCCGATGAGGGAGCTGATGGTGAGCTTCTCCTGAGGCAGGGGGTAGGACAGGGCGAAGGCTTCCTTCTTGAGAAGATCCGTGTGCTTACGGGCGTTGCAGCGATGCCCCGTCTTGGGATCGACGAAGGTGTAGTCGGCAAAACCGGGGGCGAGCAGGACCGGCGTGTCGTCCTCGGCCGAGAACGCCAGCACCTTGCCCGAGCAGCGCGTCCACCATTTGCCTTCCAGCTGAATCTGCCGGAAGAAGATCTGCTGTCGGTAGAAGGTCTCTTCCAGTTCGTCGAGGCTCTCCGGGATTTCCCGCTTCAGCGTGAGCTTCTTCCACACCTTGCGGTCGATCATGCCCCGGAAGAGGTCGGCCGCCTGGTTCATCGCCTTGCGGTCGCCTTCAATACGCTGGACCAATTGCTCAAAGAATAGATTGTTCATAGGTCAGGCGTATTTCATTAATTCACTGTACAGGCCTTCCTGCTGCATCAGCTCCGCGTGGGTGCCTTGCTGCTGGATCTGTCCCTTCTCCATCACGTAGATGCAGTCGCAGTCCCGGATGGTGCTCAGGCGATGGGCGATCATGATCAGGGTGATGCCCAGGTTGGCGATATGCTGCATCACCTTCTCCTCGGTCTTGGGATCCAGGGCCGAGGTGCCTTCATCCATGATGAGGATGGAAGGATCTTTCGCGAGGGCGGTGGCGATCTCCATGCGCTGGCGCTGGCCGCCGCTGAAGTTCTTGCCGTTCTCGCTCAGCCGGGACTGGTAGGCCCCGGGGCGCTCGGCGATCTCTTCGTGGATCTGGGCGTCGTGGGCCGCCATCACCATGGCGAAGTCCTCGATGGACTCGTCCCACATTTTCAGGTTGTCCTCGATGGTGCCTTCGAAGAGCGTAATGTCCTGGTTGACCACCGACAGGGAATTGATCCTGACGGCGCGGTTGACCTGCTGCACGGGCACGCCGTCGAGGAGTACTTCACCCTCCCACGGCTCGTAGAGCCCGGAGATCAGTTTGGCGATGGTGCTCTTGCCGCAGCCCGAGAAGCCCACGAAGGCGATTCGTTGTCCCGCCGGGATCTTCAGGGAGAAATTCTTGAGGACCGGGGGAAGGCTGCGGTCGTAGCCGAAGGTGACGTTTCTCAATTCCACATCTCCCCGGAGCTTGGGGTGCTCCGGAAGCGTCTCCAGGCTGGACAGCTCCAGACAGCGTCCCTCGCAGGCCTCTTCCACCTCTTCCAGGCGCTCCATGGCGGCCTGGCTCCGGTAGACGCTCTGGGTGGACTTGACCGCCGAGTTGATCGGGTAGATGATGCTGGCGGCCAGCGCCTGGGAAGCCAGCAGCATACCCGGCGTCAGCTCTCCCTGCAGGATGTACCAGGCACCCAGGATCAAGATGAGGGCGTTGCTCAGGTGCAGGACCAGCAGCGGCAGGGAGCCGGTGCCCATATTGCTCATGGTGGACTGGACCCGCACGTTGAGGGCCTGGACAAAGGAAGCCTCCCACTTGCTGTAGAAGGTGCGCTCTCCACCCATGGACTTGATGGTCTCCATGTTCTTGATGCCCGTCATGGTGATTCCCTGCAGCTGGGCGTCGGTCACTTCCGTGCCCTTGGCCTTCTTTTTCATGCTGTCGGCCGTGACCTGCATCACAAGCACGAGCAGGGACATGGACACCAGCACGACCAGGCCCAGTTTCCAGCTGTACATCATCAGCAGTGCGGCGCTGATGAGGGATTGCACGACGAAAATGAGGCCGATGGAGAACTGGTCCATCGTACGGGTGATGCTGGGGATGCTGGAGTAGCGCGCCACCAGCTCGCCGGACGAGAAGCGGTCCAGCAACAGCATGGGCAGTTTCAGGATGTTCAGGACAAAACGGGACGAGCTGACGAGTCCCATTTTGGTAAAATGCCGTCTGCGGAGGAGGTTCATGGACATCCATACCCCCAGTTCCAGCACGAACAACAGGATGTAGAAGAACATCAGGGGCCCGAACCACTCGGGGTTCTTGCGGGTGATGATGTTGTCGGTATAGACTTGTTGGAAGAAAGGCGCCAGCAGGTAGGCGACAATGTCCACGAAGTACAGCAGGAACGTGACCCAGTAGAAGGCCATGCATCCCCGCATGAAATGGCGGATGAGCGCCGCCGTGGACTTGGAGCCTTTCTTTTTACTCATTCGACGCGGAGTTTGGCGCCCCGGAAGCGCGTTCTCACGGACTCAAACAGATAGCGGAACATGCTGCGGCGCCGGGTTTCGCTCATCACGGAGCAATAGGTGCCGACATTCAGGTTGACATCCTCCGGCTCGCCGAAGGACCAGTCGTATTGGGTGGGATTGTCCGGGGAGGGCAGCAGCTCGATCTGCACCTGGTACATCATGTCCCCGGAGGAGAGCAGGCGATTGGCCATTTCCTCGTTCTTGAGGGTCTGGCGGACTTCGCTTTCGGACACGGGATAGCGGTCGATGCGCACCACCCGGCCTTTCACGTAACCGATTTCATCCCGCTTCTCGTCTTCCGGCCACACCTGGGCCATCATCCCTTCGCGGAGGTCGCGCTGGCCGGCGTTGTCGATGTAGGCGATGAGCATGGCGAGCTGCGTTTCGGCGGCGTCACCGCTTACCACGCTGATGATGGGCTCGAAGGCTTCGAAGGACTCGTTGTCCACCTTGGTGCTGATGACGGTGCCCTCGACGGTGCTGGTCAGGATGCTGTAGCTGTCGTTCACGGAGATGAGAGCCACGGTCTGACCTTTGCTCACGTGGTCGCCGCTGTGCAGGAACATGGTGCGGACCATGCCCCGGTTGGGCAGCGAGACATCCGCCGTGCCTTCCCGCGGAAAGACGACACCGCTGTAATACGCCTTGTCCGAGACGCTTCCCAGGAAACCCCAGACGAAGAAGGCGCCCATCAGCAGGAGCGCCGTGACGGCCAGGATGTACGTGGGCAGCGCCGTCACCTTGAGGGTGCTGCCGATCTGTTCGGGCGACTGGAGCTTCTGCTCCCGACTTTCTTCGGATAGGGGATTGTGGTTCATACTTACAAATATAGTGATTTTATAATCACTAACCCACGGGCTCGGGAATCTCCTGCGGGATGAACTGGCCGTCCTTGAAGATCCAGCGGGACCGGGTGATTTCTTCTTCGGTCTCATGCTCCTCCATGACCTCGTCGATGTTGGACATGTCCTCGTCGAAGAGGGCTTCGTAGCTGCGGTCGTAGAAGGACTCGGTCAGGTCGATGGTGTAGCTGCCGTCCGCCAGTTTCTGGATGGACAGCGAGGACCAGGCGTTGTAGCTGCCGGGGCTCATGTGCTCGTCATCGGCGTACCAGAAGTCTTCCCCCTCATCCCCGTCCGGATGCAGGTCGTGGTAGGGATTCTCCCAGTCGCAGAAGTGCCAGAAGAGCATCTCGTTCGCCTGCATGTTGCGGAAGATGCCCATGGCGAGCATGTCGTCCGGGGTAAGGTTGTAGTCGTCCTCGGCCTGCTCCTCGATGAGGTAGCCCAGCATGTCGTAGTACAGGGGAATCCAGCCGAAATTGATGGCCGGCTGCTTGGGCATGTCGGTGGTCACGGCCTTGCGGCTGCCGCCTTCGCCTTCCGTGCGTATCATCTTGCCGGTGAGGTAGTTGTAGGATTCGTCGTAGTGCTCGGAGGCGTGGCGGTCCTTCTTGCCGCCGATGAGGCGGAAGTCGCCGTCCTGCCAGCGGAAGAGGAAGATGTCCGAGTTGCCCTCATAGTCGCACTGGATGCGTACGACGCCCTTGTCGTTGACGGTGATGCCGGTCTTGTTGCCGTACAGGTCGGTCTCGTATTCGCGGAAGAGCCGATAGACGCCGTTTTTGTCGCCGAAATAGAAGGCGAAGTTGCTGCCGGAATAATAGCCGTCCAGCGCGATGACGAGGTCTTTGATTCCGTCTTTGTTGATGTCGGCTTCGGCCGTGACGACGGTCTCGTCGGTGCGGGTCTCGTGAATGTCCGCGACGGATTTGCCCGAAGGCTGGAAAACCGGCTGGCTCCAGGCGCCCAGCAGAAGGGCGCAGAGCGCAAGGGAGAGGAGAATCTTTTTCATTTCGTCCAAATTGGTTATACAAAACGCAAGTTACGAATAATTTCGGAGATTTGGCGTTCATGACATTCTGTCATTGGCAGAGCTTTTGCTTTAGCAAAGGGCAAAGAACTTCGAATTATGGCAGAAAACAAAGATAAACAGGCTCCGCAGGCAGCGGAACCCAAGAAGAAACAGAAGAAAGAAGAGCGCAAGGGCGTCGATCTGAAGCAGCAGGTCGCCGAGCTGACTGACAAATTGGCGGCCGAAAAGGACAGCTACATCCGCCTGATGGCGGAATTCGAGACCTTCCGGCGCCGCAGCTCGGAGGACCGCCTGAACCTGATCGCGTCCGCGTCGGCCAAGACCATCGAGGGGCTTCTCCCGGTGCTGGACGACTGCGAGCGGGCCATGGAGATGCTTTCCAAGTCGTCTGACGAGGCGGCCAAGGAGGGCACTGCGCTGATATACAACAAATTGATGGATTACCTGAAGACCCAGGGTCTGGCCCGGATCGAGGCCAAGGGGGAGACGTTCGACACGGACTTCCACGAGGCCGTGACCCAGTTCCCCGCGCCGAGCGAGGAGCTGAAGGGCAAGGTGATCGACGTGATTCAGACGGGCTACACGCTGGGCGGCAAGGTCCTGCGCTATGCCAAGGTAGTCGTGGGAGCGTAAGCGTATGGCAGAGAAAAGAGATTACTACGAGGTCCTGGGGCTCCAGAAGGGAGCCTCGGCCGACGATATCAAGGGCGCGTACCGCAAGGCCGCGCTCAAATGGCATCCGGACCGCTGGGTCAGCGGCACGGACGCCGAGAAGAAGACCGCTGAGGAGAAGTTCAAGGAG
>JAGCDF010000034.1 GCA_017651225.1 Bacteroidales bacterium
CAACGAGCTCCAGGCCGCCTCCGAGCGCATCCAGACGCTGATGAACGAAATCAGCCAGCGCGAAGAGCGCTGGCTGGAACTTTCGGAATAACAAAAAACTACTCCGGCTTATAGGAATCCTTCAGGGAGACGGTCTTGTTGAAGACGGGCTTCTCCGGGGTGGAATCCGGATCCTTCACGTAGTAGCCGGTACGCTCGAACTGCACGGCGATGCCGGAGGCGTCGTCCAGCAGGGCGGGCTCCGCGAGACCGCGGCCCAGCACCAGGGATTCGGGGTTCAGATAATCCTTATAGTCCTTATCCTCAGGCACCTGGCTCATGTCGGCCAGGGTGAAGAGGCGGTCGTAGTTGCGCAGCTCGATCTCCTTCGCATGGGCGCAGGAAACCCAGTGGATCGTGCCTTTGACGGAGCGCCACTCGCCGCCGCCCGGCTTGGTGGTCGGGTCGTAGGTGCACTCCAGCTCGACGATGTTGCCGGCGGCGTCCTTGACGACCTTCTCGCACTTGATGATATAGGTGTACTTCAGGCGCACCTCGCCGTCCGGCTTGAGGCGGAAGAACTTGTTCGGCGCGTCCTCCATGAAGTCGGCGCGGTCGATCCAGAGCTCGCCGGTGAAGGGCACCTTGCGGGTCGCGCCCTCCGGCTCGGCCGGGTTGAGCGGGCAGTCGTACCACTCCACGAGGCCTTTCGGCCAGTTGGTGAGCTTCACCTTCAGCGGGTCCTGCACCACCATGTAGCGGTTCGAGCGGGCGTTCAGGTCCTGGCGCACGCACCACTCCAGCAGCTGGATGTCCATCAGCTGGTCGCGCTTGCTGACGCCGATCTTGTCGCAGAACATCTTGAGGGCGTCGGGGGTGTAGCCGCGGCGGCGCACGCCGCAGAGCGTCGGCATACGCGGATCGTCCCAACCGGCCACGAGGCCCTTCTGCACGAGCTCGAGCAGCTTGCGCTTGCTCATCAACGTGTAGGTGAGGTTGAGGCGGGCGAATTCATATTGGTGGGACGGGTAGATCCCGAGCGTTTCGATGAACCAGTCGTAGAGCGGACGGTGCACGTCGAATTCGAGCGTGCAGATGGAGTGCGTGATGTGCTCGATGGAGTCGCACTGGCCGTGCGTGAAGTCGTACATCGGGTAGATGCACCACTTGTCGCCGGTGCGGTGGTGCGAAGCGTGCTTGATGCGGTATAGCAGCGGGTCGCGCATCATCATGTTCGGGTGCGCCATGTCGATCTTGGCGCGGAGCACCTTCTCGCCGTCGGCGTATTTGCCGTCGCGCATCTCGCGGAAGAGTTTCAGGTTCTCCTCGACGCTGCGGTTGCGGTACGGGCTCTCGACGCCCGGCTTGTCCACGGTGCCGCGGCCCTTGGAGATTTCCTCCTGGGTCTGGTCGTCGACGTAGGCGAGGCCGCGCTTGATCAGGTCTTCTGCCCACTCGTAGAGCTGGTCGAAGTAGTCGGAGGCGTAGCACTCCTTCTCCCACTGGAAGCCCAGCCACTGGATGTCTTCCTTGATGGCGTCCACGTATTCGGTGTCCTCCTTGACGGGGTTGGTGTCGTCGTAGCGGAGGTTGGTCTTGCCGCCATATTTCATGGCGAGACCGAAGTTGATGCAGAGGGATTTCGCGTGACCCAGGTGCAGGTAGCCGTTCGGCTCCGGCGGGAAGCGGGTCAGGATGGCCGGCACCTTGCCGGTCTTCAGGTCGTCTTCGATGATCTCCTCGAGGAAATTGAGTTTCTTCTCGTTCTCTTCCATAAGTCTCTATTCTCTTGAACGCGCAAAATTACGAATAAATCCGTAAATTTGCGAAGCAAAAAAGAAACCTGTAAATGATTAAGTCCATGACCGGCTACGGCAAAGGCATTGCCGAGCTCTCCACCGGGCGCCTCACGCTCGAAATACGCACCCTGAACGGCAAAAGCTGCGACATCAATATCAAATCCTCCCTCCTGCCGAAGGACAAGGAGCTGGAGGTCCGCAAAACCCTCGCCGACGCGCTTCAGCGCGGCACGGTGGACCTCTTGCTGAGCTTCGAGCCGAAGGCCGGCGCCGCCGCGCGCCAGATCGACGCCGAGCTGGTGGAGAACTACTTCCGCCAGATCCACACCATCGGCTGCAAGGTCGGCATCGCGATGCCGAAGGAGGAGTACCTGGAGGCGATTCTCCGCTTCCCGGACGTGTTCGAGGGCGGCAAGCAGGAGACCATCCCCGAGGAGGAGTGGCCGAAGGTCGCCGCGGCGCTGCAGGACGCGCTGGCGGCGCTGGACGCCTTCCGCAGCCGCGAGGGCGCCGCGCTCTACGCCGACGTGACCGGCCGCGTGAAGACCATCCTCGGCCTCTACGACGAGGTCGAGAGCCACGAGGCCGAGCGCCTGCAGACGGTGCGCGAGCGCATCCTGAAGGCCGCCGAGGAGCTGCAGGTCAAGCTGGACAAGGAGCGCTTCGAGCAGGAGATGATCTTCTATCTGGAGAAGCTCGACATCAACGAGGAGAAGGTCCGTCTGCGCCAGCATTGCAAGTACTTCATGGACACGATTGACGGCGAGGCCTGTCCGGGCCGCAAGCTGGGTTTCATCATCCAGGAGATGGGCCGGGAGATCAACACCACCGGCTCGAAGGCCAACCATGCCGAGATCCAGAAGCTCGTCGTCCGGATGAAGGACGAGCTCGAGAAGATCCGCGAGCAGTCGATGAATATTCTTTAGTCGGAAGACTACTCTTCGATTTCGATAACGGGAATCGTCTTGGGTTCCGGGTCGGGAGCAGGGGCGGCCTTCGGAGGCCGGCCGGGATGCCGGGCCGGAGCGGGGGCCGGAGCCGGGCGCTTCACCATCGTGCTGGCGAGCTGGTTGTACTCCTGCTCGGTGATCATCTTGAAGGAACCGTTGATCTGCGCGCCCATCTCCACCTGGATGCGGCGGACATGGATGTTGCCGTTGACGATGGAAGAGCTCTTGAGCGACAGCGTGTCGCTGACGAACACGTCGCCGTCCATCTTGCCCCAGAAGTCGACCATCGTACCGAAGAGCTTGCCGGAAAGGCGGGCAGACTCGCCCACCACCACCTTACCGTCGGAGAAAAGGGTACCGTCCACCTGACCATCCACGCGGATGTCGGAGGGAGAGACCAGGTCTCCATGGATGGCCGTGCCCAGGGAGATACGGCTGACGTCGTTCACATTCTGCTCCGCGGGCTTGACCGGCTTATTGTTGCTGTTAGATAGGATGTTCATGATTATGTGGTTTTAGACCAGGCCTTTGCCATGGCATTGTTTATACTTCTTGCCGCTGCCGCACGGGCAGGGATCATTGCGGCCCACCTGCTTGTCCACCTTGACCGGCGCGTTGGCTTTCTGCTCGCCGTTGGTGCTCAGGTCGCTGTGACGGGCCTGGTAGCGGGACATGTCGGTCTGCGGACGGACGGCGCGCTGCGGCTGCTGCGGGCGGTCCTGGAGCGGAACGAAGGCCTTGAAGAGGAAGGACAGGACGTCCTGATTGAGCGTCTCGAGCATGGAGGCGAAGAGGTTGTAGCTCTCCAGCTTGTAGACCACCACCGGGTCCTTCTGCTCGTAGGAGGCGTTCTGGACGCTCTGCTTGAGGTCGTCCATCTCGCGGAGGTGCTCCTTCCAGTGCTCGTCGATCTGGTAGAGGATGATATTCTTGCTCAGGGTCTTGGCGATCTCGCGGCCTTCTGAATTGTAGGCGCGCTCGAGGTTGACCGAGAGGGTCATCTGCTTGCGGCCGTCGGAGATGGGGATGGCGATGTTCTGGTACATCGTGCCCTGCTTCTCGTAGACGTCCTTGATGATCGGATAGAGGCGCTCCACGAGGGTATCCATCCTGCGGCGGTACACCTCCTGCATGTGCTCCACGATCCGATCCTCGATCTCGGCGGGTTTCGCCTTCTCGTAGGTGGCCTCGTCCAGGCCGGAATCGATGGAGAGCTGGGCCATCAGCGAGACCTCGAACTCCTCGAACGGAAGGCCCTTGTTGTTGTCCACGAAGATCGCGGCGGTGTCCTTCATCATATTCTGGAGGTCGATCTCGATCTTCTCGCCGCTGATGGCGTTGCGCCGGCGGGAGTAGATGGCCTCACGCTGATAGTTCATCACGTCGTCGTACTCGAGCAGGCGCTTGCGGACGCCGAAGTTGTTCTCTTCGACCTTCTTCTGCGCGTTCTCGATGGCGTTGGAAAGCATCTTGCTCTCGAGGGCCTCGTCGTCCGCCATGCCCATCTTGTCGACCATGCCGGCGATACGCTCGGAGCCGAACAGACGCATCAGCTTGTCCTCGAGGGAGATGTAGAAGGTGGACGAACCCGGGTCGCCCTGACGGCCGGCGCGGCCGCGCAGCTGGCGGTCGACGCGGCGGGAGTCGTGGCGCTCCGTGCCGATGATCGCGAGGCCGCCCGCGGCCTTCACGTCGTCGGAGAGCTTGATATCCGTACCACGGCCGGCCATGTTCGTAGCGATGGTCACGGCCGACGTCTGGCCCGCCTGGGCCACGATCTCGGCCTCACGGGCGTGCTCCTTGGCGTTCAGCACGTTGTGGCGGATGCCGCGCATCCGGAGCATGCGGCTGAGGAGCTCGGAGGTCTCGACGTCCGTCGTACCGACGAGCACCGGGCGGCCGGCGTTCGACAGCTCCACGATGCGGTCGATGACGGCCGCGTATTTCGCTTTCTTGGTCTTGTAAATCAAGTCGTTCTGGTCGTCGCGGATCACCGGGCGGTTGGTCGGGATGACCATCACATCCAGCTTGTAGATGCTCCAGAACTCGCCCGCCTCGGTCTCGGCCGTACCGGTCATGCCGGCGAGCTTGTGGTACATGCGGAAGTAGTTCTGCAGGGTGATCGTCGCGAAGGTCTGCGTGGCGCCTTCCACCTTGACGTTCTCCTTGGCCTCGACGGCCTGGTGCAGACCGTCGCTCCAGCGGCGGCCCTCCATGATACGGCCCGTGGACTCGTCCACGATCTTGATCTTGCCGTCCATGATCACGTAGTCCACGTCCTTCTCGAACATGGTGTAGGCCTTCAGGAGCTGGATGACCGTGTGCACGCGCTCGCTCTTGGTGGAGAAGTCCGCCATGAGCTCATCCTTCTTCTGCTGCTTCTCCAGCAGGGTCGCCTCGGAGTGCTCGATCTCCGCGATGCGGGAGCCCACGTCCGGCAGGACGAAGAAGTCGTCCTCGCCCACGGCCTTCGCCAGCACCTCGTGGCCCTTGTCGGTCATGTCCACGGAGTGCAGCTGCTCGTTGATCACGAAATAGAGCGGGTCGGTGACCACCGGCATCTCCTTCTCGTTGTCCTGCATGTAGTAGTTCTCCGCCTTCTGGAGGAGCACCTTCATGCCCGGCTCGGAGAGGAACTTGATGAGCGGCTGGTATTTCGGGAGACCCTTGTGGGCGCGCAGGAGGAGCTTGCCGCCCTCGGCTTCGTCGCCCTCGGCAATCTTCTTCTTGGCGTCGTTGAGCACCTGGTTCACCAGGGTGCGCTGCGTCTGGTAGAGCCGCTCCACGTAGGGGCGGAACTCCATGAACTGCGCCTCGTCGGCCTCGTTGCGCGTGATCGGACCGGAGATGATGAGCGGCGTACGCGCATCGTCGATGAGCACGGAGTCCACCTCGTCCACGATGGCGAAGTGGTGCTTGCGCTGCACCAGGTCCTCGGCGCTGATGGCCATGTTGTCACGCAGGTAGTCGAAACCGAATTCGTTGTTCGTACCGAAGGTGATGTCGCACTCGTAGGCCTTGCGGCGCGGATCGGAGTTGGGCTGGTGCTTGTCGATGCAGTCCACGGACAGGCCGTGGAACATGTACAGCGGGCCCATCCACTCGGAGTCACGCTTGGACAGGTAGTCGTTGACCGTCACCATGTGCACGCCTTTGCCCGCGAGGGCGTTCAGGAACACCGGGAGCGTAGCCACGAGGGTCTTGCCCTCACCCGTCGCCATCTCCGCGATCTTGCCCTGGTGCAGGGCGATGCCGCCGATGAGCTGGACGTCGTAGTGGACCATGTCCCAGGTAATCTCGTTGCCGCCGGCCAGCCAGTGGTTGCGGAAGACGGCCTTGTCGCCCTCGATGTCCACGAAGTCGTGGTTCACCGACAGGTCGCGGTCGAACTGCGTGGCCGTGACCGTGATGGTCTCGTGCTCCTTGAAGCGGCGCGCCGTGCTTTTCACGATAGCAAAAGCCTCCGGGAGGATCTCGTCGAGCGCCTTCTCGATGGCCTCGTCCTCGTCCTTGACGAGCTTGTCCGACTCGCCGGCGAGCTTCTCCTTCTCGGAGATGGGAATATCTTGATCCAGTTCCTGTTTAATCTCGTTGATGCGGTCCTCGAACGGTTTCTCCACCTCGCGCAGATGGGCGCGCAGCGCCGCGGAGCGGGCGCGGATGTCGTCGTCGGAGAGGGCGTCGATTTCCGGGTAGACGGCGAGGATCTTGTCCAGGATGGGCTTCACGGCCTTGAAGTCGCGTTCCGACTTCGAGCCGAAGATCTTGCCGATGACAGATGCAAATGACATTTTGACAGTATTATTCGTTTTCTATTATTCAAACTCGTACGCGCAGGCGCGTAATCATGCAAAGTTAGCGCATTTGCGGCAACTTTGCAAATGCGCTCTCCCCTATCGCAAAAACCGCACCTGTCGCCCCGACTTGCCATCCCCCGGCTTGCCATCCCCCGACTTGCCATCCCCCGACTTGCCATCCCCAGGCTTGCCATCCCCAGGCTTGCCATCCCCAGGCTTGCCATCCCCAGGCTTGCCATCCCCAGGCTTGCCATCCCCCGCGGGCGGCCAGAAATTATTTTTCGCGCAGCAGCGCGAAAAACCAATTTCTGCTCCGCCCTCCACGACGCCCCCGCACGGCAAGCGGCCAGCTATCTGGTTGTTCAAAATCATCTGCGGAGCTCACCGGCCACCGGTGCCACTGCAGGGCATATCCGGTCCGCAGGTGCACGCCTCAGGCCGCCACCTGCGGACCCCATCGGCCACCGGAGCGTCTCCAGGGCACATTGCCTCTCCTGCTGTTTTTGATTAAGGAGGATTTGCGCCTTAATCCTTGGAAAAACAGGAGAAACTTCCCACATTTGTATAGAGACTAAACTGATTATGAAAACCGATTTATCCGATCTGGCCATTGGCCTGCCCTTTATCAAGGGTCAGAACCTCCCTGTAAAAAACTGTTGGCATTTCTCGACAGACGGCACGGTGCAGGATGTGTTGTTCCGCGACGAAGAGGATTTCGTCGCAGCGATGAACCGCATCTACCTGCTGGCACAGAAGTATGACATCCTCATCCTGGCCTTCTGCCTGATGGACAACCACATCCATTTTATCTTATATGGGGCGTTCGATGAAGCCAACAGGTTCATGCATGAGTATGTCCGACAGACTTCGATGTCCATTGCCCGCAAGTACAATCTAAAAAAGAATCTCCGTAATCTGGAGATCCACCATCAGGACATTACGGATGACGCATATCTCAAGACTGCCATTTGTTATGTGATCAAGAACCCGCCCGTAGCAGGACTGCCCTGGCAGGCACATGATTATCCCTGGTCCAGCGGGTCGCTTTACTTCCGCTCTTTCCAATCCTGGACGGCACCCGGGTGGCACAACAGGAAGGGAACGCTGGCCGGGATGAGCGCCATGCGTAAGGAGCAGCTCTTTCACACGCGGGAGTCCCTTCCGGACTCGTTGGAGGTGATAGACGGCCTCATCCTTCCAACCAATTATATTCCAGTGGATTTGGTGGAACGTATCTTCCGTTCCCACCGGTCATACTTGTTCTTCCTCGGCCGTACCAAAGAAGAAGATGTGGAGTCCAGGGGTGGCGCCATCTCCCGCCTCAGCCTGCCGGACAACGAACTCCGCCAGCATAAGCGCGAGATCCTGAAGGAGCTGTTTGGCCGGTGCTCGTCCCGGGAGCTTTCCACGACGCAACGGCTCCGTCTTGGCAGGGAGCTTCGTCGCCGGTACAACTGCTCTGTCAAGCAGGTCGCGAGAATGGTGGGCCTGCGGGCAGAGGAATTGGCGGGGTTTCTCTAACTATTTGGTGACGATGTTGGTCCTGACGGTGGCGTAGGGAGAACTGACGCTCAGGGTGGCGATGCCGCTCTGGCCGCGCAGGGAGCGGACGACGGCCAGCGCCTTGCCGCTGAAGAGGGCCTTTTCGTCGCCCTTCAGCGACAGCGTGTCGGCGGCGTTGCCGTTGTCAACGCCCGCCAGCTCGCCCGCGCCCGCCACGCTGAAGCGCAGCAGGTCGGTGGCGTTCGGCACCACGCGCCCGTCGGCGTCGAGGGCCTCGACGGTCACGTAGGAGAGGTCATAGCCGTCGGCGGCGATGGTCGTCCGGTCGGGCGTCAAGCGCAGCGTGACGGGGGCGCCGGACGTATAGCGCGCCTCGCGCGCCACCTCCTTGCCGCCCCGGTAGGACACCGCCTCGATCCGCCCGGGCTCGAACGGCACGCCCAGCCACTCCGCGTGGAGCTGGGTGTGCGTCTTGGCCCGGCGGCCCTGCGACACGCCATTTACGAAGAGTTCCACCTCGTCGGCATTGTTGTAATAGGCCCAGACGTCCACGGGCTCGCCCGGGGTCCAGTTCCAGTGCGGGAAGAGGTGCAGCACCGTCTTGTCCGTCCACTCGGACTGGTACATCCAGTACGCGTCCTTCGGGAAACCGGCCAGGTCCACGACGCCGAAATACGAGCTGCGCGACGGCCAGCCGTACGGCGTCGGCTCGCCCAGGTAGTCGAAGCCCGTCCAGATGAAGGTGCCGGCGATGAAGTCGCGGTCGCGCACGGCGATCCAAGCTTCCTCGTGATAATTCGCCCAAGGGGCGCAGCAGGCATCGTAGGACGTGACCTGGTGGTTCCAGTCCACCTCGCCCTCGGCGGTATACTGCCAGCCGCGGCTCGGCAGCTTCTTGCGGTCGGTCGAAGGCTGGAAATACATCCCGCGGCTGTTCAGGGAGGAGACGGTCTCGGAGCCGATCAGCGGCTTGTCCGGGAACCAGACGCGGCAGGAATCGTACAGGTGCGGATGGTAGTTGAATCCGTAGACGTCGAGCGCGCCGCTGCGCAGCAGGTTGTTGCCCGGCCAGACGCCGTTGCAACCTGCCGTGATGGCGCGCGTCGTGTCCAGGTCGCGGATGAGCTGCGCCATGTGGCGCGTTAGCTCGACATTCGCCTCCGGCTCGTCGAAGGGGGAATCGCTCTGCTCGATGATCTCGTTGCCGATGCTCCACATCACCACCGACGGGTGGTTGCGGTCGCGGCGGACGAAGTCCTGCATGTCGCGGACATGCCATTCGTCGAAGAATCGGGAATAATCGTAGCGCGTCTTGGGCTTGCGCCACATGTCCATGGCCTCGTCCATCACCAGCAGGCCCATCTCGTCGCAGAGCTCGAGGAGTTCCTGCGCGGGCGGATTGTGGGAAGTGCGGATGGCGTTCACGCCCATCTCCTGCAGGATCTGCAACTCGCGCTCCAGGGCACGGCGGTGCACGGCCGTACCCAGGCACCCCATATCGTGGTGCAGGCAGACGCCGCGCAGCTTGAGCGGCCGGCCATTCAGGAAGAAGCCGCGGTCGACGTCCCAAGCGGTCGAACGGACGCCGAAGCGGACGGCGTAGCTGTCCTCCTGGCCCGCCGCGGACACCTTCACGTGCGCGGTATACAGATAAGGATCGTCTACGTCCCAGCGGCGGGGCGCCGGGAGCTCGACGCGCGTCTCGAAGACCGGCGCGCCGAGCGCGGAAGTCTTCGCGACCGTACGCCCGCGGGCGTCCGTGATCCATATATCATACTGCAGGTCCTGCCCGGGGGTGCTGCCCTCGGTCTCGACGGTCAGCACCACGGTGGCGCGTTCGTCCGAGACGTTCGTCGCGCGCACGTAGACGCCGTTGCAGGCCACGTGGAGCGGATCGCTAACAACCAGCCGCACGGGGCGGTAGATACCGCAACCGGCGTACCAGCGGGAGTTGGGCTGCTCAGCGTTGTCGCAGCGGACCGCTATCACGTTCTCGCCCGGTCGCAGGCAGGAGGTAATATCATAGGAGAAAGAGCTATAGCCGTACGGGCGCGTGCCCAGGGCCTGCCCGTTCACGTAGACGGTGCTGTTCATAAACACGCCGCCGAACTCCACGCGGACGCATTTGACGGTCTGGCCGTCGGGGCCGAAGACGCCCGCTGGCGCCTCGAAATGCTTGCGGTACCAGCCGATGCCGCCTGGCAGCGCACCGCCCCCGGGGGTGGAAGGATTGTCAGCGGAGAATTCCCCTTCGATGCTCCAGTCGTGGGGTAGGTGCAGGTCGCGCCAGGCGCCATCGTCGAAGGCACTTTCCGCGTAGGCCGGCTCGTCGCCGAGGGTGAACTTCCAGTCGAAATTGAAATCTTCGCCGCGCTGCAAGGGGGCGTTGTCGGTGAGGCAACCGGCCAGCAGGAACAGCGGCAACAGGGTTATCAGCAAGCGTTTCATGTTTGCAAAGATAATAAAAAACCGGCCGGATGGGTGTCCGGTCGGTTTTTAGTTGCGGGTTCAGCAGAATTATTTCGCTTGCTGACGGCTGCGCCAAAGCGCGGACATATCCTCGAGGGTCTTGCCCTTGGTCTCGGGGACCAGGCGCCACACGAAGAAGGCGGCCAGGAGGCACATCGCGCAGTAGAGACCGTAGGTGAAAGCCGGACTCCAGGTGTAGAGCGGCACGAAGGTGGAGCTCACGATGAAGTTCGAAATCCACTGGAAGGCCACGGCGATGGCCACGGCGGCGCCGCGGATCGTGTTCGGGAAGATCTCGGAGATGAGCACCCAGCAGATCGGACCCCAGCTGAACATGAAGGAAGCGGAGTAGATCATGATGCTGAGCACGCCCACGATACCGGGCACGCCCGGGACCGCGTCGGCCAGGGCCACACCGAGGGCGCCCAGGGCCATGCCCAGGGAGCCGGTGATCAGCAGCGGCTTGCGGCCGAGCTTCTCCACGGTGAAGATGGCGACGAGCGTGAAGCTGATGTTCACGATACCCATCATCACGGTCTGCGTCATCGGATTGCCCATGCCCATCGACTCGAAGATGCGCGGCGCGAAGTACAGCACGGCGTTGATGCCGACGAACTGCTGGAACACGCTGAGCATGCAGCCGATGAAGATGACGATGAAGCCGTAGGCCATGAGCTTCTCCTTCTTCTCCACGACGGTGTTCTTGATGTCGTTGAGAATCTGGGAAGCCATCGTCTTACCGTTGATGCGGGAAAGCACAGCCAGGGCCTTGTCATCCTGTCCGGACATCACGAGGTAACGCGGCGTCTCCGGCACGAGGAGGATCAGCAGGGTAAAGAGACCTGCCGGCACACACTCGGAGCCGAACATCAGACGCCAGCCCACCTGGTTCGTCCACTCGACGACGGCGGGATCGTTCTTGTGCGACTGGAGGATGAGGAAGTTCACGAAGTACACGACCAGCTGGCCGAAGATGATCGCGAACTGGTTCCAGGACACCAGCGTGCCGCGCTTGTTGGCCGGAGCCACCTCGGCGATGTACATCGGGCAGATGGCGGAAGCCATACCCACGCCGATGCCGCCGAGCACGCGGTAGAGGTTGAACGCGACCCAGAGGGACTGGGTGGGCACGCCCTTCTCGAAGAACAGGAACTCCGGGTAGTAGGAGCCGGCGGCGCTCAGGAAGAAGCAAACGCCTGCGAAGAACAGGCTCTTCTTGCGGCCGAACTTGCCGGCGAACAGACCGGAGAGTGCGCTACCGATGATGCAACCGATCAGCGCGCTGGAAGAGGTGAAACCGTGAAGAGCATTGGTGTAGTCGAAGTCTGAGGCGCCCTCGAAGAACGCCTGCAGACCTCGTTCTGCACCGGAAATCACAGCCGTATCGTATCCGAACAGCAGGCCGCCGAGCACGGCGACGAGCACGATCGAAAACAGATACGCACCTGATCCTTTATCTTGCTGAGCAGCCATTACTATTTGGCGTAGAGGTTCAGCATGGTCTCATAAAGCTCCTGCTTGCCGGAAGCAGCCACGACCGTACCGTTCTTCTTGGCATAGTCATAGAGCTCCTCAAGCGTAGCCTTGCCTTCCTCGAACTTCTTGCCGAGGCCGCTGTCGAAGGAAGCATAACGCTCCTTGACCATCTGGCAGAGCGGGCTCTCCTCGAGCACGGCAGCGGCGTTGAGCAGGGCGTGAGCCATGGCGTCCATAGCGCTGATGTGGGCGATGAAGATGTCCTCAGGATCCGTGGAGGAACGACGAAGCTTGGCGTCGAAGTTGGTACCACCGTCCTTGAAGCCACCGTTGCGGATGATCTGCATCATGGCCTGGGTGAGATCGAACGGATCCACCGGGAACTGGTCGGTATCCCAGCCGTTCTGGGCGTCGCCGCGGTTGGCGTCGATGCTGCCGAGGAAGCCGTTGTCAACGGCCACGGTGAGCTCGTGCTCGAAGGTGTGGCCGGCGAGGGTGGCGTGGTTGACCTCGATGTTCACCTTGAAGTCCTTGTCAAGACCATTGGCCTTCAGGAAGCCGATCACGGTCTCGGTATCGACATCGTACTGGTGCTTGGTCGGCTCCATC
>JAGCDF010000035.1 GCA_017651225.1 Bacteroidales bacterium
CGGGGGCGTCGCACCAGAGCTCGAGGCGCGCCTCTTCGCCCGGGGCGAGCGTCTCGGGGAAGACGGCGCGGAAGCGCGTCCCCGCGAGCCCCTCGGCGCGCAGGCGCATCGGGCGGTCGGTGGCGTTTGCGATGAAGACGACCTTGCCGCTGGCGCGGCCGCGCTCGAGGTAGCCGAAGCGGATGTCGGAGCGGCTGGCATAGAGGCCTTCGGCCAGGACGACGGGGTAGCGCTCCTGGATGCTCCGGTCGGCGGGCAGCACGTCCGCGCGGATGACCAGCAGGCCGAGGCTGCGGCCGCCGGCCGCCTGGATCTCGACGTTGCGCTCCACGAGTCCGGCCGCGCCGGCTGGCGTGAAGCGGACCTCCACGGTAGCGGACTGCCCGGGGGCGATGGCTTCCGAAGGGACGGTGGCGCTGATGCAGGAGCAGCCGGGGATGGCGCGCGTGAGGCGCAGCGGCCGGCTGTCGCCGTTGAAGACGGTGAACGCGTGGCTGACCACGCCGTCGGCTTCGCGGATGGCGCCGAAGTCCCACTCCCGGGAATCGAAAGCCGCCGGCCCTTCCTGCGACAGAAGGACCGGGGCGGCTGATAAGAGTGCCAGGAGCAACAGGGCGCCTTTTCTCATGCTATTTGAAGAGCAGCTGGGCGATGTGCGTGAGGTAATCGCGGCAGTTCATCCAGGTGTGGCCACCGTCGGGAGTGTAGAAGGTGTGCTTGACACCGTTCTTCGTCAGGAAGGCGTCTAGCCCGCGGGACGGCTCGATTAGGAAATCGGAGGTGCCGGTACCGAGCCAGATGAGCTTGTAGCTCTTGTTCAGCGTGTTCACGGGGACGTAGGTGCCGTTGCTGAAGTTGGTCTCGTACTCGTTGCCGAAGATGGCCGGCGCCATGGCGCAGACCCACGCGAACTCTTTCGGGTGGCCCAGGCCGGTGGCGAGCGCCTGCCGTCCGCCGAGCGAGAAGCCGGCCACGGCGCGGTCACGCGCGGAGGTCTTGACCTTGTAGTTGGCCTCGATAAAGGGCTTGACGTCGTTGATGATCTCGGCGGCCACGCGGTCGGTGTCCATGGAGTCGTAGCGGTCGGCGAGGCCCTGGCGCATCATCTCGATGTACGGGTTGGCGTAGGGCATCACGATGATCATGCGCTTGGCGAGACCCTTCGCGATGAGGTTGTCCATGATGTTGTTGACGTGGCCCACCTTGAACCAGGTCTCATACGTGTCCGTCATGCCGTGGATGAGGTAGAGGACCGGGAGCCGCTCGCTGCCGTTCGGATCGTATCCGGCCGGGGTGTAGACGGTCAGGGGACGGTCGATGCCGCAGGTGTTGGAATGATAGAAGCGGTAGGAGACCTTGCCGTGCGGCACGTCCTGGATGTCCTGGATGGACGGCTCCGGGCCGCGCACGTCGGCGAGCGAGTACTTGAACCCCTCGTTGGGGAAGATGAACATGTTGTTGGGGTCGGCGATCTTGGTCCCGTCGATCACGAAGGCGTACGGGTAGATGTCCGGCTTGCCCGGCGTCACGGTGATGCTCCAGACGCCGTTCTCGCCCTTGACCATCGGCTGGGCCTGCGGGAACATCTGGCAGTCGAGCTCGACCACCTTGGCGTTCGGCGCCTGGCAGCGGAAGGTCACGGAGCCGTCGGCGTGGTAGTCCGGCGACACGACGCCGGCGGGGAACAGGCGCGCCATGACCTGCGGGGTGAGGCGCTGGCCTTCGCCGGCCTGCGGCTGGGCCTGGGAGAACAGCGGGGCGAATACGAGGGCCGCCGCAAAGAGAATTCTATATGCTTTCATATCTCGTCGTCTTATTCTTGGAACAGGAGGGGAAGGGACTCGTCAAGCCAGTACTTGGCGTTCATCCAGGTGTGGCCGAACTTGTCGTCGGTGAACACCTTGACGTTGTTGATGCCTTTGCTGTCGAGGAAATCCATGTATTCCTTGGCGTTGCCGTAGAGGAAGTCGTCCGTGCCTACGCCGAGCCAGAAGAGGTGGAGCTGCTTGTTGAGCGCCTCGGCATCGTCGTACACGTTCGGCAGGTCCATGCTCGTGAAGGAGCTGTAGGAGCACAGCCAGGAGAACTTGCCCAGGTGCGTCAGGCCGATGGAGAGGGCCTGGTTGCCGCCGCGGGAGAAGCCGCCGATGGCGCGGTGGTCGCGGTCGTTGATGGTGCGGTAGTTCTTCTCCACGAAGGGCAGCAGGTCGTGCATGACGTCGCGGGTGAAGCTGTGGCCGTTGAGGTTGCCCTCGCCCGGCTTGAAGTACTTGGACGGGTTGCCGTACGGCAGGACGATGATCATCTCCTTGGCCTTGCCCGCTGCGATGAGGTTGTCGAGGATGAGGTTCATGCGGCCGACCTTGAAGTAGACCTCCTCGGTGTCGGTGGTGCCGCTGATCAGGTAGAAGACCGGGTACTTCTTATTCTTGTTCTTGTCGTACATCGGCGGGGTGTAGACGATGGCGTTGGCCCAGGTGTTCAGCGTGCCGGACCAGTAGTTGACATAGTCCACGCTGCCGTGCGGCACGTCCTTGAGGGCGTGGAGCAGGGGCTCGCCCGTGCCGCGCACGTCCACGAGGCTGTTCTTGAAGGTCTCGTTGGGGAACCACTCGGGATTCTGCGGGTCCATGACCTGCACGCCGTCCACGTCGAAGCTGTACGGGTACATGTCCGGGGCCACGGGGCCGAGGGTGACGGTCCAGACGCCGTTCGCGCCCTTGGTCATCTCCTGCGTGCCGGCGAACTGGGTGTTCACCTTGACGGACTTGGCGTTGCGGTCGGCATAGTTGAAGGTGATGGTGTTGTCCGGGTTGACGATCGGCGAGGAAACGCCGCCGCCCATCTGCGGAGCGCCCATCGCGCCGCCCATCATGCCGGGCCAGCCGCCGCGGCGGCCCTGCCGGCGGATCTCGATGATGACCTTGCCGGTCTCGGGACCGCGCTCGACCTTCATCCACATCTCGGCGTTGACCTGGGTGCCGACACCCATTTCGGTGAGCTTGGCTTCGATGCCCGGCTCGCCTTCGCCGACGAGGTCGGCCTGCGTGAGCTCGCCGGCCCAGAGGACGGGGCCGTAGCTGTGGTTGATGACCCAGTAGCCCGGGTCGATGCCGTCGAAGACGTAGCGGTCCACGCCCTCCTTGATCATCACGCGCTTGGTGTCGGCGTTGCCGCCGTAGCCGCCGCCGCGCTGACCGGGCGTGCGCTTGTTGATCTCGACCTCACCGCCGGTGCCGTTGACCTCCTCGGTCTTCGGATAGAAGTAGTCCAGGCCGGAGTCGAAGGACTCCACCTCGAAGGTGTAGTCGGACTCGGTGTTGAGGCTGTGGAGCTTGAAGTAGTTCTTGTCGTAGACAATATAGCTGTTGTAGAGCTTGCCCGGCTCGATGCCGTAGCGGATGATGTAGCCGTCGGCGCCCGGCACGGGATCCCAGAGGAGCTCGGCCTCGCGGCGGTCCTGCGGATTGCGGACGACCTTGACGCCCGCCACCTTGACGGAACCGGCGGAGTACGGGTTGCCGAAGATGCGGAGATCCTTGACGCTGAACTTGGCGCCGTCGTGGCACTGACGGGCGTTGATGACTTTCACGAAACGGGCCTGCACGGGAGCCTTGAGCTCGGTGTAGTCGTGGTGGAAGTCCAGCTTGTTCTCGCTCTTGTCGATGATCTTCGTCCAGTTCTGTCCGTCAAGGGAGGCCTCGACGGTGAAGCACTGGTAGTATTCGGGGAGGGCAGGGGCGGGGCCGCCGAAGCCGAAGCCGCCGGTCTGCGCGGCGCCGATGTGGTCGAAGTTGCACTGGATGGCGTAGATGTCGGCCACCTTGCCGAGGTCCACCTGGAAGAATTCGCCCGGATCGCCGGTCTCGGCGACCCAGTTGGTCATGAAGTTCTCATCCACGCCGTTCTCGGGAACGTAGTTCTCGAAGGTGGAAGAGACGGTGACTTTCTTTTGGTGCGAGAGGAGCTTCCAGCCGGTCCAGTTGTGGTCCACCGCGTCGGTGCGGGTGCCCGGCCAGTACTGCGGATAGTCGCCGAACTCGACGTTGGAGTGCATCACGCCCTCCTCGTCGACGGCCGTCGGGAAGATGGCGAGCTCGGAGCCGCGGCCGGCTCCGCCGTAGCTGGACGGGATCATGCAGATGGTCCAGAGCTGGCCGTTCTTGTCATGGAAGGTGCTGCCGTGGCCGGCGCCCACCGCGAAGCCCGTGGTCTTGAAGGTCAGCGGGTTGTGCTGCGAGTAGGTGAAGGGGCCCATCGGGCTGTCGGACACGTACACGCCGTGCGAGTAGGAGAGGAGCTCCAGGCCGATGGCGGCGTACTGGAGGTAGTATTTGCCGTTGTGCTTGGTCATCCACGGACCCTCGATCCAGGGATATTCCTCCTCGAAGTAGTCGCGGCGGCCGTTGAAGATCGAGTAGATCACGTCGTCGTGGGTGCGCTTCTCGAAGCCGTGCTTCTTGTAGTCGCTGAAGAAGAGGACCTCGGGGCCGGCGATCTCCTTGAAGGTCGTCTTGTCCAGCTCGACGACCTTGAAGGGCATGAGCTGGGACCAGCCGTAGTAGAGGTAGAGGTGGCCGTCGTCATAGAACAGGTTGGCGTCGCCGTAGCGGTCGGAATCGAAGGTGCCGACCTGCTCCCAGGTGCCCGCCTTGGGGTCGATGGCCTTGTAGACGTTCTTGTTGTTCATGGAACATCCGTAGAGGCTGCCGTCCATCTCCACGACGGAGACCACGCCGCCCGGGTAGTTCGGGGCGTCGACGTAGGTCCAGTTCTTGAAGTCGGGGGAGTACCAGTAGCCCTTGCGGTGCGAGACGAAGAGGAAGTAATCGTCCTGGTAGATCAGCACGACGGGCTCTCCGCCGCGGTAGGAACGCTCGCCGGGAACCACCAGGTCGAGCGGGTTGCAGAATGTGGTCTTGTCCTGTCCGTGCAACGAGAGAGACAGGCACAGTGCGACGGCCGCAAGAACGGCACGCGCGATGGTTTTGGTGTGCATATGCGGAATGGTTTTGGTTTTCCTAGTCTCAAAGATACGCACACCCGCGCGTAAAAACAAGAGCCAGCGCCGCAAAATCTTTCGTTTTCCGTTCACTGTTGCTTTTTCAAAATGCAGTTCGTATCTTTGAAACTGCAATTAACCAAATCTTTTTATGAACCTCAAACAGTTCCTGCCGGCGCTCGCGCTGGTAATGCTGGCCGCATGCGCCGGCCCCAAGGACGTCGAAGTCGGACCGTACACCGTGTCCGTCATCGAAAAGAACGTGTACCACATCCAGGATTACAACAGCAGCAATCCCGCCGGAGAATCCTTCGACGCGGAGGGCAACAAGACCCACTTCAACAACTGCTCGGACATCTACCTGTTCGTCGGTGAGAAGAAGGCCCTGATGCTGGACCTCTCCAATGCCATCAACTGGGCGGACAACGCCGCCGAGTCGCTCCGCGCCATCGTCTGGGAGCGCGTGGGCGGCATGCCGCTGACGGTCACCTTCACCCACAACCACGGCGACCACACGGGCATGCTTCCCGCCTTCGTGAACGACCCGGGCGTGCAGTTCGCCCTGCCCGAGACCGATTTCGCGCGGATGGCGAGCCGCTTCCCCGAGGAGCGCACCAGCTTCTACGACATGGGCGAAGTCTTCGACCTCGGCGGCATGAAGCTGGAGGCCATTGGCGTGCCCGGCCACACGGCCGGCTCGATGGTCTTCCTCCTCGAAGGGCATGACCTGCTCTTTACCGGCGACGCCGTCGGCTCCGGCCACGGCGTGTGGCTGTTCAACGCCGAAGCCTTCAACCAATACGTCTCCGCGGTCCCGTACCTGATCCGGGCGCTCGAGGAGCGTGGCGTGAACGAGAAGCGCCTGAAGATCTACGGCGGCCATTACTGGCAGAAGGACTGGCTGAACCTCCCGAAGGGCACCGAACTCGGCATGCAGTACCTGCGTGACATGAAGACGCTCTGCGACGAGATCGAAGCCGGCACCGCCGCCATCGAGCCCTCGAACCTCGGCCGGCCGGGCCTGGACACCTATTTCCGTCACGGCAACGCCATCATCACCTGGAGCGCCGAGCAGGCGGAGCAGTTCCGCAACCAGTATACCGAGAAGTTCGTCTACCGCGACGCGGACATCGTTTTCCGCCAGATCGACGAGCACACCTGGGAAGGCAACGGTTACCAGGTCTATAACGAATCCGTTTACGTCGTCGAGGGAGAGGACAAAGCCCTCGTCATCGACGCCGGCGCCTACATGCCGCACCTCGACGAGGCCGTCGCCAAGCTGACCGACAAGCCGGTCATGGTGGCCCTCACGCACGGCCACGGCGACCACGTCGGCGGCATCGTCTGCTTCCCGGAAGTCTGGATCCATCCGGCTGACATTCCGATGATTGCGCGCGACGGCAAGGGCTACCAGGGCGAAATCCACGAGCTGAACGACGGCGACGTCATCGACCTCGGCGGCCGCCGGATCGAAGTGCTCCACACGCCCGGCCACACCTCCGGCTCCATCACCTTTTTCGACAAGGAGCATCACTACGGCTTCAGCGGCGACGCCTTCGGCTCCACGAACCTGCTGCTCTTCGTCCCGTCCTTCAGCGGCCTGATCGAGACCTGCACCCGCACGGCCGATTACATGCAGAAGAACGGCATCGAAAAGCTCTATCCCGGCCACTATCATGGCGACAATCCGGAGACGCTCCAGCGCGTGCTGGACGAGAAGAAAATGTCCGAAGAGGTGCTGTCCGGCAAGCGCAAAGGCACGCCTGACAACGCCAACGGCCTGAACCGCTCCATCACGGACTACGGCGTGACCATCCGTTACAACGAACCCGCCGCCCTGAACTAGAACTGATAGTAGATAAAGGGCTGGATATCACCGCTGCGCAGCTGGATGACCAGCTGGACGGCGAGCAGAAATACCAGGAAAATGACCACCCAGGGCAGGCGCTTGAAGCCTGCCCTGAGTGCGTTATACGCACCCGGCGGGATCAGCAGCCCGGCCGCGGCGGCCGCCAGCGCGACGCACCAGAGCTTGCGCGCCGCCCAGAAAGGCGCGGCGTAGGCCAGGTCAAACTCCGTGAAGATACGGCGGAAGATCTCCCAGACCTCGTCCAGGCTGCCGGCGCGGAAGAACACCCAGCACGCCATCACGAACGCCATCGTCAGCAGCCAGCTGACGGCCTTGACGGGCCAGCTGTCGGGAATCTTCTTCAGCCAGCCCCGGCAGAGCTTGTGCACCGCGAGGCCCGCGCCGTGCAGCGCGCCCCAGAGCACGAACATCCAGGTGGAGCCGTGCCAGAGGCCGGCAACGACCATGGTCAGGAAATTGTTGAGCAGCGTGCGCGCCTGCCCCTTGCGGTTGCCGCCGAGTGGGATGTAGACATAATCCCGGAACCAGGTGGAGAGCGAAATGTGCCAGCGGCGCCAGAATTCCGTCAGGTTCAGCGACCTGTACGGGAAAAGGAAGTTGTCGTCGAGGCGGAAGCCCATCAGGGCGGCGATGCCGATGGAAAGGTCGCTGTAGCCCGAAAAATCCAGATAAATCTGCATCGTATAGCCCAGCACCGCCATCAGCAACTCGTAGCCGGAATAGGCGAGGGGATTGTCGAAAGCGAGGTTGTTGTAGACGGCCAGGTAGTCGGCCAGCACGCCCTTCTTAAGCAGGCCGCAGACCACCAGCCAGAGGCCCAGGCGCAGCTCGCGGCGCGTCGCCGGCCGGGCCCGCCGGATCTGCGGCAGAAAGCGCCCGGCGCGCGTAATCGGTCCCGCGAGCAGCAGCGGGAAGAACGACAGATAAAAACAGAACTCCAGGAAATCCGGCTGCCCCTCATACGTCCCCCGATACACATCCACCGAATAACTGATCGCCTGAAAAGTATAAAACGAAATACCGATCGGCAGCGCAATCTCGCCGAAGGACAAATTGCTGCCCGTCAGCGAATTCCATATCCCGGCAAAGAATCCGGCATACTTGAAATACACCAGCGCCCCCAGATCCAGCAGCACAATCAGCGCCAGCAGCCATTTCCGACCAGCCCAGCGGGTGCTTTCCTGCGGCCCGGTGTGCCTGCGCCTCGGCTTCCATCCTCGCTTTCCGCTTTCGCGGAAACCGGATTCGGCGCCACGAATCCTGCTGCGGCTGAGCCTTCGGCGACAGGCAACACCGGCGCCGCTGCTGGTTTCAGCACCCGCTGGCTGGCGCAATAATTCCGTAAGAAAGTAGTTAACGGCGGCGGTGGCGGGGAGGAGCAACATCAACCAGCCATTGGCCTGCCAGAAAAAGAACAGGTCAAAGGCGAGCACCCAGAGGAGCATCGCCGTCCGCGACAACTTCTTCAAGAAGATGTAGACCAGAAAAAAGGCGCAGAACGCCGCCCAGAAGCCGATACTGATAAAATTCATGGCGCGTCAGTCTTTGGGCGGCATGAGCAGCGTCACGCCGTGGGTCTTGGGTGTATCCTGCGCCGGAATATCCCAGCGGATCGGATGGGCGGACGAATCCCGCAGCCAGGTCGAAACAGAATCCGCCCACATATTGTAAGACTTCAACACCGGATGCGCCCCGTCCTTCGCCCGCTCATAACTCAGCCGCAGACTGGGATAATACCGATTCTTGCCGCAAAGCCGCAGCAGAATATCGTTGATGCCCGTATCCGGCTTCCAGTTGGGCGGCCCAATCCAGATGAACGGCAGATCGCCCATCTTGCGGATAATCTCCGCGACGGCCGCCTCCCGCTCCTCCAAATTCCTGACAAACAGCTCGTTGGCGCCCATGCAGACAAAAATGTAGCTCGGATCGAGACGGCGGATAAAATAGTCAAGCGTATCGCACTGCCCCCAGTACTTCGACGAAGAGCTGTACCAGATCACACACTCCATCGAATGCCCGTTCGCCGTCGCGTACTGCGACAGCCGGTAGCGCAGCCCCTCCACCATCGAATCGCCGATGAAGAGGATGCGGTGCGTACTGGTGTCCGGCCCCGCAGGCTCCGGAATCGGCTCGGGCGGCGGAATGGGCGGCAGCGCGAGGGTGTCCGTGCGCGGCGTCCAGGCGCCCAGATCGATGCGGCGCAGCCCCTTGTCCGGATGCTGCGGCGGGCAGAAACGGGCGAACGCCACGATGCAGAGCAGCGCGGCGGCGAGAACGGCGAAAGCGGACAGGGAATGCTTCATGCGCTTCTATTCCAATACTTTGGCCTCCAGCGACCAGCCCGTAATCGTGGAAACATAGGGGAGGATGGCGTAGGCCTTCTTCAGCTGCCCCTGATAGTTGGGATGGAAGCTGGCGCCTAGTTCCCCGGCGCTGTCGTGCACCTTGCCGGTCAGCACCATGTAGTTGACGTTCTTCATCTTGTTCTGCAGCATGGCGCCCTTGATGTAATCGAACATCAGGTCGCGCCCCTTGGGCACGATGCAGAGCACGGGATGGTCGGCGCCGTAATTGTCCTTAGCCTCGCGGATGAGCCGCAGGTAGTTCTGGATGAACGCCTCGCGGGTGGGCTGCTTCTGGCCGGAAACGTCGTTCGTGGCCAGGTAGATCACCGTCAGGGCGGGCGTGACGCCGTATTGCTTCGCCGACCAGGCGGGCTGCTTCTTCTCGTCGAAGGTCTGCAGGTAGCGGTCGGGCATGTACCAGCCGGAGAACTTGTCGCCATAGTTGCGCGCGACGCCCATGCCGGAGTGCGCGATCAGCCAGTAGTCCGCGTTGAAATAGCGCGCGAGGATGGCGGCATAGGTGAGGTTGCAGTCCTCCGTTTCCGGGGTGAAGGGATCCCGGGCGTTGTGGCTCAGCGTGCCGTAGCCGCAGGTGTAGGAGTCGCCGACGAATTCGATCACGCGCTCCCGCAGGGGCCGCGCCTGCCCCAGGTCGTCGGCGATGAAGGCGTGGAAGGTCGCGCAGCCCTGTTCGCCCTCGGTGCGCTTCTGGATGATGGCCCGGTGGGGCACGGAATGGTCGAGATAGGGCGCTTCACAGACGGTCACCGTCGTGTCGCGGCTGCTCAGGCAGAAGGTCCAACGCGGTCGGGCGGTCATATCATTATCGTCCAGCCAGACGCTGAAATAATCCTTGCCGCTGTCGGAAGCGCGCAGTTTCAGTTCGTTGCCGTAGAACTCGACAATGGCGTAAACGCCGCTCCAGTCGAAGGATACGTCGCCGCCCTGCGCGGCCGTGCGGCCGACCCAGGTGATGCGCGCATCGGACGCGGGGAACTCCCCGGCGGCGACGCGGCTGGCGCTCAAGGCGGCCAGGAGCAGGCATGCAAGAATGATTTTTCCCTTCATAACGTTTGCGAAGATACGAAAAATCGATATATTTGAGGATAGTTCCAACTGCCTTTTTTATGGAAAAACTCATCGAGTGTGTCCCCAATTACAGCGAAGGCCGCGACCGGTCCGTCATCGACGCGATCGCGGGCGCCATCGCGTCCGTCGAGGGCGTCCGCGTGCTCCACGTCGACCCGGGCCAGGCGGCGAACCGCACGGTGATCACCTTCGTCGGCGCACCGGAGGCGGTGGTCGAAGGGGCGTTCCGCGGCAGCGCCATGGCGCAGGAGCGCATCGACATGCGCCGCCACCACGGCGAACACCCGCGCATCGGCGCCACCGACGTCCTCCCGCTCGTCCCCGTGAGCGGGGTGAGCCTGGAGGAGTGCGCCGCCCTCGCGCGCGGGCTCGCGCGCAGGATGTATGAGGAGTTGGGCATCCCATGCTATTGCTATGAGGCCGCGGCCTTCTCGCCCGAGCGGAGCAACCTCGCGGTCTGCCGGGCGGGGGAGTACGAGTCCCTGCCGGAGAAGATGACGGACCCGGCGCGCCGGCCCGACTTCTGCGGCGCCTGGGATGAAAGGGCTGCCCGCAGCGGCGCCTCGGTGGTCGGCGCGCGCAATTTCCTGATCGCGGTCAATTTTAACCTCGATACGAAAGACGCAGGCCTGGCCACGGAAGTGGCGAAGGACGTGCGGGAAAAAGGCCGGAAGCTGCCGGATGGCAGCTGGCAGCGCGGCCCGCTGAAAGGCTGCAAGGCCATCGGTTGGTACATTGAAGAATACGGCATCGCCCAGGTGTCCATGAACGTCACGGACATCGCCGCCACGCCCCTGCACGTCGCCTACGAAACCGTCTGCCGGGCGGCGGCCGCGCGCGGGCTGCGCGTCACGGGCACGGAGATCATCGGCCTGGTACCGCGGCAGGTCCTGCTGGACGCCGGTCGCTATTTCTTAAAGGGGAAAGATGCGGAGGAGGAAGAACTGATGCAGGCCGCCATCCGGGGGATGGCCCTGGACGATCTCTGTCCCTTCGATCCGAAACGGAAAGTGATCGAGTATCAGTTATAAAAAAAACGAAGGGCCGCGCTGTCACAGTGTGGCCCTTCCCCCATCAAGTATATTTACTAACTAACTGAAAAATATAAGGAAATTGTATCGTGTTTTCCTGATACAAAGGTAGACAAAGATTTTTACGTGGCAGGACAACTTTCCGTCATTTCCCGATAAAAAACCTTCAACACGACAGTCTGCGCGCCCCGGAGGCTTTCCCGGACCAAAATATATCCGTAATTTTGCCCTGTCGAATGAAGCAAACCATGAAGAGGCTGTTTCTCTCATTTTTCTTGATTTTTACCGCCGCGTCCCTCCACGCAGCCAACAAAGGTTATTCCTTTAATCTATATCAGACCCGCGACGGCCTGCCGAGCAATACCGTGTACTGCACCATGCAGGACCGCAACGGTTTTATCTGGGTGGGTACGGACGACGGCGTCTGCATCTATGACGGATATCGCTTCACCCGCCTGGGCGGGCTGAATCCCGAGAGCCTGATGCGCGGCATGACCAGGTCCATGTGCGCGGACGCGGATGGTCTGATGTGGTTCTCCACCGTGGGCGGCACCGGATACTATGATCCTTCCACAGACCGGACGGTCAATGTCGGCATCCACGAGCGGCTCCCGGCCTCCTCCATCGTCGTGGACGAGGACGGTTGCGTCTGGTTCCAGTTCGAGACGCTTTACCGCTATGAGAAAGAAACGGACCTGCTGATCCATTATCCCAAGGAGGAATTCTTCCGGGTCGCCTCTCTGACCGTCGATTCCTACGGCACCCCCTGGTGCGTTGCCGCCGAGACCGGCGAACTGTACCGCTACGAGCGCCGCGCGGACCGTTTCCGCAAGGAACGGACCGGCGGCGTGAGCCTCGTCAAGGGCATCTCCAACGGGCGCCTGCTGCTCGTCGACAGTGCGGAAGACGTGTGGGTGGTAGATCCGGAGAACGATCGCGAGGAGTGCATCTTCCATTGCGTCCAGGCCGGCGGCTGGCATGTCCTTTCCCTGCTGGAGCGCGCTCCCGGGGAGTACTGGATCGGCACGCAGGTGGGCATCTGGGTCTACGAGGACGGAGAAGGCGTGACGAGCCACATCCACCGTTCCGATACGGACCGCAAATCGATTTCCTCCAATTATATTACGAACCTGTACGCGGACGCGGAAGGGAATGTCTGGGCCGGCACGAACTACCGGGGCCTGAACGTATGGCTGAACAGCCACGATGCATATTCCCTCTACTATCCGGACGGCAGCGAACAGTCCATGCAGGGACGCATCGTCCGGGCCGTCGTGCCCGACGCAGAAGGCCGTATCTGGATGGGTACGGAAGACGGCGGGCTGAACCGCTTCGACCCCAGGACGCAGACCTTTGAGAACTTCGACCTCTCGGGGAGCTACAACAATATCCAGGATATCCTCGTGCAGGGAGACGAAGTCTGGGTGGCCACGTACGGGAACGGCCTGTACCGCTATGACCCGGCACAGCGACGCCAGGTCGCGCATCTTTCTGTCGGTGACAATCGCCTTGCCAGCGTGTTCCGGACCTCCGGGGGCCAGATCCTGGCCGGGGCGGGGAACGGCCTGTTCCGTTATGACTCCGCGCAGTCCCGCTTCGTGTTCGTTCCGGCCGCGGCGGACAACCTGGTGCAGTGCATGTCCGAAGACAGTCTCGGGCGTATCTGGGTCGGAACCGAAGGCTCCGGCATCTTCATCCTGGACCGCGATCTGAACATGATCCGGCACCTGGAGCCGGAACTGGACATCCCGGGTGCCGGCTCCATCACCTCGTTCTTCGAGGACGGCTGGAAGCGCATGTGGGTGACGACCGGCGGCGCCGGCATCCAGGTGGCAGACCTCACCGAGGATGAGATTCGTTTCCAGACCTTCACCCGCGAGGACGGCCTGCCTTCGAACAATACCTGCTCCGTGACGGAAGACAACAACGGCATGCTGTGGGTGTCCACCAACAGGGGCCTCTTCATGATGCACCCGGATAACTTCCAGCTGACGACCTTCTTCGACGATTCGCAGATGGTCGGCAACCAGTATTCCTACGGTGCTTCCTACCTCGCGCCGGACGGGACCATCTACCTGGGCATGACGGACGGCATCTTCGCCTTTGATCCGGACATCCTGATGAACCTGCACCGGAACCCGGAGATCTATATCATGGACGTGTCCGCTTTCGTGGGCGACCGGGTGACCCGGCTGTCGGGCACCGGCTCCTCGGCCCATTATTCACAAAAGATCCGGGTCAGCTACAAGGACGTGTCGCTGCTCAGCATCGCCTTCGCGGCGCCGAACTTCTCCAACGTGCTGGCGACGCGCTATGAGACGTCCCTGACCTCGAAGCATGCGGACATCCACGCGGTGTCCACCCAGAACGTCGTCCAGTACGCGAACATCGGCTACGGGGATCACACCTTCACCGTCGGCATCTACGGCAGTGACGATCCCGCTTCCAGCAAGAGCCTGGAGATCTACGTGACGCCTCCTTTCTCGAAGAGCATCGCCGCCAAAGTGCTTTGGGCCCTGCTCCTCGTGACCGTCTGGTGGCTAATCATGTATGGCACCCGGCGCCTGCGCAGGGCCAAGCGTATACGGCAGGCCGAGGCGCTCGAGCAGTTGAAGCAGCGCGAGCTGTACGAGTCCAAGAACAGCTTCTTCACGAATATCACGCACGAGATCCGCACGCCGCTGACGCTGATCAAGATGCCGCTTGACAAGATTATCCGCCTGAAGGAATATGCGCCCGAGGCCGAGAAGGACATGCTGGTCATCCAGGCCAACACCGATCGGCTGCTGTCGCTGACCAACCAGCTGCTCGACCTGAAGAAGCTGGAGAATGGCGACGAGAAGCTCGAGTTCACGCGCCAGAATATCTGCGATACCGTCCGGAAGACCTGCGACCGCTTCATGCCGATGGCGGCGGAGCAGGAGGTGCACCTGAAGGTCCACGTGCCCGATGAGGTGATCAACATGCAGTATGCCGTCGACAGCGTGGAGAAGATCGTCAGCAACCTGCTTTCCAACGCGATGAAATACGGCCAGGGCCTGATCGACCTCTACCTGGAGCACACGGAAGACAAGGTGACCGTGCGCGTGGACAGCAACGGCTGGCCCATCCCGGCGGCCGAACGGGAGAAGGTCTTCGAGAAGTTCTACCAGGGCGGCAAGGGCACCGGCCTTGGCCTGCCGCTGGCCCGTACGCTCGCGGAGCTGCACGGCGGCCGCCTGTACCTGGATCCGGAACAGAAGGACCGCAATTCCTTTGTGCTTGAGCTGCCGATCGACCACCCCGAGCAGGTGGAGGTGACGCACTCGGTCCTGGCGGAGGAGACCCGGGAGCCGTCGGAGTACGACAGCACCCGTTCCTCGCTGCTGATCGTGGAAGACAACCAGGAATTCCGGCTCTACCTGGCCCGGGAATTCAACGAAGAATACAACGTGTTCCTGGCCGCCAACGGCAAGAAGGCCATCGAAGTGCTGGAGACCCAGAAGATCGACCTGGTGATCAGCGACATCATGATGCCCGTGATGGACGGCTGCGAGCTCTGCAACGAGATCAAGTCCAATCCCGAGTTCAGCCACATCCCGGTGCTGCTGCTGACCGCCGCCGTGGGCACGGAAACGCGCATCGAGACGCTCCAGGTGGGCGCGGACGGCTACATCGAGAAGCCATTCCCGATCGAGCTGCTGCGCGCGAACATCACCAACCTCTTCAAGAACAAGGAGATCGCGTACCGCCAGTTCACGTCCTCGCCGCTGTCCCACTTCAACAGCGCCGCCAGCAAGGTGGACGAGGCGTTCATGGACCGGCTGCACAAGATCATCCAGGACAACATGGCCGACAACAACCTCGGCCTGGACGAACTGGCCTCGCAGATGAGCACGAGCAACTCGACGCTCTACCGCAAGGTCAAGGCCAACACGGGCATGAACGTCAACGAGTACGTCCGTCTCTGCCGCCTCAAGCGCGCCGCCGAGCTGCTGGCAACGCAGCAGTACCGGATCAACGAGGTGGCCGACATGCTGGGCTTCTCGTCGTCGTCCTACTTCGCGGCCAGCTTCCAGAAGCAGTTCAACATCTCCCCGTCCGCGTTCATCAAGAATCTGAAGCGCTAAGCGTTTTGCCGGCCGGCTCTGAGACGCCGACAGTGCGGATGCGCTGTCGGCGTTTTATGTCGCTCCCTATACACTTTATGGCGAAATTTCATATATTTGTCTATAGTTAGTACCATTACTTTATAGTATTATGTTAGTTAGTAGTTTGAAAAAAGCTCCCTTCGTGGGGGCTATCTTGCTGACAGTGTTTCTGTTATCCTTTGCCCTTCCGGCTAAGGCGCAGAATGCTTCCTCCCGCGGCATCGAATTGAAGGGACGTATCACGGACCCTGAAGGTTTGCCCGTTGCAGGCGCTACCATCCAGAATCTGACGGAGAAGACCTACACCATCTCCGATCAGGATGGTCGCTATGCTCTTTCCGTCAAAGACCCCCGGAACGCTACGATCGAGGTCTCGTTCCTGGGCATGAACACCGTAACTGAAGCGCTGGCCGGGCGCACGCAGTTGGATGTGCAGCTGTCTGAAGACAAAGTGTTCCTGGAAGGATCCGTCATCACCGGTTACCAGGAGATCCAGTTGAAAAAAGTGACGGGTGCCGTCTCCACGATCAGCGCACAGACCATGGAGGAGCGATACAGCCCTTCCATCGTCCAAAACCTGGAGGGCCGCGTGGCAGGTCTTTCGACCTATGGCGGCAAGCTTACGATTCGCGGTATCAGCTCCATGTATGCCGAGTCCAGCCCGCTGCTGGTTGTGGACGGCCTGCCCATCGAGGGCGACATCGACGATCTCAACCCTTATGATATCGAGAGCGTGAACGTCCTGAAGGATGCCGCCGCGGCGGCCATCTACGGCGCGAGCGCCTCCAATGGTATCATCGTCATCACCACTAAGAATGCCCGCGAGAAGGGCCGCATCGATGTGGATTTCTCCTCCAACATCACGGTCTATCAGAAGCGCAACCTGGACTACGGTGCCAATTTCTATCTGACGCCGGCCCAGCAGGTGCAGGTGGAGAGCGACTACTATAAGTATTATTTCAACACGCCCGAAGAGGTCCCCGATCCGTTTACCTCTTTCGAGAACAGCCTCCATACCTTCGCCAACCGGATTTCCCCTGTCGAGTATGCTTATTACCAGCAGGCCAAGGGACAGATATCGCAGTCGCAGCTGGATGCCGCCCTGGCCCGGCTTTCCGGCAACAATTTCGCGAAAGAGTACGGTGATGCGGTCTATCGCCGCCAGGTCATCCAGCAGTACGACCTGGCGCTCCGCAGCCGCAGCGACAAGGGACAGAGCAACTTCGTGCTGAACTTCCGCACTGACAATTCCGGGGTTATCAACAGCTTCGACAACCAGATGTCCATCAGCTACAAGGGTGCCTACGATGTGGCTCCCTGGCTCACGGTCAACGTGGCCGTGAACGGAATCTATGGCAGGCAGCGCCAGAAGGGTGCCGGCGCCTCTTATTCTCCGTGGTCCTACCCGGCCTACGAGACGCTGACCAACGAGGACGGCTCCTACCGCCTGGTTGGCAGCAACGCCTACCGGGACAACACCGAGGGCGGTGTGTTCAAGGAGCTGGGCGTGAACCTGGCCGAGGAGTATTACAACAACGTGCAGAACACGTCCCGCCAGTACATGCGTTACCACGGCGACCTGCTCTTCAAGATTATCGAAGGCCTCACGGCCAATGCTCAGCTGGTGTATGAGACCGACCACCGCACCACGGACTGGCAGGCCAACCAGGAGAGCTACGTGGCCCGTCTGTTCTACAATGCATACAAGGAGGTCGATCCCGACACGGGCATGGCCATCTACCATACCCCCGAGACCGGCGGCTTCCGCAACGTGACCAACATGGACGGCCGCTACTGGACCGCCCGCGGACAGGTGAACTACTCCGGCACCTTCGGCAAGCACGAGATCGTGGCTCTGGCCGGTACTGAGTTCCGCGAGACTCTTTATGCGGGTACCCGCAGCCTGATGCTGGGCTATGACGACCAACTGCAGAACGCCGCCACCCAGCTAGTGAACTTCGGCGAACTGAGCCAGATGATGAACAGCCCGTCCTACCAGAAGACGACGACCAGTTCCTATCCGGCTTACTACAACGTGTACCTGCCCTATATTGACGGCAACATGAGCCCGATCGTGGAGCAGCACCACCGGTACGCTTCCGCCTATGCCAACTTTACCTATACCTACGACAGCCGTTACAATGTGTTCGGATCCTTCCGTAAGGACTATGCTGATGTCTATGGGCTGAATGTCAAGCTCCGCGGCCGTCCGCTCTGGTCGGCCGGTGTGGCCTGGAACATCGGCGAAGAGAATTTTGCCAAACAGGCCGGCTGGATCAATAGCTTGAAGCTTCGTCTGAGCTACGGTGTCACCGGTAATATCTACCAGGGCGCTACCAGCTATATGACCGCCAAGAGCGATGAGCTGAATACGCTCACCGGTCTGCCGTACGGCTATATCGAGAGCCCGGCCAACCCCAACCTGCGCTGGGAGCAGACCCGCACGTTCAACGTCGGTGTCGATTTCTCCTTCGTCGATAACCGCTTCCGCGGTTCCCTGGATTATTACCGCAAGCGGGGCCTGGACCTCTTCTCCTACAAGACGCTCGACCCGACGACCGGCTTCACCCAGATGTTCGTCAACTCGGCCGACATGACCAACAACGGTTTCGAGCTCCTCTTCACCGGCGACTGGTTCCGGGATCTGAGCCGCAATGACTTCGGTTGGAGCACCACCCTGACCTTCGCCTTTAACAAGAACAAGATCACCAACGTGGACAACCCGGCCATCCAGGCTTACCAGCGTTTCAGCAACCCGTACGTGGTCGGTTATCCGACCAGCGCGCTGTGGAGCTACGAGTTCGCCGGCATCAGCGATGCCGAGGATTCCCGCGGCAAGACCCTGTGGTACGGTAAGGTGAATCCGGAAACTGGAGAGAAGACCATCCTCACGTCCGCACAAGGCCAGCCCGTCGATGTGCTGGTGTACTCCGGCCAGACGGAGCCTATGGTCATCGCCGGACTGGACAACCGCTTCACCTGGAAGGGCTTCAGCCTCAGCATCCTGATGGCCTACTATGGCGGCCACAAGATGCGCGCCCTGATCGAGGAAGAAGTGTCGGGCATCGGCAACAATACCGCCTTGCCTGCTTATTTCGCCAACGCCTGGACGCCCGAGCACAAGACCCTCACGCCTGGTATCGGCCGCTATGCCAGCACCGCTATTGCGGCTCCCTCCACCGGTGAGCCCAACCACAGCGACATCTCTGTACGAAACGCCTCTTTCCTGAAGATCCGCAACATCGTTCTGGGCTATGAACTGCCGCAGCGCTGGGCGAACGCCATCGGCGCAGACCGGGTCAATCTCCAGTTCCAGATCGACAACATTCCTCCGATCTGGACCGCTTTCCGCCCGGGCCGGGAGATGGATTACTATGCCAAAAATGCCATCTTCGATCCCGAGACCGGCGGTATTCCGCTCAGGAGCTCCTACATCTTCGGCGTCCATGTCAATTTCTAAGTCAGTACCATTATGAAAAAGATATTTTCCGCTATTGCTGCAGTCCTGGTGCTGGCCTCCTGCGCCAAGTTCACGGACCTCAAGCCCAAGGGTATGAATATGCTCTCGTCTGCCGACGAGCTCGAACTGCTGCTGAATGCAGAATTCAGGGACTTCTACCACAACGACATGTATCAGATCCCCGGCGATCTGCTGATCACCACCACGCCTGTCGCCAACCTGATCTCCCAGCCTACGCCCAGCCGCAACTCCATCCTGATTACCTGGGACGGGAGTTATGTCGAGCGCCTGGCTGAACTGACCCGGAGCGATGATGACTACAGAACGTTGTATGGCTATATCGGCCAGATCGCCAATCCGATCCTTTCTTCCGTTGATTTCGCCAGCGGCGATGCCGCGAAACTGGCTCAGATCAAAGCGGAAGCCCTCTGCCTGCGTGCCTGGGCCCAGTTCATCCTGGTGAACAAGTTTGCCGCCGCCTACAATCCGGCCACGGCGGCTTCCACGCCCGGCATCCCGTACCTGATGGAAGACTGGGACATCTCCATCCCGCCGGAGAAGTGGACCGTCAAGCAGGTGTACGACCAGATCGTCGCCGACTGCGACGCTGCCATCGCGACGAACGCACTTCCCGTGAAGAACGTGAACCAGATGCGCTGGAGCAAGGCTTGCCCCTATGCCATCAAAGCCCTGGCGCTGATCGCAATGCAGGATTACGAGGGGGCGGAAGCCGCCGCGAAGGAATCCTTGAAGGTCAATAACGCCATCACGGATTACTGGTCTCCCGCCTACACCAAGACGCTGACGGCGTTTATGCCGCCCTTCAATACCTACGAGACGGTGGGACGCTGGCCGTTCGCCTGCGAGGAGGACCTGTTCCATACCTACACCCAGCTGATCTTCGGTCCTTTCCGCACCACGGACTGTGAGGCCAAACTGGAGGAGGGGCACTCCGCCCTCGTCAGGATGCCGCTGGATATCAACATGTTCAACGACAATCCCATGATGGGGATGGGCATGACCATCGGCATTCCCACGTATGTGGCGGTCGGTGCCATGGGAACGGGAGCCGGCACCAGCTGGAATACCTATGGCCTCAAGACCACCCAACAGTACCTGATCGTGGCCGAGTGTGAGATCCGCAAGGGTAACTACTCCGAGGCCATGAAATACCTGGACGCCATCCGTGCCAAGCGCATCGATCCGGATCTCTATGCTCCGCTGGAGGGTGCCGTTACGTCGAAGGAAGACGCCCTGGCGCACCTCAAGCAGACCGCGCTGGGCGAGAACCTTTATTCCATCTTCAACTTCGTCGAGCGCAAGCGCTGGAACCAGCTGGATGATATGAAGGAGACGCTCAGCAGGACCTTCAACCTGATCAGCGGCCAGTCCTATACCTTCACCTTGGCTCCGGACTCCCCGCTGTGGATCTTCCCGTTCCCCGGCAATGCCGTGGACAACAACCCGAATCTGAGACAGAATTCCTACGATGAAAAGTAAACTGTTTGCCGGTCTGATCCTTTGTGCCGTCGCCGCGGGCCTCTGCGCCTGCGGTGGCAGCAGTAAGGGTTATACCATCAAAGGCCCGGCGGAAGGCGAAGGCTACGCCGTGCTCCGCGTTTTTAACGTCGGCGGGACGACCCTGTGCGACACGACCGCCATCCAGAACGGCCAGTATGCATTCTCCGGATCCGTGGACGACGTCTATATGGGCGAAGTGCTGGTGTTCGAAGAAGGGAGGGAACCTGTCCGGCATTTCCTGTACGTGGAGAATGCCCCGCTGGCCTGGAAGGACGGCTATTTCCGGGGTGGCCCCAACAACGACTTCAATGTCGAAATGGAAGCCGTCGGAGCTGCCTTGGACTCGCAGGCGCCTGATTACCAGGAGCAATTGAAAACGAAGATGAACGCTTGCTTCCTGTCGCATCCCGATGTGGAAGCGGCGGCTTTCTTCTACTACAATTTTAACCGCGAAGCTCCGCTGGAGGAGTTTGAAGCGGGCTTCAATACCTTCACCGAGCGCGTCCAGAACAGCTTCATGGGCAGGAACGGCCGCGATGATATCATCGCCCGCAAGGCGACGGGAGAGGGAACTGAAGCACCTGCCTTCACCCTGAACGACCGGGAGGGCAACCCGGTGTCGCTCGACTCCCTGCGCGGCCAGTACGTGCTGCTTGATTTCTGGGCTTCCTGGTGCCGCCCCTGCCGGGCAAGCATGCCGCACCTGAAGGAACTGTATGCACAGTATCATGGGAAAGGCTTGGAAATCCTGGGCATTTCAACGGATTCCAAGGCGGCAGACTGGAAGCAGGCGATGGACGAGGATGCCACCCCCTGGATCCACGTGCTGGATGAGGGCGTCGCCGAGACTTACGGCGTCCATGCGGTCCCCACGTTCTTCCTGGTCGACCCGGAAGGAATCATGGTCGGAAAGATTGACCACGATGACCTTGACGGTGTCCTGCAGCGGCTGCTGGACTAGTACGCCCTTTTCTTCTGATGACGCCCTTCGCCCCAAGGTGAAGGGCGTTTTTTTGATTTCAGCGGGAAAAGTCTTACCTTTGCAGCCGATATCTCTTCAGGGCAGGGTGTAATTCCCTACTGGCGGTATAGTCCGCGACTCCCCGAGAGGGGACTGAGCCGGTGAAACTCCGACACCAACGGTTAAAGTCCGGATGGAAGACGGGATAAGTATGGTTAGTATTCTCAACACCTGGTCGGACGCCGACCGGGCATACATGCAGGAGGCGATCGCCCTTGCAGAACGCGGGCGCGGACACACGGCGCCCAACCCCATGGTAGGATGCGTCCTCGTGAAGGACGGCCGGACCATCGGACGCGGTTATCACCATCGATACGGAGACCTTCACGCGGAGCGCGACGCGCTGGCTGCGTGCACGGAGGATCCTGCCGGCGCGACGATGTACGTCACGCTCGAGCCCTGCTGCCACCACGGCAAGCAGCCGCCGTGCACGGACGCGATCCTCGCGGCCGGCATCGCCCGCGTGGTGGTGGGCGCGACCGATCCCAATCCGCTGGTCGGCGGGCGGGGGATTGCGCTCCTGCGCGCGGGCGGCGTGGCCGTCGAGGCCGGCCTGCTGGAGGCGGAGATCCGCGAGCAGAACCGCATTTTTCTGAAGTACATCACGGAGAAGCGCCCCTGGGTCAGCCTCAAGGTGGCCATGACCCTGGACGGGAAAATTGCCACCGCGGACGGCGACGCCCGCTGGGTGACGTCCGAGCCGGCCCGGCGCTTCGTGCACGAACTGCGCGGCCAGCGCAGCAGCATCTGCGTGGGCGCCGGGACCGTCCGGCTCGACGACCCGATGCTGGACTGCCGCGTCGAGGGGTATTCCAACCCCGTCCGCATTCTGCCCGACAGTGCGGCCTCGCTGCCGCCGGAGAGCCGGATCGCGCGGAGCGCCGGCGCAATCCGCACCATCGTC
>JAGCDF010000036.1 GCA_017651225.1 Bacteroidales bacterium
CGTTCTGGCCCGTGGATGCATCCAGGATCAGCATCACGTCGTGCGGGCCGTCGGGCACTACTTTGCGGATGACGTTGCGGATCTTGGTCAGCTCGTTCATCAGGTCGATGCGGTTGTGCAGGCCGCCGGCCGTGTCGATGATCGCCACGTCGGCGCCGCGCGCCACCGCCGCCTTGGCGGTGTCAAAGGCCACGGACGCCGGGTCGGAGCCCATCGCCTGCTTGACGATGTCCACGCCGGCCCTTTCGGCCCAGATGGTCAGCTGGTCCACGGCCGCCGCGCGGAACGTGTCCGCGGCGCCCAGCAGGACCTTCTTGCCCTGTCGGGTCAGCATCGCGGCCAGCTTGCCGATCGTCGTGGTCTTGCCCACGCCGTTGACGCCCACGACCAGGATGATATAAGGTTTCTTGCTGAAGTCGAAAGGCTCCACGCTCTCGTCCACCAGCGCGCCGATTTCCTCGCGCAACAGGCCCACCAGCTCGTCGAAGGACATGAATTTGTCCTTGGCGACCCGCTCTTCCAGGCTGTCGATGACCTTCAGGGTCGTGTCGACTCCCATGTCCGACTCCACCAGGGCCTCCTCGATCGCGTCGAGCGTGTCATCATCCACCCTCGACTTGCCGACCACGGCCCGCGAAATCCGCTGAAAAAAACTCATTGCCATAGCTTACAAAGATACGAAAATAAACCGAAAAAAGCCGGTCACAGGACCGGCTTTATCTCAGGACAGGAGAAAATTATTTCTTGCTGGCGAAATAATCCTTGGCCTTTTCGGCCTCGACGAGCTGCTCCGTGAAAACGTAAGCGCCGGTCTTCGGGGATTTCTCCATGCGGATGCACTTGACCATGCTCTTGGCACCGGCCTTGGCTGCGAAGGTTGCAACGGCTTTCTTTGCCATATTCTAATCTCCTTTAATTATTTGATTTCACGATGGACCGTCACCTTCTTCAGGAACGGATTGTACTTCTTGCGCTCGAGGCGGTCAGGGGTGTTCTTCTTGTTCTTGGTGGTGATGTAACGGGACATACCGGGAACACCGCTGGCCTTCTGCTCCGTGCACTCGAGGATGACCTGCACCCTGTTTCCTTTCGTTTTCTTTGCCATAATACTAGAGTTTAAACAAGGTTAATCAATCCTTTCTTACTGGCCTCGCGAAGCGTGGCCTCGAGGCCATTCTTCTCGATGATCCGCATACCCTTGCAAGAAACCTTGAGGGTCACATACCTCTGCTCCTCCTCGCTCCAGAAACGCTTGTTCTTGAGGTTCAGGGAGAAGTCGCGCTTGGTGCGCAGCTTGGAATGGGCAACGTTGTTGCCTTTCATTCTCTTCCTTCCGGTGATTTGACAAACTTTTGCCATGGTTGTATCTTTTTTATTCTCTTTTTCTTAACGCGGGGTGCAAATATCGCTTTTAATTTTCTGATTTCCAAATTGAAAACTACAGAAACTTCAGGAATCTGCGCCACCGGATGTTGTTGGGGAACCGCTTTCCGCTGTCCGTGGAGAGCCAGATCACGGCCGGACGGCCGACGATGTGGTCTTCGGGGACAAACCCCCAGTAGCGGGAGTCGAGCGAATTGTGCCGGTTGTCACCCATCATAAAGTAATAGTCCTGCTTGAACGTGTAGCTGCCCTCGCGGAGCGCCTGCTGCAGATCGCCGCCTTCATAGGCCGTGATGATCCGCTCATAGAGCGCGACATTGTCCTGCGTGAGCGCGACCGTGGCCCCCTTGCAGGGAATCCACAGCGGGCCGAAGTAGTCCCGGGTCCAGCCGGAGTCCTGCGTGAAGGGGAAAATCTCCTGCGCGACGGCCGCCGGATCGGTGTCCAGGTTGGCCGTGATGCGCTCCACGGAGGAAACCTTGGCCAGCTCTTCCCGCATCGTCCCGGTCAGGCAGAGCGCCGGATAACCGGGCAGGGCTGCGTCGAACCAGGCGTCGGCGGGGTTAATGCCGAGCTTCTCGAGCGTCTTCGCGTTGATCTTCTGACCGGAGGTGATGACCTTGTAGCTGAGCTGCAGACCGGGATAAGTCGGCTGCTGCTCGCCGTTGATCCACACCAGGCCGTCCTTGACCACCAGGGTGTCCCCGGGGATCGCGACGCAACGCTTCACGTAGTGGTCTTTTTTGTCCATCGGGCGGACAACCTTCTCTCCCAGTTTGTCCACAGCGGGCTGGCCGAGCAGGCGCACCAGCATGTGGTAGTCCGCGACCGGGTCTTTGCGCAGTACGGTGTCTCCGTTGGGGAAACCGAACACCACGTAATCGCCGCGTCGCACTTCCCGAAATCCTTTCAGCCGGCGGTAATCGTTCTGGATGAGGGTCGAGTAGGACTCGCGTCCGAAGATCACGTTGTGCGTGAAGGGGATGGTCAGGGGAGTCTGGGGGATCCGGGGACCGTATGTCAATTTGCTCACGAAGAGACGGTCTCCAGTGTAGAGGCTGCTCTCCATCGAGGATGAAGGAATCTTGAAAGCCTGGAAGAAGAAGGTGTTGATGAAGGTGACCAGGATGACGGCGAAGATGATGGCATCGAGCCAGTCATTCCACGAGCTATGCTTCTCCCCTTCCTTGTAACGCTTCTTCCAGAAGTTCCAGTGGACCTTGCGGGTGATGAAGATGTCGAAGATCACCACCAGGCCGAAAAGCCACCAGAAGTTCCCGAGCCAGACCACCCACGCCGTATAGAGCAAAGCCCAAAAGGCGAACTTTGTCCATTTGTTGCGGGTGAATTCCTTCAAGCTCACGTTCTAAAAAACTATTTTACAGACTTGATGATCGCTTCGAACGCCTGCGGATTGTTCATCGCGAGGTCGGCGAGGACCTTGCGGTTCAGGCCGATGTTCTGGGCGTTCAGCTTGCCCATGAACTGGGAGTAGGACATACCGTACTGACGGGCAGCGGCGTTGATACGCTGGATCCAGAGGGCGCGGAAGTTGCGCTTCTTGGTCTTGCGGTCACGGTATGCGTAAGTCAAACCTTTCTCGTAGGTGTTCTTGGCTACGGTCCAAACATTCTTCCTGGAGAGGAAGTTACCGCGGGTTCTCTTGAGAATCTTCTTGCGGCGTGCGCGGGATGCGACAGAATTAACTGATCTAGGCATAATTCAATACTTTTAGAGAACCAACATTTCACGGACACGACCGTAATCCACCTTCTCGAGGAGGGCGAAATGGTCCAGGTTACGCTTGCGCTTCTTGGTTTTCTTGGTGAGGATGTGGCTGTGGTAAGCGTGCTTCCTCTTGATTTTTCCCGATCCGGTAAGCGTGAAGCGCTTTTTGGCACCGGAGATCGTTTTAAGCTTTGCCATTGTGTTTGTAATTAATTGTTAATAAAATATATGATCCCTACTTTTTCTTGGTAGGAGCAATCATCATCGTCATGCGCTTGCCTTCCAGCACCGGCATGTTCTCGGCACGGCCAAACTCTTCCAGTTCGACGGCGAAGCGGAGGAGCTGTTTCTCGCCCTGGTCCTTGAACATGATCGAACGTCCGCGGAAGAAGATCGTCGCCTTCACCTTGGAGCCCTCCTGGAGGAACTCCTGCGCGTGCTTGAGCTTGAACTGGAAATCGTGCTCGTCCGTGTTGGGGCCGAAACGGATCTCCTTGATCACGACCTTGGCGGCGTTCGCCTTCATTTCCTTGGCCTTCTTCTTGCGCTGGTACAGGAACTTCTGGTAATCCAGGATCCTGCACACGGGAGGATCTGCCTTGCCGCTGATCTCGACGAGGTCCAGCTCGAGCTCTTCCGCCATCTGCAGCGCTTTCGCAATGGGATACACCCCCTGCTCAGGGATGTTCTCTCCGACGAGTCGCACCTGCGTCGCGGTGATCTGCTCGTTGATGTTGAGCTCATTCTCGTCACGCTTCTGCATCTGACGAGGGTCGGGTTTGCGGCCACCCGGCTTGAAGCCCGAGGGCTTCGGTCTGTAAGGTCCGGCGATAATTAAATCCTCCTAATTTTTAAGTTCTTCAGCTTGCGCTGCTTTCAAATATTCCACAAACTGTTCAGCGGACATGGAGCCCTGGTCGACACCTTCCCTGCGGACAGAGACGGTACCCTCCGAAGCTTCTTTCTCGCCGACAATCGCAATCACAGGCACTCTGAGAAGGGATATCTCCCGAATTCTCTTGCCGAGCGTCTCATTGCGGGCATCTATGGAAGCGCGAATTTCGGAATTTTTCAGCAATTCGCAAACTTTTTCAGCATAATCTTCATATTTTTCGCTGATTGGCAGCACCTTAACCTGATCCGGCGAGAGCCAGAGAGGCAGGTGGCCGGCGGTGTGCTCCAGCACCACGGCGGTGAAGCGCTCCAGCGATCCGAAGGGCGCGCGGTGGATCATCACCGGGCGCTGCTTGCTGCCGTCGGCGTCCGTAAACTCGAGCTCGAAGCGCTCCGGGAGGTTGTAGTCCACCTGGATGGTGCCGAGCTGCCAGCGGCGGCCGATGGCGTCTTTGACCATGAAGTCGAGCTTCGGGCCGTAGAAGGCGGCCTCACCCTTCTCCACGACGGTCTTGAGGCCCTTCTTGGCGGCGGCGTCGATGATGGCCTGCTCCGCCTTGGCCCAGTTCTCGTCCGTGCCGATATATTTCTCCTTGTTGTCCGGGTCGCGCAGCGACACCTGGGCCATGTAGTCCGTCATCTTCAGCGTCTTGAAGACGTAGAGGATGAGGTCGATGACCTTCTCGAACTCCTCCTGGAGCTGGTCCGGGCGGCAGAAGAGGTGGGCGTCGTCCTGGGTGAAACCGCGGACGCGCGTCAGGCCGTGCAGCTCGCCGCTCTGCTCGTAGCGGTAGACGGTGCCGAATTCCGCGAAGCGGAGCGGCAGGTCACGGTACGAACGCGGGCTGCTGCGGAAGATCTCGCAGTGGTGCGGGCAGTTCATCGGCTTGAGCATGTATTCTTCGCCCTCCTGGGGCGTGTGGATCGGCTGGAAGCTGTCCTTGCCGTATTTGGCGTAGTGGCCGGAGGTCACGTAGAGCTCCTTGCTGCCGATGTGCGGCGTGACGACCGGGAGGTAGCCCAGTTCCGCCTGCTTCTTGCGCAGGAAGTTCTCCAGGGTGTTGCGCATCACGGCGCCGCGGGGCAGCCACAGCGGCAGGCCGAGGCCCACGCGGCTGGAGAAGGTGAAGAGCTCCATCTCCTTGCCGAGCTTGCGGTGGTCGCGCTTCTTGGCTTCTTCGAGCAGGGTCAGGTACTCGTCGAGCATGCTCTTCTTGGGGAAGGTGACGCCGTAGATTCGGGTCAGCTGCTCGCGGTTCTGGTCGCCCTTCCAGTAGGCGCCGGCGATGGCGGTCAACTTGACCGCCTTGATGTCGTCGACGTGCTTGACGTGCGGGCCGCGGCAGAGGTCGGTGAAGCCACCGTTCGTGTAGAACGAGATGGTGCCGTCCTCCAGGTCCTGGATGAGCTCGCACTTGTACGGATCGCCTTTCTGCTTGAAGTAGGCCATCGCATCCGCCTTGGACACTTCTTTGCGCTCGAACGTCTCCTTAGTTCGCGCCAGCTCGATCATCTTGTCCTCGACCGCCTTGAGGTCAGCCTCGGAAATCTGCCGGTCGCCCAGGTCCACGTCGTAGTAGAAGCCGGTCTCCACGGCCGGTCCCACGCCGAACTTGACGCCCGGGTAGAGCGCCTCCAGCGCCTCTGCCATCAGGTGTGCGGAAGAGTGCCAGAAGATGTGTTTTGCCTCATCGTCGTCCCAGGGACGGATGGTGCCATCGGTGAATGCTATCGTCAACATGTCGTTTAAAATTGTTTAAGCCTACAAAGATAGCAAAAAAATTGGCATTCCGGTCTTGCCCTTTCCCCGCGGGCGGACGAAAATTATTTTTCGTGCAGTTGCTCGAAAAACCAATTTCCGCTCCGCCCTTCACAACGCCAACGCGCGGACAAGACCGGAATTCACCGGTAGTGCTATGCTATTATCTTTCCGGATTCAGTTCCGGGCGGACGTCGAGCGTCCAGAGGCGGTAGTCGAGGTCGAAGACTTCGACCATGAAGCCGCTGCCGTCCGGGCTCTCGCGCCGCAGCGCCAGGCCCGTGGCGGGATCGATCCACCAGCAGGCATCGCCCAGGCCGTAGGAGCCCTGGCCGCGGAAATCAAACACCCAGCACTTGACGCCGCAGATCGTCTCCTCGCCCGCATAGAAGCGGTCCAGGAAGGACTGCGCACGACCCAGCTGGCGCATCCGCTGCAGCACGATGCCGGGCTCCGTGTCCGGGTCGACCTTGTTGTCCCAGCCGAAATCGCAGAGCTCCGGCACGAAGGCCAGGACGGCGCTGGAAGCCGACTCGGGAGCGTATTCCTCGAACCAGTCGTGGCCTTCGTCCTCATTCTCCGGCACGGGCGCATTGCCGTCGCCGAAGTAGAGGTGGACGTGGTCGTCCGAGCCGCGGCCGCCGTTGTAGCCCAGCTCCGCCTGGTAGTCGAAGCGCTCATGTACCTCGGCGCTTTCCTCACCCAGGAAGATGGTGTTGTGCGCGATCATGTAGTCGATGCGCGCCACGGTCTCTTTCGTGGCCGTGCGGCCCTGACTGTCGAAGGTGCGCAGGCTGATGCGGTAATGGTCCTCCGGCATCTGGAGGGCATAAGGACCCGTCCAGTGGGGTTTTTCCTGCGCCAGCGCGGCTACCGCGAGGCACAGGGCCAATATGACAGATACTCTCCTTTTCATATTATTTCTTTACAAATTCCACCCGGCGGTTCTTCGCCCGGCCTTCATCCGTACTGTTGTCCGCGATCGGGCTGTGGGAGCCCTTGCCGACGGCCGTCAGGCGCGCTTCGGCGATACCCTGCTCCACGAGCGCGGCTACGATGGCCTCGGCGCGCTTCTGGGACAGCGGATCATTGACGGCGTCGGAGCCGGTGGCGTCGCAGTGGCCCTGGACCTCGAAATTGAGGCTGGTGTCCTTTTTCATCAACTCCGCGATGCGGTTGATCTCGACCATGGACTCAGGCTTGATGGTGGCCTTGCCGGTGTCGAAGGTGATGGCGTAGGTCACGATCTTGCCCTCGGAGGCCAGGCGGTCATAGAGCGGCACGGCGCCTTGTGCCAGGCGGACATTGGAGACGCCGCTGTAGATATAATTTCCCGAATGGTCGAACCAGAAGCACTTGGGAGCCAGGGCCAGGGGGATGTTGATCACCCGCACGCCATTGATGTACCCCTTGAGCGCCCGCTTGTTGAAGGAAACGGCAAAGTGATTCCACTCCCCCGGGATGAGGGGGTTGTCCGTTTCGTTATAATCGGAAAGGCCGGAATTCAGGCCGAGCTCCTTTCTTCCCTGCAGGGTGGAGGAGGCGTCCGGCTTCATGATGCTCCAGGAGAGGCTGGCGGAGCCGTCTCCTCTATAAAAGAAATCAATATCTCCGCATTCGCCGTCGCTGTAATCAACGGCTTCGCCATTGGCAAAGGCGAGTCTGAGGATGCTGGTGCCGCTTTCGCGCTCGTCCTCGGAATCGCAGGGCTCGCCCAGGTACACGTCGTACTCCAGCGTGAACACGTCGGGCAGGAAAGCGCGGGGCTCCTTCATCAGCGGGATCACAGACCCCTGCCCGTCATCGGTGAAGGCGATGACCTTCCGGCCCGCGAAGGAACCGGTCTCGGCGTAGCCGGACAGCAGGTCCCACTGGGACGGGAACTCGCCGAGCTGCTCCTGCTCGAAGGTATCTTCGAAGAAGATCTCGTCGCCGGGGACGAAATCGGATTTCGCGTAAGCGGACTCGACCTGCTTTTTGGGCGCAGCCTGGGTGGCCGGTTGCTGCTCCGGAGCTTCCTGCACTTCCTCGGCCGGCTGTTCCGGCTGCTCTTCCTGCTGATTGGCACCGCCGGTCACGGCGTTTTCGATGACTTCGCGGCCCTTCTGACGAAGGCGCTCCAGGATGCTCTGCCCGGAGGCGAGACTGCTCGCCAGCACCAGAGCCACTACCAACATAACGATCTTTTTCATACTATGGTTATTATTATTTTAGGAGTCCCATTTCAATGGCCATGCGAACCATCTCCGCGGAGGTGGAGGCGCTGAATTTGGCCAACAGTTTCTTGCGGTACCAGCGGATGGTCTCGACGCCCAGGCATAGCGTACCCGCAATTTGCGGGGTTGTCTGGCCGGCGGCCACCAGGCGGAGCACCTGCTGCTCCCGTTCCGTCAGGGAAATCTGCGTGTCGTTCATCGTGCGATTCATTCGTTCGAGCACAAATTTCACGAATTCCAGCGCCTTAAACACCACCCGAAAGGGTGGAAATGCCGGTTTCCCCCGGTGGAATGTGGCCGATTGGCGAATTTTTGATAACTTCGTAACATGAACAAACACTTCCCCGCCTGGATTATCTGCGCCGCCGCGCTGCTCCTGGCTTCCACAACTGCCGCCGCCTACAACGACCACCGGGGCCACAACCTGGACTCGCTGGAGCGGGCCGTCGCGCGCTGGACGCCGGATGCCGTCGACCGCGCCTCCGAGGCGGAGCTGCTGGAGCTGAACCGGGCTTACCGGGACCTGATGCTCGGCTACGCTGTGCTGAACGGCGAGAAATGTATGTTCTACGCCCACCGGGCGCTTGGAATCAGCGTGCCGCAGGGCTGGCAGGAAGCCAATGCCGACGCGTACCGCTACGTCGGGCAGATGTTCTACGGCCGCGAGCAGTACGACAGCGCGCTGGTCTATTACCGGCTGGCGCTGGACGCCGTCGACGCGATGGCGGCGGGAGCCACTTCACCCCTGAGCCCGGACGGCTACGAGGCGCTGGACATCGACGACCAGCGATCCTCGCTCTACGGCACCATCGGCAATCTCTACAACATGATGGATTCCATCCCGCAGGCGATGGACTGGTACGCCCGCGCGGGCGAGATTTTCGAGCAATACGGCTGGAACGAGAGCAATTCCGTGCTCTACTACAATATCGGCGAGACCTGGGTGGACCACGGCGATCTCCGGCAGGCCGCCACAGCCTATGAGCGCGCGCTCGGTTACGCCGAGGCGTCCGGCGATTCGCTCATGCTCGTGGAGGTGTACAAGGGCCTCGGGCGCCTCTACATGGAGAAGGGCCAGACCTGGCGGTCCCTGCCCTACCTGCGCAAGGCGGAAGCCTATTATGCGGCGCACCCGGACGACAGCCCGGTCTTCCGCACGGAGAACCTTGAATTCATGAGCAAAGTGCTCGCGCGGCAGAAACTGATGCTGGGACGCCTGGTCGGCGTGCTCACGGGCGTAGCCCTGGTCGTGCTCGGCGTCCTGCTTCCCAAGCGCCGCAAGCAGCGGCGGAGCGGCGGTGCCGCGAAAGCGGCGGGCAAGCCGCAGGAGCCGGCGCCGGAGCTGTCAGAGCGCGAAAAGGAGATTCTCGACCTCGTGGCCAAGGGCTACACGACCCAGCAGATTGCGGACGCCCTGCATCTCAGCTATGAGACCATCCGCTGGTACCGCAAGAAACTGCTGGTCAAGTTCGACGTGTCCAACACCGCCGAACTCATCGCCATCGCGAAGGAATACGAATTCGTCTAGAGCTCGTCCGAGATATTGTAGCGGTTGCGGTCGGCGGAAGAGCGCGCGACCATCTCGCCAAGGAAGCCGGCCAGGAAGAGCATCACGCCGAGGATCACGGCCACGAGCGCCAGGTAGAAGAGCGGCTGGTCCGTGACCGCGCGGAATTTCACGCCATGAGCCTGACGCACCAACTTGTCCACGATGATCCAAACCGTCATCACGAAACCCACGAAGAACATCAGCAGGCCGCTATAGCCGAAGAAATGCATCGGATCCTTGCCGAAGCGCGTCAGGAACGAGAGCGTCTGCAGATCCAGGAAGCCGTTCACGAAACGGTTCATCCCGAACTTGCTCTTGCCGTATTTGCGCTTGGCGTGCTGGACCGGTTTCTCGCCGATCTTCGCATAGCCCGCGTTCTTCGCCAGATAGGGGATGTAGCGGTGCATTTCGCCGTAGACTTCGATGTGCTTGACGACTTCCTTGCGATAGGCCTTCAGGCCGCAGTTCATGTCGTGCAGCTTGATGCCGGTGACGCGGCGCGCCGTGGCGTTGTAGAGTTTCGAAGGGAGGTTTTTCGTCAGGGCGTTGTCCTTGCGGTGCTGCTTCCAGCCCGACACCAGGTCGTAGCCCTGCTCCGTAATCATCCGGTACATCTCCGGGAGCTCATCCGGGGAGTCCTGCAGGTCGGCGTCCATCGTGAAGACAACGTCTCCCTGCGCGCGCTCGAAGCCGCAGTACAGGGCGGCGGATTTGCCGTAATTGCGCAGGAAACGCAACCCGTGCACGTGCGGGTCGGCGCCTGCCAGCTCGCGGACCGTGTCCCAGCTGCCGTCGGTGCTGCCGTCATCGACGATCAGCACTTCGTAGCTGTAGCCGTTCTCCTGCATTACGCGGGCGATCCAGGCGGACAGCTCGGGCAGGGATTCACGCTCGTTGAAGGCGGGGACGATGACGGAAATATCCATATTATTGCTCGTCAATGAAAGGATTCGAGGAGGAGATGTTGCGGGAGAAGATCGCCGCGAGGATCGTGCCGAACAGCCAGCAGTAGATCAGGTTGGCGAAGAAGGCGTAGGTCGGCATCTTGGGCATCAGTTCTTCCATCTGGCTCATCATGTTCGAGTCGACCATCGGATTGTCCTGCAGCACTTCCATCGCCTGGTCAAAGACGCCTGGGTCGATGAAGCTCGTGTAGGCCAGGTAGAAGGCCGAGTAGAGCAGCGCGGAGAGGAGGGCCGTCAGCGTGCCGAAGCGGAAGGCGCGGGAGTTGTCCACGGTCGGATCGTCCGCGGCGAACTTCAGGATGAAGAAGCGCATCAGGTAGATGCAGCCGGCGAATTTGGCGATCCAGAGCACGACGTTCAGCAGGCCCAGCAGGAAGGCGGGGCCGTTTCCGGCCAGCTTGCCGGTCAGCATCGTGATGAGCATATAGGCGATAGAGACGCCTCCGAGGACCAGTCCGGCCTTGCCGGCGCTCTCCCACATGGAATTCTTCTCGTTCATAGTTCACAAATATAACAAATTTTCGCTGCCCTTCCCTCGCGGGCGGATACAAAAAAAAAGATCCGACTAAGATAATCTTAATCGGATCTCCGAAAAGCGGCAGCGACCTACTCTCCCACCTGGTGGGGCAGTACCATCGGCGCGGGCGGGTTTAACTTCTCTGTTCGGGATGGGAAGAGGTGGTTCCCCACCGCTTTAACCGCCGCAGTATATTACTTGAGAGAGATAA
>JAGCDF010000037.1 GCA_017651225.1 Bacteroidales bacterium
CGTACTTCTCACGCACGTCCTCGGGGATGTCGATCCAGCGGTCGGTCTGGTTGACTTCCTGGTTGGCGCACTCCTGGGCGAAGAGGGGATAGAGGTCTTCGGCCTTGATGGGCTGCTTGGTGCCCGGGTGGATCATCGGCTGCGGCTTGTTGACCATGTCAGCCTGGATGTTGTACCATTGGGTAGGAATCTCGGACTCCGGGAGAATGAATCTCTTCTGTTTCATAACGGGTTATAGCGTTTATAAATTAAATTCGATGAAGGCTTCCAGCTCGTCGACCGCGCTTTGGGGCGTGGCCCAGCTGGTGCAGAAGCGTACGGCGGTGCGGTTCTCGTCCACGACCTGCCAGCGCTCGAAGCCGAAGTTCTCCTCCAGGCGGGGCAGGAGGTCGTTGGGGACGATGGGGAAGACCTGGTTGGTGGTGTTCTCCACGAGGAAGGGGATGCGCTTGCGATGGAAGGCGGCGCGGATGCCGTCGGCCAGGCGGTCGGCGTGGCGCGCGAGCTTGAAGTAGAGCCCCTCGTTCATCAGCGTTTCGAACTGGATGCCGAGCAGGCGCCCCTTGGCGAGCATGCCGCCGTTCTGCTTGATGAAGTAGCGGAAGTCCTCGGAAAGGTGCGTGTCGGAGAAGACGACGGCTTCGCCGAACAGGGCCCCCTGCTTCGTGCCGCCGATGTAGAAGACGTCGCACAGGCGCGGCAGGTCCTTGGGGAGGATGTTGCAGCCAGAGGCCTCCAGGCCGTAGCCGAGGCGGGCGCCGTCGATGAAGAGGGGAATCTCCCAGTCCTGGCAGACCTGGTGCAACTCTTCGAGCTCCCGCTTGGTGTAGATGGTCCCGAGCTCCGTCGGGAAAGAGATATAGACCATGCCCGGCTGGGCCATGTGCTCGCGGCTGAAGTCGCTGTGGTGCGCCTGCAGCGCGTCACGCACCTGCGCCGCGGTGATCTTGCCCGCGGGCGCGGGGAGGGCGAGCGCCTTGTGGCCGCCGTGCTCCACGGCGCCGGTCTCGTGGACGTTGATGTGGGCGCTCTCCGCGCAGAGCACGCCCTGGTGCGGGCGGAGCAGAGCGGAGATGACCGTGACATTGGTTTGCGTGCCGCCTACGAGGAAATGCACATCAGCGTCGGGGCAGTCGAAGACATAGCGGATGCGCCGGGCGGCTTCTTCGCAGTGCGGATCCTCTCCGTAACCCAGGGTCTGCTCCAGGTTCGTGGCCTGCAGCGCCTCCAGGATCTGCGGACAGCATCCTTCCAGATAATCGCTTTCGAAGTGGAACATATACGCTACCAACTAATCGTATTCAGTTCTGCAAGGTAAGAAAAAAAACCTTTGGATATACCTGGGGAATGATTATTTTTGTGACAATCGCGTAGGAAACGAAAAGGGCCGCGATTCACATCGCGGCCCTTTCGCAATTCTAACCAAAATTATTAACCAATGAAAATCTATTCGACCGTACTAATAACAAGCACCGTGCCAAAACAAAAAATTCATTATAAAAAATGTTAAAAACGAACGCAGCCCGGTTGTTGGACGCCGCCGGAATCGCATATGAGCTAATCCCTTACGAGTTCACGGAGGATGACCTGAGCGCGCAGCACGTGGCTGCGGAGCTGGGGGAGGACATCGACCGGGTGTTCAAGACCCTGGTGCTGCGCGGCGACCGCACGGGCTTTTTCGTGTGCGTGATCCCGGGCGACTTCGAGGTGGACCTGAAGGTCGCCGCCCGGATCTCCGGCAACAAGAGCTGCGAGATGCTCCACCTCAAGGAGCTGCTCCCGACCACGGGCTACATCCGCGGCGGCTGTTCGCCCATCGGGATGAAGAAGCCGTTCCCGACGTACATACACGAATCCGCGCTGCTCTACGACTTCATCTACATCAGTGCAGGGCAGCGCGGACTTCAGTTCAAGATCGCGCCGCAGGATCTGATCGACTTCGTCGGCGCGGAGATCTATCCTATCTAGAGGGGCTTGTATTCAAAGCTGACCAGCTTCGCGTCACCCTTGAGCCAGTAGCCCGGGCGCAGGGCGAAGAAGCCGTTGTAGTTGTTGTGATGCAGGGCCGACACGTCGATGCCTTCGGCCACGGCCTCCCATTCGCCGTTGGCGCCCAGTCTCCAGGTGCTGGCGACGTTGTTCTCGTTGCGGATGCGCAGGGAACAGGTCGTTCCGGTGCCGTTGACGCCCAGGTTGGCGGCTTCGTTGTAGAAAAGGTAGAGCGCAGCCTGGCTGCCTTCCGGCACCTCGAAGGTCGCCGTGATCTCGTAGGACTCGTCCACGGCGGTCGTGAGCCAGAGCGTGCCGTCGAGGTAGCCCGGCTGCCACTTGGACCAGAGGAGCGGATTGGCGGTGTCGCGCAGGTAGCTGTAATCGCCCTGCAGGCCGCCCTGCTCCCATTTCGCGCCGTCCTTCTCGACCAGCACGGGCCAGCCGTCCTCCGTCCACTCGACGCTTTCGATGATGGTGCTGCGTCCCAGGGTGTGGAAGCCGTTGCGGTAGGCGTGGTAGACGACGTACCAGTTGCCGTCGGCGTCGTCGATGATGGTGCCGTGGCCCTTGGACCACCAGGCCTCGTCGGCGCTGTAGGTGTGGACCATCGGGTTGTGCGGGCTGTTCTCCCACGGGCCGAGCGCGCTCTTGCTGCGCGCCACGACGACCATGTGGCTCGTGGTCGGGCCGGCGGTGCCGCCCTCGGCGCTCACGAGGTAGTAGAAGTCGCCGCGCTTGAAGAGCTTCGGGGACTCCAGCCACATGCCTTCGGTCTCCCATTCGGCGGGGTACTCCCAGCCGTCATAGACCTTCTTCGGCTTGCCGGCGGCGGCGAGGCCGTCCGGGGTCAGGGGCGTGACCCAGCCGTTGTTCGTATAGAGGTAGCGCTGCCCGTCCTCGGCCACGACGTGGCCCGGGTCGATGCCGCCCACGTCCAGCTTGACCGGCTTGCTCCAGGGGCCTTCCGGCCGGTCGGCCGTGACGACGTAGTTCTCGCCGCGGCTGGTCGGGTAGTAGATGTAGAACTTGTCACCGACCTTGCAGAGCTCGGGGGCGTAGATGGAGTAGTCACCGTCCTCGACGGCGCGTGCAATCGGCTCCCAGTGGATCAGGTCCGTGGAGTGCCAGACGAGCAGGGCGGGGAAGTAGGTGAAGGACGAGTGGGTGATGTAGAAGTCCTTGCCGTCGCGCACGATGCTCGGATCCGGGTAGTCGCCCGGGAAGATGCAGGTCTTGAGCGGCGCCGCCTGGGGCGCGCAGGAGGCCAGGACGGCGATCGCCGCCAGGGCCGTGAGGAGGGTACGTGGTTTCATCCGGTTAATAAATTTGTGCGACAACAAAGATACTGTTTTTTTCGTTCATTACTCCCAGCTGCTGCTGGTGGCGGTGCCGTCGGAAGCGAAGTTGAAGATATATTTCATGATGGGTTTGTCCAGATATCTTTCGGCATAGGCGGGAACCTTACTATACTGCATGTCGACGCCGCCGCTCACGCCCTTGGAAACACCACCGTCCAGCTTCTCGTTGCTTTTGTTGACGGCATAGTACTCGTAGTCGTAGGCGTGCTTGGCGCTGAATATCTCTTCTTTGGAGGAATCGAAACCGCTCTTCAGCTTGATGAACAAACGGGCGCCCAGGGTGGCGGGCAGCTGGTTGGCCTTGACGGTCTTGGCCCACGCTTTCGAAGTCATGGTCTCGGTCTTGACCGCACCGGTGGCATCGTAGTACTCCACCGTCAGGTCGAATGCATTGAAGTGGTGCAGCAAAGGACGGCTGCGAGCGTCATGAGAATCATTTTCATGTTATTTATTGGATTGATAATTATTGATAATTACTACTTGTTGTTTGGTTCGAAGATGACGTACCAATCGCCATCGACGTCGGGCATTGCGTAGGCGACCGTCTTCCCGTCCGAAGAGATGAATCGGTCGAAGATGTCCTCGTCTCCAGGGCGTTGTGCGGTACCTTGATATTGGAATCCCAGTCTGAGCAGCCAGTTCTTGGCGACATCGTAGGGTAAATCCTCACACCAGTTTTGACAGTAGACATACCGCAGGTTCTTCCCGTCCTCCGTCTCGAAGAGGTACTGCTCCGTGAGCTCCGGGGCTACATAGTAATAACGATGCCAGCAGGCATAGTGATCTTCCCAGTAATCAAGCCCGTCGTTCCCGGCCCGCCACCACGGTTTGGCCTGTATGTGCTTCTCTACATCGGCAATACTGCAGCCCCAGTCCAATAAGGGATCGGTGACGAGGACGCCGTTTTCGCCGTCATTTATCCATTGGTTTACTTCCCAGTTCGCGCCGCAGAAAGGAGGTTGCCACTTGCGGGTCTGGTAGTTCAGGTAGATGGTGAAATGGTCTCCCGCTTCCAGCCGAAGGGGCTCCAGGGTACTGAGGAGGTCGTCGTCGGCTCCGTCTTTGCGTTCACCCCAAAACTCCAGGGTCAGATCGTCGCCATGCGCCAGGGTGAAAAAGGTATATCCGTATTTCGGGTGACAATAGGCAACGCAGTCGTACAGGTCCGGGTCCGTGTTCTCGATATAACGATCTTCTTCGTCCAAGGCGGGGTTGAGGCGAAGTCCGGGGTGGAGCTGTTTCGCCTCGGACCCATATAGCGTGACTTTGCTATAGGTCGGTTCGTCGGTGAGGCCGAGGACAGTGAGATCGATGTTGCAGCCCATGGCCTTGGGGGTGAGGCTGACGTTGGCAGCGCCATGCTGATTCGTCAGCGTAGCAGCATCGTATCCCAAAGCATAGATATAAGATACAGGATTTGCGTTGGCCATAATGCTGACCGTGGAGAGCTCGGATTCGCCGACGACATGCCATCCCCGCAGGTCTTTTCCGTTGAGGTGCGCGACGATGGTCTGCCAGGCTACAATTGTGTAGGTGCCGGCGGGCAGGTCGTTGGCCTCGATGGTCATCGGGTCCAGAAACATGGATGTCTCTGCGCCCAGTTTGTTCACCAGATGTCCCTCCTGATTGTATATGAGCACACTGTCGACGACCGTGATTTTTTTCTGCATAAACAGTAAGTCTATTCCTTCCATGCCCAGTTCGACGTAAAGGGGTTCGGGATTCACCGTGATGGTGGCGTCGAAACGACCTTCGGAATTGTCTTTCATGCAGGCCGTGAACACCGGCAGGGCCATCAGCAGCGTCAAGGCCACAAATGCAGTAAAAGAATGTTTCATATACATACGCTTTGTTCGTTAAATCCGGGAGCAAAGGTATACAAAGCGGGGTGGCCTGTTGTGCCACCCCTGCAAATCATTGTGCCAATTCTGCAAAATCTACTTTTTGGCCGCTTTCCGGTAGTCTGAAGGAGACATGGAAAAAGCTTCGTCGAAGAGGCGGTAGAAGGTGCGGCGGGGAAGGCCGCAAAGTTCGGCGATGAGGGCTACGGAATCAGACGTGGTGGCCAGCAGGCGGGCGGCGTAGCGCAGGCGGTAGCCGTTGATGAAGTCGGTTGGCGTCACGCCGGCGCACTCGCGCAGGGCGTCGTAGACATAGGTTCGGTTGGTGCCGGCCAGGCTGGCCAGCGTATCCTGGTTGGTGTCAGGATCGGTGAAGACATCGGGATTGTTCATCAGCTCGCACAGGCGGCGGTAGAGCTGCTGACTCTGCGTAAGCGTTTCGGCCGGCCTTTCCTGAAGGGCTTTGCGCTCTTCGGCCTCGGCCTTCTCGCGCTGCTGGATCTCCTGGTAGAGGCTGCGGTTCTTTGCCTCCAGCGCCTTGTTGTATTTGCGAGCGCGCACAAGGAGATAGCCCACGAGCAGGATGATCACGATGGCCGAAAGGAGGCCGATGCGGTGAACGGCCAGCGAGTGGCGGCGGCTGGTGATCTCGGCCTCTTTCTGCCGGATGACCTCTTGCTGCTCCATGTCCATCTTCCGCTCCTCCAGGTGGATGGAATCGCTCAGGTGGCGCATGCGGTCGGCGTAAACCATGGCCTCGCGCGTACGCCCGGCCTTTTGCAAGGCCTTGTACTGGCTCATCATGTAGTTGTCGATGTAGGAGTTGTTGATGGAGCTGCCCCGGGCCAGATAGAGGGAATCGCTCTTGCGGAACAGGCGGAGGGCCTCTTCATAGCGGCCGACTATCGTCAGGTAGCGGGCTTCGGCCACCAGGTCATAGGGCGACGGATTGGGAGCCTGCCGGTGCTTCAGGTAGAGCGCCTCGGCCTTGTCGAAAAGGCCGTTGGCGGCATAGTTGAGGGCCTGGTTGATGGTCAGGATGCTGCTGCGTGCGTTCAGGATATTCTCCGGCATGTCGGGACAGCGGGTCATGCGGGCCCGGGCCGTATCGCCTTTGGCGATCAAAGGGAGCGCTTTTTGGGGCAGGTCCTGCTCGAGGTAGAACTCCGTGGTCTCTACGACGGCTACAACCAGGGCGTCTGCAATCCAGTAATCTTTGGGCTCTGTTACACCCATCATCAGGTCGATGCCATCCAGATAATAGCGTTCGGCCTCTTCCGGATGCCCCATATTTTTCTCACAATCACCTTTGACGGTGAGTGCGCGGCTCTTTATCCGCAGGGCCATCTGCCCGTCCATGCCACCCTTGTCCGCGTCGGCAATCAACTCGTCGGCCAGGTGGATGGCCTTCCCCCAATCGCCATTCTTGGTCAGCAGGGAGGTGAGCTGGAGCAGAGCCGAATAATAGTTGACGTCTTTGCTCCGGAGTTCGGGACTGTGCTTGATCTGCTCACCGTAGTAAACAGCCAGTCGCGTCTTGCCCATTGCCCCGTAGACGTTGGAACGGATCAGGTTGGCCGTGGTTTCCGTGAACACGCCTGCGCGCTCGGCACTGTCTACCCGCGCCAATACTTGCTCCGGCTTTGTATATAAGATATCCTGAAGCTCGTACTTCAGCTGGGTTGCCTCCTCGCTGCGGTCGGGCCTGGAGCAGTTTACCAACAACGGCAAAGCCGCTAAAACGACAGCCAACAAGATGGTATATCTGCTATTTTTCATGTAATACACTTAAACCGCGCAAAGATAGGCAGATTTTTCCAATTAAGGGATTATTCTCCCGTTCGGATGTACTGCAGGCCCCACTGACCCCGGTATTTGAGGTCTGCCATATAGTGCGTGTCAATGGAATAATGGTTCCAGACGGCGCCTCCAAAGACGCCCGCGCGCCACTGGGCCTGGGCCGAAAACCCCAGCAAAAAGAGCGCTGCTAAAAGCAAGGCGGTTTTTTTAGTTCGAGATTCTCTCGGATAAACCGGCCCAGGGCGGCGTTTTTTTCTCCAATCCGCCACCGCTGGTATACGATGACCGCCACCAGCATCAGGACGATGACGATGAGGGCGGCCGCCAGGGCGACGGAGATGACCATGGTGAAATCCATAAGCTTTGCTCGTTAAATCCTGGTACAAAGGTATGCAAAGCGGGATGGACTGTTGTGCCACCCGAGCAAATCATTGTGCCAATTCTGCAAAACTTGCCTCGATGAGGGGCAGCAGCTCCTCGTCGGCGGGGAGCCAGCGGACACTGTGCAGGTCCGTGGCTCCCAGCCAACGGGCGGCTTCATGCTCGTTGAGGTGCAGGGCCTCGCCGGTGAGCGAGCACATGTAGCAGTGCATCGTGAGGTGGAACTGCGGGTAGTCGTAGTCCACGGTGTGCAGGAAGGCGTCCACGTGGATTTCGGCGGAGAGCTCCTCCCGGATTTCCCGGACCAGCGCAGCCTCCGGCGTCTCGCCGGGCTCCATCTTCCCGCCCGGAAACTCCCACCAGTCCTTCCAGTCGCCATAGCCCCGCTGGGTGGCAAAGATCTTGTCCCCCTTCCGGATAATGGCCGCGACGACTTCGATGGTTTTCATGGTTGTGCTATCGCAATCCAATCGTGGTAAAAACGATGCGTGATGGAATGTCGCCCGTACTGCAACTCCATTTCAGCCGACCCTCCGGCGTATAGCAAAACACTTTACCAGGCGTGATATTGTCCCGGGAATCGGTTACGAAAATCTCGCGGGTCTGGGGGTTGACGGCGAGGCCGCAGGGATTCTGGAACTGCGCGTCGGTGCCGTCGGTGATGAAGCGGCGGGTCTTGATTTGACGGGTTTTCACGTCGACAAGGGCGTAACTGACATCGCTGGTTTGGTAAATGTAATTCCAAGTGTTGTTCAGCACGTAAAGCGAGTCGCCGCACTGGGTCATCTCGGAGCAGGGCAGCATGTCCATCATTTCGATGACCTGGTCGTAGTATGTGTCGATGAGATAGATCTTGGGCGGGATATCATAGTAATCACCGCGACTCGACACCCAGATGATGCCGTAAGGGTCAAGTTCCATCCGGTGCAGGTTGGGCCCCACTTCGATGGTCTTGACTTCTTGGAAGGTCGCCAGGTCAATGACCGAAACGGTGTTGTCGAAGTCCGGCTCGTTGAGGCAGCGGGAGTTGGCGACATACAGTTTGCCACCGCTGATCACCATCTCTTCCGGCTCAAGGCCGACCTTGCATGTGCCGGCTATCTCGAGGGTCTCCAGATCGAATTTGGCAACATATCCTTGGACAGGCGGATCGTTTTCGTCCGTCTTGGTACCATAGGCGCTGACATAGGCAAATCCATCCTGGAAGGCGATGTAGCGGCAGCCGGGCACGGACATTGTGCCGAGATGCCGCGCTGAGGTGGCGTCTATTACCTCTACGAGGCCGGAGCCGTAGAGCACGGCATAAAGCCTGCCGCCATACAGCTGCAGGTCGTTCCCTCCGTCGCCAAGCTCCTGCACCAAGCCGGGATTGCGCTCCCCGTAGACGTTCTTACTATAGATGCCGGATTGGTAGTCGTAATAGTCGAGCGTGCACTTGTTGCTTCCCAGGAGTCCCTCGTTGAGCAGGAAGAACCCTTGGATTTCGGGGATTTCGGGCTCGCCATCCGGCGGGTCCATCCTGCCGCAGGCGGCTGAACCTACCAGCAGCGCCGCAGCAAGAATGACCAGGTTCCGTTTCATCGGGACGGCTCGGCGCATCAGTGCTGGATGGACATCAGGCGGATGTACTTCAGGACGTAGTCCGACCAGCCCTCGGGGCCGGGATACTGGTAGCGGGCGTTGCCGTTCGGATCCTCCCGGAAGATAGTCTCGCCGGTGGGGGTCAGCGTGACCCAGCCGCGCGGGGAGAGCTTGTAGATGATGTCGTCGCCCTCGACCGCGTTGATGACGGCGAGCGGGTCCCACATCTTCTGGAACTTGTCTTCGGTGAGGAACTGGTAGATCCACTTGATCGGGTGGGCGTCGGTCCAGTCCATGTCTTCGATGATCTGGGCGGCGCTGTAGTACAGCGGATCGCCGACCTCGCCCGGGGAGAAGACGATGTCGATGTCCTTGGGCAGGAGATCGAAGAACTTCAGGGAGAAGTCGATGGCGGCCGTGAAGTTGTAGTCGTGCTCGAAGGAATCGCCGAACACGCCGCCCATCGCATAGATGTTCTTGACCTTGCGCTGCACGAGCTCCACGCCGCTGAGCGGGGAGTACTCGTCCGGACCGGACTCGAGCAGGCGGGCGAGGGACGTCACGAAGCCGATGGAGGCGATGGTGACGGACTTGTCCGGCTGCGCGGCCAGGAGCTTGCGGTAGAGTTTGTAGCCGTCCATGTAGTCCCCGTCGTCGCCGACGGTGCGCTTGAAGAGCGGCTGGCCGTCGATCGATCGGGCATAGGCCATGTTGTGGTAGGGGATGTAGACGTGCGGATCCGTGACGCCGGCCTTCTCCAGGCCGATGGGGAGATCGGGATAGCCGTAGTAGTTGTTCATCACGTCGACGGCGTCGGCGTTGGCCCGGTTCATGCGGTCCACGATCACGCCGAGCAGGGTGCAGCGCTTCATGTCCATGTAGCGGTAGAGCATCATCAGGGCGAAGAGGTCGTCCGTCGAGGAGCCCATGTCGCAGTCGAGGATCACGCGGATGTCCTGCTGCTCATAGTTGGACTTGACGTTGATGTCCTTGGAGGCGCAGTAGACCGTGTGCTGGCCGTTCTCGCGGGCGAAAGCCAGGGCGTCCGCCAGGTCGTCCTCGGCGAAGTTGCGGGTGCTGTCGAAGTAGTACAGTCCGGTGTCCGGGTCGCGCCAGCCGCCGATGATGTTCTCATGGGCGTGGGCGTGCTTGATGACGGAGGGGAGGCTCTTGCGGTCGAAGTGGTCCTGCGTGGCTTTGTAAGAGACCATCAGGCCCTCACTCGGGTAGCTCATGGTGTTGAGGTCGAGGGTGAAGCCTTCGGGCATCGTCTGCCCGATCACCCACAGTGCCGTCGCCAGGTCCTTGTCGGAGACCGTCTGCTGAGCGAATGATGGCACGGCCATAGCCAGTGCCATCATGATGATTAATCCTTTTTTCATACTAGTGCTGAATAGCCATGAGACGGAGGTATTTCAGAACCGTGTCGCACCAGACCGGGTCGCCGACATACTGGTAGCGGGCGTTGCCGTTGGGATCCTCCTTGAAGAGGGTCTCGCCGTTCGGGGTGAGGGTCACCCAGCCGCGCGGGGAGAGCTTGTAGAAGCCGTCGCCCTCGACGGCGTTGATGACCGCCTGCGGGTCCCACATCTTCTGGCCGGTGTCGCAGTTGAGGAACTGGTAGGTCCACTTGATCGGATGCAGATCCGTCCAGTTCATGTCGGAAATCACGGTCTCGGGACGGTAGTCCAGCGGGTCGCCGACCTCGCCCGGGGAGAAGACGATGTCGATGTCCTTCGGCAGGAGCTCGAAGAACTTGAGGGAGAAGTCGATGGCCGCCTTGAAGTTGTAGTCGGGCTCGACGGCGTCGCCGAAGACGCCGCCCATCGCGTAAATGTCCTTGACCTTGCGGCTGAACAGCTCGACGCCGTTCAGCGGGGAGTACTCGTCCGGACCGGACTCAAGCAGGCGGGCCAGGGAGGTCACGAAGCCGATGGAGGCGATGGTGACGGACTTGTCCGGGGACTCCGCGAGGAGCTTGCGGTAGAGCTTGTAGCTCTCCATGTAGGTGCCGTTGTCGCCGACGGTACGCTTGAACATGGGCTGGGCGTCCACGCTGCGGGCGTAGGGGAGGTTATGGTAGGTGATGAACACGTGCGGGTTGGGGATGCCCTGGGTTTCCAGGCCGATGGGGATGTCGGGGTAGCCGTAGAAGTTGTTGAGGACATCGACGATGTCGGCGTTGGCTTTGCCCATGCGGTCCACGATCACGCCGATGAGGTTGCAGCGCTTCATGTCCATGTAGCGGTAGAGCATCATCAGGGCGAAGAGGTCGTCGGTGGAGGAGCCCATGTCGCAGTCGAGGATCACGCGGATGTCCTTCTGCTCGTAGTTCGTCCAGATGTTGATGTCCTTGGAGGCGCAATAGACCGTGTGCTGGTCGTTCTCACGGGCGAAGGCCACGGCAGCGGCGAGGCTGTCCTCCGGGAACATCCGGGTGCTGTCGAAATAATACTTGTCTTCCTCGGGGTTGTACCAGCCGCCCACGAGGTTGTTGTGGGCGTGGGCGTGCTTGATCACGGCCGGAAGGCTCTTGCGGTCGAAGCTGTTCTGCGTCTCCTTGTAAGAGACCATCAGACCTTCGGTCGGCTGACGCATCGTGTTGAGGTCGAGGGTGAAGCCGTCCGGGTACATCTGTCCCATGGCGTAAATGACGTTGACCAGGTCTTTGTCCGAGATCTTTTCCTGCGCGCGGGCAGGCATGAGAGCGCAGCAAAGTGCAAGCGCGAACAGTAATTTTTTCATTCTATAAGGTTATTGGTTACATTTTAAGCACACGAAGATAACTTTTTTGGCGGAAAATATCAAAAAATCACCGTAAATTTGCGGAAGACCACAAAGCAGTCCTTATGCACGATTTAGCCATCATCGGAGGAGGCCCCGGCGGTTACGTGGCCGCGGGGCGCGCCGGCGCCGCCGGACTTTCCGTCGTCCTGTTCGAGAAGAATAACCTGGGAGGCGTCTGCCTCAATGAGGGGTGCATCCCCACCAAGACCCTGTTATACAGCGCAAAAGTGTATGATTACGCGCAGCACGCCGACCGCTACGGCGTGTGTGTGGAGGCGCCGGCCGTCGATTTCGGCGCCATCTTCAAGCGCAAGGAGAAGGTGGTCCGCAAGCTCGTCGCCGGCGTGAAGGCGCAGATGAAGGCGGCGGGCGTGGAAGTGGTCACCGCCGAGGCGGAGATCCGCGGCCGCAGCGGGGAAGGATTTGCCGTCGTGGCCGACGGCGAAGAGTACATCGCCCGCAACCTGCTGATCTGCAGCGGCTCCGAGGCGGTCGTGCCGCCCATCCCCGGCCTGCGCGAGAGCGCGGCCGTCGTGACCAACCGCGAGATCCTCGCGCTCGAGGAACAGCCCGCGGAGCTGGTCGTCATTGGCGGCGGCGTGATCGGAATGGAATTCGCCAGCTTCTTCAACTCCATCGGCACGAAGGTGACGGTGGTGGAGATGCTCCCGAAGATTCTCGGCCCGATGGACGACGAGATCAGCGCGATGCTGCAGGCGCAGTACGCCAAGAAGGGCGTCGACTTCCAGCTGGGCTGCAAGGTCACGGCGGTCGAGGGCGACACGGTGGTCTATGAGACCCCGGCAGGGGAGACCTGCCGCGTGCGCGGCGATAAGATCCTCGTGTCCGTGGGGCGCCGGGCGAAGCTCGACGGCTTCGGCCTGGAGAGCCTTGGCGTGGAGCTGGCCCTGAATCCCGCCGGCAAGCCGTACGGCATCAAGGTCGATGAACACATGCGCACGAGCGTGCCGGGCGTGTACGCCGCGGGCGACGTGACGGGCTTCTCGCTGCTGGCGCACACCGCGTCCCGCGAGGGCGAGGTGGCCGTGAACGACATCCTCGGCAAAGCCGACCGGATGCGTTACGACGCCATCCCCGGCGTGGTCTACACCAACCCGGAAGTCGCCGGGGTGGGCCTGACCGAAGCCGAGGCCGCCGCGAAGGGGCTGGACGTGCTCGTGCAGAAGCTCCCGATGGCCTTCTCCGGCCGCTTCGTGGCCGAGAACGAGCGGGGCGAGGGCGTCTGCAAGGTCCTGGTGGACAAGGCTTCCCGTAGGGTGCTGGGCGTCCACATGCTGGGCAATCCCTGCTCCGAACTGATCCACGGCGCCTGCCTGGCCATCGAGCACGGGCTGACGGTGGAACAGCTCCAGGAGACCGTTTTCCCGCATCCGACCGTTTCGGAAATCCTGAAGGAAACCCTTATAAATCTATAGTATCATGGATGACAAAATGACCCGCCGCGAGGCCCTCAAGGGCCTGTTCTTCGCGGGGATGGGCCTTGCCGTCGGCGGCCCGCTCCTGCAATCGATGGGCACTCCCGCCCACGCTGCCACCCTGCCCGCTCCCTGGAAGGAGGCGCCTGAAGGATCGAGAATCGACGCCCGCACCTGGGACAAGATGGGGGAGACCCTCGGCATGCTCGGCCTGGGCTGCATGCGCCTGCCGACGCGCTCCGGCGCCAGCGGCGGCTTCGGCCGCCACCAACCCCTGGACCAGGAGGCCGTCAACGCGATGGTTGATTACGCCATCGCGCACGGCGTCAACTACTTCGATACGGCGCCCGCCTACGGCGAATCGGAGGTCGTGACGGGCAAGGCGCTGAGCCGCCATCCGCGGTCTTCCTTCCGCATCGCGACGAAGATCTCCAACATGAACGGCCGTCCGACGCTGGAGGCCGGCAAGCAGATGTTCGAAACCTCCCTGAAGAATCTCCAGACGGAGTACATCGACTTCCTGCTCTGCCACAACATCCAGAATATGGCCGGTTTCAAGACCCGTTTTCTCGACAACGGCCTGTTCGAATGGCTGAAGGAGCAGAAGACCAAGGGCCGCATCCGGCACCTGGGATTCTCCTACCACGGATCCAACGCCGATTTCCCGGCCCTGGTGGATTTCTACGACTGGGACTTCGTGCAGATCCAGCTCAACTACGTGGACTGGAAGGAGATGTCCGCGGGCTGGGGCGGCAACACCGGCGCGACCAGCTCCGAGTTCCTCTATAACTATCTCGTCGGCAAGGGCATTCCCGTGCTGGTGATGGAGCCCGTGAAGGGCGGCGCCCTGGCGAATGTCAGCGACGGCGTCGCGGCCGTGATGCGCGAGCGCCATCCCGACCTCACGCCCGCCGCGAACGCCCTGACCTTCGTGGGCTCGCTGCCCGGCGTGATGGTGACCCTGAGTGGCATGTCCAACATGGCCCAGCTGATGGAGAACGTCTCCCTGTTCACGGGTTTCAAGCCCTTCGACGAGCAGGAGCGCGCCTTCATGCTGACCGTGGCGGACCTCTACAAGTCCAAGGGACAGATCCCCTGCACGGCCTGCGCCTACTGCATGCCCTGCCCGGCCGGCGTGGACATCCCCGGCAACTTCAAGGTCTTCAACAGCGCCAGCGACGCGCTCCTGGCCCTGGACAGCGACCGCAAGGATCTGACGGACAAGCGCAAGGCCTTCCTGAAACTCTACAACGCCCAGGAAGCGGGCGCCCGCGCCGACGCGTGCGTGAAGTGCAACGCCTGCCTGCCTAAGTGCCCGCAGCACATCAGTATTCCGCAGCATATGGAGCGGATTCGCGGGCTGGTGGCAAAACTTTAGGGCGCTTTTGAACAAACAGAACATTTTATGGACGGCAGGATGTAAAGAATCTCTGCCCGAATCCCTATTTTTGCACCACTAGTCAATAACACCAATACAACCGATATGAAGAAATCCATTATGATTGCCGCACTGCTGCTGACGGGCGTCTCCGCCCTGGCCCAGCCGCAACTGCGCAAGGACAACATCGATGAGGTCCTTGCCGCCATGACCCTTGAAGAGAAAGCCACCCTGCTGGTGGGCGGCGCCCGCGCCCAGATCGTGAACGGCGTCACCTCCGGCGTCGCCGCCCAGGTGCCCGGCGCGGCCGGCAACACCCGGCCCATCGAGCGTCTCGGCATCCCCGGGACGGTGCTGGCCGACGGCCCTGCCGGCCTGCGCATCCAGCCGACCCGCCAGGGGACGAGCCAGACCTTCTACTGCACCGGTTTCCCCGTGGGTACGCTGCTCGCCAGCTCCTGGGACACCGCGCTCGTGGAGCAGGTGACCACCGCGATGGGTGAGGAAGTGCACGAGTATGGCGTGGACGTGCTCCTCGCCCCGGGCATGAACATCCACCGCAACCCGCTCTGCGGCCGTAACTTCGAGTACTTCTCCGAGGATCCGCTCCTGTCCGGCAAGATGGCCGCCGCCTATGTGCGCGGCATCCAGAGCAACAACGTGGGCACCTCCATCAAACACTACGCGGTCAACAATCAGGAGACCAACCGCAACGAGGACGACGCCCGCGTGAGCGAGCGCGCCCTGCGCGAAATCTATCTGAAGAATTTCGAGATTGCCGTTAAAGAGGCTGATCCCTGGACGGTGATGTCCTCCTACAACCAGCTCAACGGCGAGTACACCCAGCAGAAGAAAGACCTGCTCACCACGATCCTCCGCGACGAGTGGGGCTACAAGGGCATCGTCATGACCGACTGGGGCAACAAGGCCGGGACCGTCAAGTCCGCCTGGGCCGGCAACGACCTCATGGAGCCGGGCAACCAGAACGAGATCGACCGCATCATCGCGGGCGTGAAGGACGGCAGCCTTTCCATTGAGGACGTGAACCGCAACGTCCGCCGCATGCTCGAATACATCGTCCGCACCCCTTCCTTCATCAAGTATCAGTATTCCAACAAGCCGGACCTCAAGGCTCACGCCCAGGTGGCCCGCCAGGCTGCCGGCGAGTCCATCGTGCTCCTCCGCAACGAGGATGTGCTGCCGCTCAAGGGCAACGAGAAAGTGGCCCTCTACGGCATCTCCGCCCTCGATTTCGTGGCCGGCGGCACCGGCTCCGGCGACGTGAACAAGGCCTATGTCGTGAACATGGAAGACGCCATGACGAATGCCGGCTTCCAGCTGGACAAGAACCTCTCCGATTACTACAAGGCCTACATCGCCTACGACAAGGCGCAGACCGCGCTCAACGGCACCGTCTTCTCCTGGTTCACCAGCCGCAAGCTCGCCGAAATCGCCATCCCCGCCGCTGCGATCGCCAATGAGGCGAATGCCAACGACGTGGCCGTCGTGGTCCTGGGCCGCAACGCCGGTGAGGGCGCCGACCGCCGCCAGATCGATGATTTCGAGCTGACCACCGTCGAGCGTGACCTGCTCCGCGACATCAGCACCGCCTACCACGCGGCCGGCAAGAAGGTTGTCGTCGTGCTGAACATCGGCGGCGTGATCGAGACCAACTCCTGGAAGAACCTCGTGGACGCCATCGTCCTGCCCTGGTCCCCGGGCCAGGAGGGTGCGAACGCCGTCGCGGACGTGCTCACCGGCAAGGTGAATCCTTCCGGCAAGCTCCCGATGACCTTCCCGGTGAATTTCATGGACCACCCGTCCTCCGCGAACTTCCCGTACAACTACACGCAGAGCAACAACCGCGGCTGGGGCGTGCGTCAGCCGGTCAAGGACGTGGATTACACGAACTACGAAGAGGGTATCTATGTCGGCTACCGCTACTTCAGCACCGCCAAGGTGGGCGTCTCCTACCCGTTCGGCTTCGGCCTGAGCTACACCTGCTTCGCCTACAGCAAGCCGGTCGTGAAGGCTACCGCGAACGGCTTCGAGGCCAGCATCACCGTGACCAACACCGGCAAGGTGGCCGGCAAGGAAGTGGTCGAGCTCTACGTGACCGCTCCCGAGGCCGGCCTGGCCAAGCCCGCCTGCGAGCTCAAGGCCTTCGCCAAGACCCGCGAGCTGAAGCCGGGCGAGAGCCAGACCGTGAAGATGGTCGTGGACAACTACGGCATCGCCTCCTTCAATGACGCCAACTCCGCCTGGGAGGCCCCGGCAGGCACCTACAAGGTCTGCTTCGGCGCCAGCGTCGAGGACATCCGCGCCACGGCCGACTACAAGCTGAAGAAGGCGCAGAGCTGGCCGGTCAACGACCTGTTCGAACTCAACGCTCCTCTCAATGAGATCAGCGTCACCCGCAAATAACCGAAACTGATGAAGAAAACATTGATTCTCATTTCTTCCGCACTGCTGGTCGCCGCCTGTTCGGGTGGCGACCCGCAGCTTGGGAAGGCCTCCGTGGACAAGGTCCTCGGAGCGATGACCCTCGAAGAGAAGGTCCATTTCGTGATCGGCACCGGCATGGCCGGCTTCGGCGATGACGAAGGTATGGGCGCCACCATCGGCGCCACCAAGAAGATCGTGCCCGGCGCCGCCGGCACGACCTACCCGATCGAGCGCCTCGGCATCCCGTCCATCGTCCTGGCGGACGGCCCCGCCGGCCTGCGCATCGACCCGACCCGCGAGGGCGAGGACCGCACCTACTACTGCACGCATTTCCCGATAGGGACCCTGCTCGCTTCCACCTGGAACCAGGAGCTCGTGGAGCAGGTCGGCACCGCGATGGGCGAGGAGGTGCACGAATACGGCGCCGACGTCTATCTGGCTCCGGCCCTGAACATCCACCGCAACCCGCTGAACGGACGTAACTTCGAGTATTATTCCGAGGATCCCGTGGTGGCCGGCAAGACGGCCGCCGCCTACGTGCGCGGCGTCCAGAGCAACGACGTGGGTACTTCCATCAAGCATTTCGCCTACAACAGCCAGGAGACCAACCGCACGGGCAACGACGCTGTCATCAGCCAGCGCGCCCAGCGGGAGATCTACCTCAAGGGCTTCGAGATCACCGTCAAGGAGGCCGATCCCTGGACGGTGATGACCTCCTACAACAAGATCAACGGCACCTACACCTCCCAGAGCCGCGAGCTCGTGACCACCGTCCTGCGCGACGAGTGGGGCTACCAGGGCACGGTGATGACCGACTGGTACGGCGGTGACGACGGCGCTGCGCAGATGCGTGCCGGCAACGACATGCTCCAGCCGGGCACCAACCTGCAGTACGAGCAGATCATGGCCGCCCTGAAGGACGGCTCGCTCAGCGAGGCCGAGCTGGACGTCTGCGTGCGCCGCGTGCTCGAACTCGTGGCCCGCAGCCCGAAGGCCAAGGGCTATGCCTACAGCAACGATCCCGACCTCGCGGCCCATGCCGCCGTGACGCGCCAGAGCGCGCTCGAGGGCATGGTCCTGCTCGAGAACAAGGGCGGCGTCCTGCCGCTCAAGAACGTCAAGAACGTGGCCGTGTTCGGCTGCACCTCCTATGACTTCGTGGCGGGCGGCACCGGCTCCGGCAACGTGAACCGCGCCTACACCGTGTCCCTGCTGGACGGCCTGAAGAACGCCGGCTTCAACGTGGACGACAGCAAGAAGGACGTCTACCTCAAGCATATCGCCGACGAGCTGGCGGCCTTCCAGGCCTCCCTCCCGAACGACGGCACCTCCGCCTTCTATCCGACCCCGCGCCCGTCCGAGCTCATCCCGTCCGCGGCCGAACTGGCCGCTTCGGCCAAGGCCAACGACGTGGCTATCATCACCTTCGGCCGCAACTCCGGTGAGTTCTTCGACCGCACCTCGGCCGACTTCGCCCTCTCCGCCAAGGAGCGCAAGCTCCTGCAGGACGTGACCGCCGCCTTCCACAAGGCCGGCAAGAAGGTCGTCGTCGTGCTGAACATCGGCGGCGTGATCGAGACCGCTTCCTGGAAGAACATCCCCGACGCCGTCCTGCTGGCCTGGCAGGCCGGACAGGAGGGTGGCAACTCCGTGACCGACATCCTCACCGGCAAGCAGAGCCCGTCCGGCCGCCTGCCGATGACCTTCCCGGTGAACCTGCGCGACGCCGGCTCCTCCGCGAACTTCCCGATCGACGCCGACACGGGGGTTTACTTCGTCAACCGCCGCGTCGACGTGGGTCAGAAGGATGTGGACCGCACGGTCTACGCCGAGGACATCTACGTGGGCTACCGCTGGTTCGACAAGAAGGACATGGCGGTTTCCTATCCCTTCGGTTACGGCCTGAGCTACACGTCCTTCGCCTACGAAGCGCCTTCCGTGAAGGCTGCGGGCGACGGCTTCGAGGCCAGCGTCAAGGTGACCAACACCGGCTCCGTGGCCGGCAAGGAGGTCGTCCAGCTCTACGTGAGCGCCCCTGCGGGCGGCCTGGACAAGCCGGTGCGCGAGCTCAAGGCTTACGCCAAGACGCGCGAGCTCCAGCCGGGCGAAAGCGAGGTGGTGACCCTGAAGGTCGACGCCTACGGCCTCGCTTCCTTCAATGAGGCCGCCTCCGCCTGGGAGGCCGCCGCGGGCGACTACGCAATCGCCTTCGGCGCCAGCTCCCGCGACCTGCGCGAATGCGTGTCCTTCACGCTGACCGAGGCCAAGTCCTGGCCCGTGAACAATGTATTGGCCCCTCAGCAGCCCATCCAGAAGCTGCTGTAATTTGGTTATTTGTTGAAAAGGCCGCCCGCGGGCGGCCTTTTCTTTTTCGGGCGACCCCCGAAGGGGGTATTTGCGTTTGGCGAAGATATTTTCTACTTTTGTAGGTTAGTTAGTTTTACCCGATGGACAACCTCGAAGAAATCAGAAAGAAGATTGACGCCGTGGACGCGCAGATCGCCCCGCTCTTTGAGCAGCGCATGGAGCTCGTCCGCGAGGTCACCGCATACAAGACCGCCCATGGGCTGGCCACCTGCGATCCGTCCCGCGAGGACGCGATCCTGCGGCGTGGCGCCGAGCGGATCCAGGATCACGATATCCGCGAGTATTACGTCAGCTTCCAGAAGGAAGTGCTGTCGCTCTCTCGCGACTGGCAGCGCCGCCTGAGCAGCGGCCTGAAAGTGGCCTACAGCGGCGTGCCGGGCGCTTTTGCCTACATCGCCGCCTCGCGCCTGTACCCCGGCGCCGAGCTTATTTCCTACGATAATTTTGAACTGGCCTACCGCGCCTGCGAGACGGGCGAGTGCGACGTGGCGGTGCTGCCCTTCGAGAACAGCTTCGCCGGCGAGGTCTCGTCCGTGACGGACCTGATGTTCTCCGGCTCGCTGTACGTGAACCAGGTGATGCAGCTGGAAATCGAGCAGAACCTGCTGGGCCTGCCCGGTGCCGACAAGTCGAAGATCCGCAAGGTCTACAGCCATCCCCAGGCCCTGGCGCAGTGCGCCGAATATATCCAGCGCAACGGGCTGATCACCCGGGAGATGTCCAATACGGCCGTGGCGGCGCAGCGGGTCTCCCAGAAGCAGGATCCGCTCTGTGCGGCCATCGGCACGGCCGAGGCGGCGGCGCTCTACGGACTGGAAGTCCTCGAGCCGCGCATCAACACCAGCCGCACCAACACCACGCGCTTCGCGGCCTTCTCTCGGATGCTCCGCCTGGACAGGGAGAACAAGCGCAAGATGGACAAGCACTTCATCCTGATGTATGCCGTCAAGAATGAGGCCGGCGCCCTGGCGCAGACGCTGAACATCATCGGCGCTCACAATTTCAATATGTGCAACCTCCACAGCCGCCCGATGAAGGAACTGCTGTGGAACTATTATTTCTTCGTCGAGCTGGACGGCGACGTGGCGACGGACGAGGGGAGCAGCCTGCTGCAGGAACTCAGCCCGTTGTGCGACCGTCTCAAACTTGTCGGCTCTTTCTATACGCGTTAGCCTATGAAGAATTCCCTCGGAACCAGCGTCATCCTGACGGTCTTCGGCGAGAGCCACGGACCGGCCGTCGGCGTCGTGCTCGACGGCCTGGCCCCGGGACTGCCCGTGGATGAGGCCTACATCGCGGAGCAGCTCGCGCGCCGCCGCCCCAGCGGGGCCACCGACACGGCCCGCGTGGAGCCGGACCGCTTCCAGCTGGTCAGCGGCGTGTATCAGGGCCGTACGACCGGCACCCCGCTCACCATCCTGATTCCCAACGAGAACGTGCGCAGCAAGGACTATGACTCCGTGCAGACGGTGGCGCGTCCCGCGCACGCGGACTATACGGCCGAGTGCAAGTACCATGGCTGGCAGGACCCGCGCGGCGGGGGCCATTTCTCCGGCCGCGTTACGGCCGGGATTGTCGCGGCCGGCGCCATCTGCCGGCAAGCGCTCGAAGCCAAGGGCATCCGCCTGGGCACGCACATCCTGCGCTGCGCCGGGGTGGAGGACGCGCCGTTCACGGACGTAGCGTCCGAGATCGCCGGCATCGAGGCGAAGCGCTTCCCGCTCATCCTCGACCGCGAGGCGGAGGTGGAAGCGGCCATCCTCGCCGCGAAGGCGGAGCAGGACTCCGTCGGCGGCGTGGTCCAGACCGGCATCTGCGGCCTGCCCGCCGGGCTGGGGGAGCCGTGGTTCGATTCGCTGGAAGGCGTGCTCGCCCGGGCGATGTTCGCCGTGGGTGGCGTGAAGGGCATCGAGTTCGGCGACGGCTTCGGCCTGGCTGCGCTGCGCGGCTCGCAGGCCAACGACCCCTTCCGCATGCAGGACGGGCGCGTGGTCACGGAAAGCAACCGCAACGGCGGCATCAACGGAGGGATCACCAACGGGATGCCGGTCGTCTTCAATCTCGCCGTCAAGCCGACGCCGTCCATCGCGCGGCCGCAGCGGACGGTGGATTATAAGGAAGGAAAAGATGTGGAACTGGCCCTGACCGGGCGGCACGACCCTGCGATCATCCGCCGGATCTGCCCCGTGGTGACGGCCCTGGTGGCCGTGGTGCTTTGCGACCAGCTCGCGCTGCGCTTCGGCACCGATTACCTGGCAGCGAAATGACGAACAGTTTCATCAATTATCGGAAAGTCCTCATCGTCGGTCTCGGCATGATCGGCGGCTCCTACGCCGAGAAGCTCAGCGCGCTGGGCTTCGAGGTGGGTGCCGTCGTGCGCCGGCAGGAGGTGCTGGATTATGCGCTGAAGCGCGGCCTGATCGCCCACGGGCAGATCGAAGTGACGCGCGAGTACGTGTCGCAGTTCGAACTGGTGGTCTCCGCCCTGTATCCCAAGGCTTTTGTCGAGTGGGTGCGGAAGTACCAGGATTTCCTCAAGCCGGGGGCTGTGATCACGGATGTGAGCGGCGTGAAGCGGGCGGTGGTGCCCGCCGTGCAGGGAATCCTGCGCGAGGACGTCGAATTCGTGCCGGCGCACCCGATGGCCGGGCGCGAGCGCTCCGGTGTGGAATTCGCTGACAGCAAGGTCTTTGCGGGCGCTAACTTTATCATCACTCCCACGGAGCGCAACAGCGAGGAGGGAATCGAGCTGGTGCGCACGCTGGCCTGCATCCTGGGCTTCCGGCACATCGCCGTGCTGAGCCCCGAGGCGCACGACGAGATGATCGGCTTCCTCTCGCAGCTGACGCACTGCATCGCCGTGGCGCTGATGGACTGCAAGGATTCCGAACACCTGGTGGAGTACACGGGCGACTCCTTCCGCGACCTGACGCGGATCGCCCGGATCAATGAGAATATGTGGACGGAGCTGTTCCTGGAGAACCGGGACGTGCTGCTGTCCCAGATGAACCTCTTCCTGGAGAAGTTCACGCAGCTGCGTGACGCACTGGCCCGGGGGGACGAAGATACCATGAAGGAAATGATGCGCCTGTCGTCGTACCGGCGTTCGTTCTTCGATAAAAAGTGAGTAGCGTATGAATATGGTTTTCAAGCGCAAGCTGCTGATCCCCAAGGAGATCAAGGAGATGTATCCGATCTCCGCGGAGGGGGCGGCCACCAAGCGCGCCAATGATGAAAGCATCCGGGACATCCTGACAGGCGCGAGCGATAAACTCCTGCTTGTGATCGGCCCCTGCTCGGCCGACCGGGAGGATGCCGTGATCGAATATATTTCCCGCCTGCGCCCCCTGCAGGAGCGGGTGGCCGACAAGATCGTAATCGTGCCGCGCATCTACACCAACAAGCCGCGCACGACCGGCATCGGCTACAAGGGCATGCTGCACCAGCCCAATCCGCAGGAGCATTCCGACATGCTCCGCGGCCTGATCGCCATCCGCAAGCTGCATATGCGCGCCCTCGCCGAGACCGGTTTCTCCTGCGCGGACGAGATGCTCTACCCGGAGAACCACCGCTTCCTGGACGACCTGCTGTCGTACGTGGCCGTCGGCGCGCGCTCCGTGGAGGACCAGCAGCACCGCATGACCGCGAGCGGCCTGGACATCCCCGTGGGCATGAAGAACCCGACGGGCGGCGACCTGTCCGTGATGATGAACGCGCTGAAGGCCGCGCAGAGCGCGCACACCTTCATCTACCGCAACTGGGAAGTCGAATCCACGGGCAATCCGCTCTCGCACGCCATTATGCGCGGCTACGTGGATTCGCACGGGATCTCGCACCCGAACTACCATTATGAAGACCTGGCGCGTCTGAGCGCCCTGTATGCGGAGAGCGGCCTGCAGAATCCGGGCGCTGTCGTGGACACGAACCACAACAATTCCGGCAAGAAGTACGAGGAGCAGATCCGCATCGCCAAGGAGGTGCTGCACAGCACCCGACACAGCGCGGAGATCCGCAAGCTGGTCAAGGGCCTGATGATCGAGTCCTACCTCGAGGACGGCTGCCAGAAGCCCGACGGCGGCGTCTACGGCAAGTCCATCACCGATCCCTGCCTCGGCTGGGAAAAGACCGAGCGCCTGGTGCTGGATTTGGCCGATCTCTGGGTGTAATTACCCTAAGATTTTCCGGAAGAGCTTGTAGAGTTTGTAGGGCATATAGCGGAGCGGAAGGTCGATGCGGCGCGGAGTGATGATGACCGCACGCTCGTGCGTGAAGGCGTCGAAGCTCAGCTTGCCGTGGTAGCGGCCCAGGCCCGAGTTGCCGACCCCGCCGAAGGGGACTTTCTCGTTGACGACGTGCATGATGGTGTCGTTGATGCAGGCGCCGCCCGAGGAGGTGTTCCGCACGACGGACTTGCCGTCGCGCAGTTTCCCGAAGAAATAGAGAGCCAGCGGCTTCTCGCGGCCGTTCACGAAGTCGACGGCCTCGTCCAGCGTCTCGAAGGTGCAGACCGGCAGGACCGGGCCGAAGATCTCGGTGGTCATCACCGGCGAGTCCGGTGCCGGGTCCAGGATGACCGTCGGCTCGATGAAGCGCGTGGCGGCATCCGTCCGTCCGCCGCGCACGGTGCCGGAGACGTCCGGGCCGGAGATGTAGGACGCGACGCGGGCGAAGGCCTTGTCGCTGACCATGCGCACGAAGTCCTCCGTCTCCTGGGGATTACTGCCCAGCAGGACGTGGACCTGACGGAAATATTCTTCCACGAAAGCGTCGCGGATCTTCTTGTCTATCAGCACGTAATCCGGCGCAATGCAGGTCTGCCCGGCGTTCAGGGCCTTGCCCCAGGCGATGCGCTTGGCGGCCAGGGGGATGTCGGCGTCGGCGGTGATGATGCAGGGGCTCTTGCCGCCCAGCTCCAGCACCACGGGGGTGAGGTTCTTCGAGGCGGCGGCCATCACGGTGCGGCCCAGGACCGGGCTGCCGGTGAAGAAGATCATATCCCAGCGCAGGTCGAGCAACTGCGTGTTCACCTCGCGGTTGCCCTGGACGACGGCGATGTAGCGCTCGTCGAAGGTCTTGGAGATCATCTCCCCGATCACGCGCGAGACGTTCGGGACGTAGGGCGAGGGCTTGAGCATCGCCGTGCAGCCGGCGGAGATGGCACCCACGAGCGGACTGAGCAGCAGCTGGAAGGGATAATTCCACGGCGCGATGATGAGCGCGCTGCCCAGCGGCTCCGTAACGATGCGGCTGCGTGAGGGCAGCATCTGCATCGGCGTGGGCTTGCACTTCGTGCGGGCCCAGCCGGACAGGTGGCGCAGGTGGCCTCGGATCTCGGCGGTCACGAGGCTGACTTCCGTCAGGAAGGCCTCCGGTTCGGACTTGTGGAGATCGGTCCAGAGGGCCTCGTAGAGGGGGTTTTCCCATTTCTGGATGGCGCCGAGCAGCTTGCGGAGCATCTCCTTGCGGAAACGCAGGTCGAGGGTGGCACCGGAGGCGAAGTACTGACGCTGGAGCTCGTTCAGCTCACGGATGCGTTCGGGGGCGGTATTGGTCATGGGAGTACTATTTCTTTTCGTAGAGGAATCGGCGGATCTTGTGGGTGGCCGTTTTGCTGAAGGGCTCCTTCTGGATTTCGACGTCCTTGATCTTGGAGAAGCGGCTGACCTTCTCGTTGACGAAGTCGAGGACGGCCTGGCGCTTCTTCTCGACTTCCTCGATGAAGCGGTCCTGGCCCTCCAGGTTCCAGTCCAGCACGTTGTCCTCGAACTTGACGAGGGCGATGAGCTGGCCGTTGCGCTGGATGACGAGCGACTCGCCGATGCCGTCGAAGCTGTTGATCACGTGCTCGATCTCCTCGGGATAGATATTCTCGCCGGAGGCGCCCACGATCATGTTGCGCAGGCGGCCGCGGATGGAGAAGCGGCCCTTGGCGTCCATCGCGGCGAGGTCGCCGGTACGGAACCAGCCGTCCTGGCTGAGGACGGACTGCGTGCGCTCGTAGTCCTTGTAGTAGCCCATCATCACGTTCGGGCCCTTGACGATGATCTCGCCCAGGCCGGTCTCCGGATTGACGTCCGCCAGGCGCACTTCGGCGCCGTGGGTGGCGCGGCCGGTGGAGCCGACGTGGGTCTTGAACGGCGGGGCCGCGCAGACGAGCGGCGCGCACTCCGTGAGGCCGAAACCGATGCCGTAAGGGAAGCCGGCGCGGTGCAGGAAGGTCTCCACCTCGGGATCGAGCTTGGCGCCGCCGATGCCGAAGAAGTGCAGGCGGCCGCCGAAGGTGCTCTTCAGCTTGATGCCGACCAGCCACGCCAGCGTGCGCGGGGCGTGCTTCTCCAGGTGGGAGAGGAACTTGCTGCCGCGGATGGTGGGGATGATGCTGGTCTTGTACATCTTCTCGATGATGAGGGGCACGGAGAGCATCGTCGTGGGGCGGATCTCCTTGAGGGTTTGCTTGAGGATGGTCGGCGTGGGGACGCGCCGCAGGTAGCAGACGCGGGCGCCGACGGAATAGGGGTACAGCAGGCCGAGGGTCATCTCGTAAGTATGCGCCATCGGGAGGATGGACAGGAAGACGGAATGCTTGTTCTCGTGCTGGGCGTACCAGGAGTCGAGCACCGATGCGCAGAAGTTGCGGTGGCTGAGCATCACGCCTTTCGGCGAACCGGTGGTGCCGGACGTATAGATGAGGGCGGCCATGTCCATGGGGTTGGGCGTGGCCACGCGGCCGTCGCAGGTGAAGGCCGCGTCGTCGTGCTTGATGAACTCGAAGGTGTCTATGTCGAGCACCAGGCTGAGCTTGGCCATCGCCGCGTCGCTCACTTTCTTGAGCTGGCGGCGGGAGACGAAGAGGGCCTTGGCCTCGGAGTGGCTCAGGATGCTCTCCACTTCGCTGGATGACAATTCGTTAAGCATCGGTACGGCCACGCGCCCGTAGGCGGTGGTGGCGAAGAAGGCGATGCCCCAGTGGGGGCCGTTTTCGGAAAGGATGGCCACCTTGTCGGAGGCGCTGATGCCGAAGTTGGACAGGATGCGCGACAGGTTGTCGCAGGTCTCCCGGTAACGGGCGTAGGTGTATGACTGCTGTCCGTCTGTATATTCGGCCGCAGTCCGGTTCGCGTACTTCGCAGAAGCGTAGTCGTACAGATCGGAGAGGGTCTTGAAGTTGTGTCGCATTAATGAGTAATGTAATTTTCAGGGTAACGGGCGCCCAGGTCCATCTTCTCGTAAATCTCCTGGATGCGCTTGGTGTCGGCCGCGGCGTCGTCCGTGAGCTCGACCTTCTGGCCGCGGCCCACGCGCTTGCGCTTCCAGTCGAAGTAGCCCAGGTAGACGGGCACACCGGTTGCGCGGGCGATCATGTGATAGCCGCTCTTCCAGCGCTTGACGGGCTTGCGGGTGCCTTCGGGGGCGATGGCCAGGTGGAAATGCTCGCGGCTGTTCATCTCCTCGATGAGGCTGCGTACCAGCGCGGCGGAATTGCTCCGGTCGACGGGGATGCCGCCCATGGCCTTCAGGATCCAGCCCAGGGGCGGGAAGAACATCTCCTTCTTGACCATGCAGAGCGCCTTGCCGCCGATGGATTCGTAGTAGAGGTAGGCGATGAGGAAGTCCCACACGGTCGTGTGCGGGACGCCCAGCATGATGCACTTGTCCTCCTCGGGGAGGCCTTCGACGACCGTCCAGCCGAGTTTGCGAAGCGCCCAGCCGCAGAATTTGCGCCAGTTACTCATTCGGGTGTAGTTTCTGATATTCGGCAAGACCCTCGGCCAGGATGGTGAGCGCCTTGCGCAGGGCGGGCACCTCGAGGACGTAGGCGATGCGGACGTGGTTCTTTCCCACGCCGGGGGTCTTGTAGAAGGACGCGGCCGGGGTCACCATGGTGGTGGCGCCGTCGCGGGAGAAGTCGGTGAGCATCCAGCGGGCGAAATCCTCCGCGTTCGCGACCGGCAGTTCCACGACGGTGTAGAAGGCGCCGAAGGGCTTGGGGGCGAAGACGCCGGGGATGGCGTTCAGCATCTCCACGGCGCAGTCGCGGCGGCGGATGTACTCCGCCTTGACCTCGTCGAAGTAGGACTGCGGGGTGTCGAGCGCGCCGATGGCGGCGTACTGGCCGAGCACCGGCGGGCAGAGGCGGGACTGGGCGAACTTGAGCGCCGCGGCCATCACGTCCTTGTTGTGCGAGACGATGCAGCCGATGCGCGCGCCGCAGAGGTTGTAGCGCTTGGAGACGGAGTCGACCAGGATGACGTTCTGCTCGCAGCCGGGGATGTTCATCGCGGAGAAGTGCGGCTCGTCGGTGTAGCAGAACTCGCGGTAGACCTCGTCGGAGATGAGGAAGAGGTCGTGGCGGCGGCAGAAGTCGCCGATCTTGAGCATTTCCTCCTTGGTGAAGAGCTTGCCGGAGGGGTTGCACGGGTTGCTGATGAGCACGGCGCGGGTCTTCGGCGTGACGAGCTTCTCGAATTCGGAGATATCGGGGACCTTGAAGCCCTCGCGGATGTCGGTCGGGACGGCCTTGAGGGTGATGCCGTTGAGGTAGGCGAAAGTCTGGTAGTTGGTGTAGAACGGCTCCACGACGATGATCTCGTCGCCGGGGTCGGCAGCCACCTGCATCGCGACGGCGAAGGCCTCGCTGCCGGCCACGTCGACCAGCAGCTCGCTCACCTCGATGTCGATGCCGATTTTCTTGTAGTACTTCTCGACCATGCCTTCGCGGAGCTCGATCAGGCCCGCGGAGTTGGTATAGGAGAGATGATGCATACCCTTGCACTTGTCCACGACGGCATTGAACGCGCAGTCGGGGGACTTGATGTCCGGAGCGCCTACGTTGAGGTGATACACATGGATGCCCCGAGCCTTGGCGGCGTCGGAGAGGGGGACCAGCTTACGGATAGCGGAGGCCGGCATGGCCTGGGTCTTGGCGGAAATGTGCAGGGACATAATGCTTCTAACGTTTATATATTCTTGCAAATTTACCTAATTAATTGCAAAATGCTATCTTTGCAGACAGAATTTTTTATGGAAACAATTATTAATCGAGAATTTGGCGGCGAGAGGCCGCTTTACAACAAGCATGGACTCCGTCTGGAGAATGTGACCATCCATGCGGGGGAATCCTCCATCAAGGAGGGTTCCGACATCGAGGCGCACCGTTGCCGCTTCGAAGGGAAATACGTCTTCTGGTGCTGCGAGAACTTCCTGGCGGCGGACTGCCACTTCACCGAGGGGGCCCGCTCCTCGCTCTGGCACAGCCGCGGCATGGAGCTGCGCGACTGCCGGCAGGAGGCGCCGAAGATGTTCCGCGAGAGCGCGGACATCCGGCTGCGCAACGTGGTGATGCCGCACGCGCAGGAGACCTTCTGGAGTTGCGACGGGATCGACATCGAGAACGTGGAGGCCCGTGAGGCCGACTACATCTTCATGCACTGCAGCAACATCAAGGTGCGGAATCTCAAGTTGTTCGGAAACTATTCCTTCCAGCACACGAAGAACGTGGAGATCCACGACAGCGACCTGCAGAGCAAGGATTCCTTCTGGGAGACGGAGAACGTGACCGTCTACGACTCCTTCATCAACGGGGAGTACCTGGGCTGGCATTCGAAGAACCTCCGCCTGGTGCGCTGCCGCATCGGCGGCACGCAGCCGCTCTGCTACATCGACAATCTGGTGCTCGAGGACTGCACCTTCGAGCCGGACGCCGACCTGGCGTTCGAATATTCTTCCGTGCAGGCCACGGTCAAGGGGCACGTCGTGTCCATCAAGAACCCGCGCTCGGGCTCGATCCGGGTCGAGTCGTGCGGGGAGCTGATCCGCGACGGGAACGCCAAGGCGCCGAACGACTGCGTCGTCCGGATCGGCTAAGCAATCGCAAAGAGAATCAGGAGCTGCGCGACCAGCACGCGCAGGAACATCGTCATCGGGTAGACTGTGGCGTAGTTGATGGAGGTGTAGTCCGTGCCGTAGGCGCCCTGCGCGAAGGCGAGGACGGCCGGGTCGGTGTTGCCGCCGGACAGCAGGCCGCAGATCTGGTAGAAATTGAGTTTGCAGACCAGACGGGCCACCAGGCCGGTGATCAGCACCGGGATGAGCGTGATCAGCGCGCCGTACAGGATCCACCAGAAACCGCCGCCGAGCAGGGAGCTGACGAAACTCTCGCCGGCGCCCAGGCCGACCGCCGCGAGGAAGAAGCTGATGCCGATTTCGCGAAGCATCATGTTGGCACTCTGGGTGGTATAGGTGGTGATGCGCCACTTCGGGCCGAAGTAGCCCAGCAGGATCGCAATGATGAGCGGACCGCCGGCGAGGCCGAGGCGGATCGGCTGCGGGATGCCCGGGAAGCGGATCGGCAGGGAGCCGAAGATCACGCCGACGGCGATGCCGAAGAAAATCGGGATCAGGTTGGGGTGGGAGAGCTTCTCGGGCTTGTTGCCTACGGCTTTGGCCACCTGGTCGATGCCCGACAGCGTGCCGACGACCAGGATGCTGTCGCCCATCTGGAGGATGAGGTTCGGGCGGGCGACGAGCTCCACGCCGGCGCGCAGCACGCGGGTCACGGACACGCCGTAGCTGGTGCGGATGTGCAGGTCGCGGATGCGCTTGCCGGTCAGGGAAGACTTGGTGATGAGCAGCCGGCGGGTGACGATGTGCTCGTCCTGCTTCGCCCAGTCTTCGAGGTGCATGGGCACTTCCTCGCCGAAAATGATGCGAACGGTCTCCACGTTGGGCTGCGAGGTCACGATGAGGACCTTGTCGCCCTGCTCCAGAACCGTCTCCGGTCCGGGAATGATGATCTCCCCGCCTCGCATCAGGCGCGATACCAGGAACTTGTCGCTGACGCCGCAGGTGACCTCGGCCAGGGTCTTGCCGAACACGGCGGGATTCTCCACCTCGCAGTGCATGCGGCGGGCGGAGTCGACCGGCTTCTCTTCCTGCTCCAGGGCGGTCTGCTCCTTCTTCAGGTCGATCTTGAAGATGCCTTTCAGCAGGATGACGACGAAAATGACGCCCAGCACGCCGAGCGGGTAGGCAACGGCGTAGGCGGAGGCGAGGCCGGAGGAGGCCGCTTCCGCGGCGGACGCCGGGGCGCCGTCGGCGATCATGGCATCGGAGAGTGTCTGCTGGGCGGCACCCAGGCCCGGAGTATTGGTCACGGCACCGGACATCACGCCGACAAGCGTGGTCAGGCTTTCGCCGGTAATCCAGTGGATGGAAACGGTCACGAGCACGGCCAGCAGGATCATCCCGGTGGCGAGCAGGTTCATGGTCACGCCGCCCTTCCGGAAAGACTGGAAGAAGCCGGGGCCGACCTGCAGGCCGATAGAGAAGACGAAGAGGATGAGTCCGAAATCCTTCATGAAGGCCAGGGCGGTCGGGTTGGCCCGGAAGCCGAAATGGCTGACCAGGATGCCCAGGAAGAGAATCCAGGTGGATCCGATGGAGATGCCCTTGATCTTGACTTTGCCGAGCAGCAGGCCCGAGGCGATGACGAATGAAAACAACAATATCGTATGGGCGATGCCCGTGCCGAGGAATAATTCTTTCATGGCGCAAAGATACAAAAAAAGACGGCAGCTTGTCGGCCGCCGTCCTTTTTCGTATTGAATCCGTTACTTCACGAAGAGCATCGGAGCCATTTCATAGAGGCAGCGACGCCAGGTCAGGAACTCGTGGGCCGTGCCCTCGGAGACGTAACCCTTGGCGTTGTAGCCGGCTTCCTGCAGCTTCTGGGCAGCGGCGCGGATCTGATCCGGACCTTCCTTGCTGCCGCAGCCGACGAAGATACCCTTGACGGACTTGTTGTCCATACCGGCAGCGGCGATTTCATCGGGGTTGTAGGTACCGCCGGAGAGCAGACCGAACCAGGCGAACATCTCCGGACGGGCCAGGGTGATGGTGTGGGTCTCCATACCACCCATGGACAGGCCGGCCATGGCGCGGCTCTCGCGCTTGGCGATCGTGCGGAAGTGGGCGTCCACGTACGGGACGAGCTCGTCGCAGAGGACCTCCTCGAAGCCGTTGTTCATCATCATGCCCATGCCACCGGCCGGACGGGCCGGGCGGGCCTGCTGGGCACCCTGTGCGGGAGCGCCGGCGGCGGGAGCGGCAGCCGGACGGGCAGCCGGCATCTGGCCGGGACGGAAGCCCTCGTTGGTCATACCGTAGGTCATCACGACGATGAACGGCTCGATCTTACCCTCGGCGATGAGGTTGTCCATGATGAGGTTGGCGTGGCCCTGGACGTGCCAGGCGTACTCGTTCTCACCCCAGCCGTGCTGCAGGTAGAGGACAGGGTATTTCTTCTTGTTCTTCTCGTAGTCGGCCGGCGTGTAGACGAAGGCCTTGCGGAGCTGGTTGGTGCTCTTGGACCAGAAGAGGATCTGCTGGACGTTGCCGTGCGGAACGTCGCGCTCCTCATAGAAGGCGCGGTCGTGGGCCGGGATCTCGATACCGCTCTCCCAACGGGTGGAACCGTAGAAGTTCTCGGTGCCCGGGTCGTTCACGACGCCGCCGTCGATGGTGAGGTGATAGTAGTGGAAACCCTCGTCCATCGGGCCGTCGGTGGTGCCCATCCAGGAGCCGTCTTCGGCTTTGTGGAGGACGGTGCCGCCGGAACCGCCGAGACCGAGGCTGACGATCACGGACGTAGCCTTCGGAGCATTGACCTTGAAGCGGGCGTAGCCCTGGGAGTTGACCATCGGGTACTCCTGGCCGGGCTGGTTCAGCTCAGACGGCTTGAAGTCTTCCTTGATCACGACGTTGTCCATCTCCGGGTCGAAGCCCTTGACGGCGAGGTAGGCCTGCTTGGGCTTGTAGTTCTCGTCGAAGAGGAGCGGGTAGTTGCGCACACCCAGCCAGGAATCCTTGTCGGAGACATTCCAGAAGGTGACGCAGTCAATCACGTCCTTGTGCTTGCGGAGCACCTTGAAGAGCTGGACGTACTGGTCCTGCTGCAGGGTGCGCTCCCAGTCGGAGACCGTGGCCTGGCCCTGGTTGAAGCGGAGACCGCCGCCCATGTCCTCGTTGATGCGGATATCCAGCTCGGTGAGGTGGATGTGCTTGACGACGGTGGAGTAGAGCTTGATGGCGTCGTCCACTTCCTTCATCGTCGGGCCGTACACGTTGTAGTGGGCCTGCATGCCGATACCGTCGACGGGCACGCCGGCGTCCTTCATGCGCTTGACGAGGTTGTAGATGCGCTGGCTCTTCGCGGGCTCGGCGTCATTGTAGTCGTTGTAGAAGAGGAGCGCGTTCGGGTCGGCCTCGTGGGCATACTCGAAGGCCTTGTAGATGAACTCCTCGCCGGCGATCTGGTACATCGGGGAGTTGCGGAGTTCCGGACGGCCCGGGTACACGGGGCTGTCGGCGACGGCCTCATTGACGACGTCCCAGCAGTACACGACATCCTTGTAGCGGTTGACGATGGCCTGGATGTGGTGCTTCATGTTGGCGTAGAACTCCTCCTTGGAGAGGAGGTTGCCCTTCTCGTCCTGGTACATCCAGGAGCCGATCTGGCTGTGCCACATCAGGGTGTGGCCACGCATCTTGATGCCGTTGGCGCGGCAGAAGTCCGCGATCTTGTCGGCGTCCTCCCAGTTGAACTCACCCTTCTTGGGCTCGGTCGGCTGGGGCTTCATCGCGTTCTCGGCCGTGATGCTGTTGAACTCGCGCAGGACGACCTTGATCTGGTCGGGATCCGCGACGTTGCGGTTGTTGACGGCGACGCCGATCTTGAAGTAGTCCTTGTAGGCATCCTTCAGACCGTCGGTCGGTTCGGGAATCTGGCGGGGACCCCACTGGGCCCCGGCGGGGATGGCACCCATCATGAGGGCGCACAATCCGGCTATGAGAATTCTCTTCATATAAAAGGTTAAAAGGATTGGTTTCGTTTCTTGTGTAACCACGAATATAGTAATTATCGCGCGAGAAACAAAATGCTTTTCGCGCGAAAAAACGCCGGGGGCGGGGAATAGACGGAAAATTGAATAAAAATGAAATACTGGCAATAGCCGGTATTGTCAAATCTTCACCTTGATCCGGAAGCCGAGGGTGGTGGGCTCCTGGATGATCTCCTGGCTCATGCCCTGGATGAGGGAGAGGGAGAGCGGATCCGGCTCCTCCAGCTCGAACGGGGACTTCTCCAGCCCCTTGACCATGAACGCGAGGTGGGTCTCGCCGGTCATGTCGCTGTGGCTGAGGACGATGCGGAGCGGACGGAAGTTCTTCAGGATGACCTGGACCATCTCGTCGGTCACGTAGGAAACCGCCTTCATCTTCTCCGGGATGGAGTATTTGATGCAGAATTGGTTCATCTGCGAGAGCATGCCGGGGTAGTCGAAGTCGTCTCCGTCCATGTCGAAGGGCAGCTTGTTGATCTGCATCACGAAGGCGCGGGTGGCGCTGTGGATGGGATGGTTGAAGATCTGGTCGGGCGTGCCGTCCTCGAAGATGACGCCTTCGTTCATAAAGAAGATGCGGGTGCTGACGTCGCGCGCGAATTTCATCTCGTGCGTGACGATGATCATGGTCATCTTCTGGCGGGCCAGCTGGCGCATCACGCTGAGCACCTCACCCACCATGGTGGGGTCCAGGGCCGACGTGGGCTCGTCGAAGAGGATCACTTCCGGCTTCATCGCCAGGGCGCGGGCGATGGCCACGCGCTGCTTCTGACCGCCGGACAGCTGGGAAGGATAGACGTTGGCCTTCTCGACCAGGCCGACGGTGCGCAGCAGCTCCATGCCTTCTTTCCGCGCCTGAGCCGGGTCGGCCTTGAGCAGGCGGCAGGGGGCGTAAGTGACGTTGTCGAGCACCGTCATGTGCTCGAAGAGGTTGAAGTTCTGGAACACCATGCCCATCTTGCGGCGCATCAGGTCCAGCCGGTACCGCTTGTCCAGGATGTTCTTTCCCTCAAAGAGGATTTCGCCGCCGGTGGGCGGCTCCAGCATGTTCAGCGCACGCAGGAAGGTGCTCTTTCCCGTGCCGGAGGGGCCGATGACGCTGATCACCTCGCCCGGCTCGATTTGGCAGTTGACATCCTTCAGGACGTGGATGACGGATCCGTCCGGATTGCGGAAACTCTTGCTGAGATGGTTGACGGTGATCATTAGCGACGGGCTTTAAGGGTGAGGAAGTTCAGGAGCAGGCCGATGAGCCAGGCCAGCACGAAGTATAGGATGGTGACCGCGAGCAGCGGCATGAATGCGTCGAAGGTGCGGCTGCGGACGAGGTCGCTGGCGCGCGTGACGTCGATGACGGCGATGTAGCCGACGATGGACGTGCCTTTGAGCAGGGAGATGCACTCGCTCTTGTAGAGCGGGAGGCCCTTGCGGACAGCCTGGGGCAGCACGATGTTGAGGAAGGTGCGCACTTTGGTGAAGCCCAGCGCGAGGCCGGCTTCCGTCTGCCCGTGCGGCACGGACTCCACGGAGGTCTTGAAGACGCCGCCGGCGGCCGATGCGAAATTGAGTGCGAAGGCCACGATGGCGATGGTCCGGGCGTCCCAGCCGGTGCGGGCCAGCACCACGTAGAACATGATGAGGAGCAGCACCAGCATGGGGATGCCGTGCATGAAGCCGTCGTACAGGCCCACGAAGGAACGCAGCCCCTTCCGGCGGCTCAGGGCCATCATGCAGAGCAGGATGCCCAGCAGGGAGCCGAGAATGATGGACCAGAAGGTGATGAGGAGGGTGGTCGCGAGACCGTCGGTGATCATCCGCCAGCGGTTCTCCACGATGAAGTTCTGCCGGACGGCATTCACCACGCTCACGTGCAGGGGCTCTTTTTTGGCCCTGGCTGCCTGGACGTCCTTGATGAAGTAGGCGGGGTGCACGTTATAATAAGGGTCTCCGAAGGTGACCTGCTGCTGCCGCTCTTCCGTGATGAAGATCGAGCCGCCGATCATGTCGGTCTTGCCGAGCTGAAGACCCACGATCATGGAGGAGAACTCGAACAGGTCTATCTGGAGCGGGCGCTTCAGGAAGGCGGCGAAGCGGCGGGCCAGCTCAATTTCAAAGCCGTTCCATTTCCCACCCGCGAGGAAGGCGATGGGGGCGATGGTTTCGCAGTTGGCGTAGCGGAGCGGCTCGCCGGTCGTGTATTCTTCCACCTGCGGGAAGTCTTCGGGGCGCAGCTCTTCCGACTCGAACCAGTATTCCATCATCTGGTCCAGCGTGCCCGATTCCTTGAGTTCGTGGAGGAACTGGTTGAAGGAGTCGGCCAGGGTCGAATCTTCTTTCCTGAACGCGAAGGCGGTCGGGAAGGATTCATCCTGCCGGAACGCCTTCTTGAGGCCCGTCTGCTTCAGGCTCGCTTTCGAGAAGACCACCTCGTCCACGAGGATGGCGTCGACCTTGCTGGCCTTGACGGCCTCCGCGCAGTCGGAGACGGTGCTGAAAAGGGAAAGCTTGATGTCTTTGCGGGGGCTCAGCTGGATGTCATAGCAGGACCCCGCGAGGGTGCCGATCCTGTGGCCGGCGACGTCGGCTTCGCCGTGGATGGCCACTTCTTCCTGCCTGCCGGCGCACGCGCTGAGCGCCAGGGCGGCCAGGATTAAGAGGTATTTGAGCTTGGTCATCGTGTTCTAGTGAGTTTGAAACAAAGATAGTAAAAAAATTTGAGCAGGAGCCCGATGAGCCAGGCCAGGATGAAATAGATGACCGTCACCGCCAGCAGCGGGAGGAAGGCGTCGAAGGTGCGGGCGCGGATCAGGTCGCAGGCGCGTGTGATGTCGATGACGGCGATGTAGCCGACGATGGAGGTCCCCTTCAGGAGCGAGATGCATTCTCCCTGGAACAGCGGCAACCCGTTGCGGACGGCCTGGGGCAGGACGATGTTCAGAAATGTGTGTAACTTACTGAAACCCAGCGCGAGGCTGGCTTCCGTCTGGCCGCGGGGGACGGACTCGATGGAGGTCTGGAACACGTCGCTGGCGGCGGACGCGAAGTTGAGGCTGAGGGCGGCGATGGCGATGGCCTTCGCGTCCCAGCCGCTCCCGGCCAGCACCACGTAGAAGAGGACGAGCAGGAGCACCAGCGGGGGAATGCCGTGCATGAAGGCGTCATAGCCTTTGGCGAAAGCCTGCAGGGGCTTGCTGCGGCCCATGGCCATCCAGCACAGCAGGATGCCCAGCAGGGAGCCGAACAGGATGGACCACAGCGTGAGCTGGAGGGTGGTGCGCAGGCCGTCGGTGATCATCTTCCAGCGCTGCTCCACGAAGAAATTCTGCTTGACGGCGCTCTTGACCTGCGTCCGCAGGCCGCCCCGGAACAGGAGGGCCTCGTCGTCCACGACAAAACAGCCCGGGCGCATGTGGAAATAGGGGTCGCCGAAGTCGACCTGCATGCTCCGCTCGTCGGTGACGAAGATGCAGCCGCCGACCATGTCGGCCTTGCCCATCTGCAGGTTGAGCAGGCGGGAGGACATCTCGAAGAAGCGGATCTCGCAGGGACGCTTCAGGTAGGCCGCAAAGCGCTGGATGAGCTCGATTTCGAGGCCCCGCCACTGGCCGCGGGCGAAGAAGGCCAGCGGGGGCTGTGTCTCGGTGTTGGCGTAGCGGAGGGGTTCCCCTTCGGTGTAGGCTTCGACGACGGGATAGCCGGCCGGGTCCGGGTCGTCCGGACCGAACCAGTAGGCGAGCATGCGGTCGTATTCGCCGGAGGCCTGAAGCTCCCGGAAGAAATCGTTGTAGGCGTTCACCAGGGTGGAGTCGCCCTTGCGGAAGGCGAACGCGGTGGGGTAGGCCGTCTGCAGGGTGAAGGATTTGCGTATCCTGAGGCGTCTGAGTTCGGATTCGGAGAAGGCGGTTTCGTCCGCGATGAGGGCGTCTATCTTGCCGGTTTTGAGTGCGTTGGCGCCGTCTGCCAGGCTGCCGTAGATGGAGGCTTCGAGGTCCGTGCGCTCGTCCAGCTGGATCTCGTAGATGGTGCCGGTGAGGGTGCCGATCCGGTGGCCGGCGAAGTCCTCCTCGCTCTCGATGGATACACGTTCCCCGACCGCCGTGCAGGCCGTGCAGGCCAGCGCGGAAGCCGCAAGGATGAAGAGCCATTTGGGGAGCGACGCCATAAGTGAACACAAAGATAGAAAATTTTCGGGGAGGCGCTTGCAGATTCCCAAAATATATCTATCTTTGCATCCGCATTCGAACAACGAAAGCACAATGGTGTGGTAGTTCAGTTTGGTTAGAATGCCGGCCTGTCACGCCGGAGGTCGCGAGTTCGAGCCTCGTCCGCACCGCTTAAAACGCCTTTGCAGATATCTGCGAGGCGTTTTTTGTTTCTAGTACCCCAAATTTTGTTACGAAAAGGATTTTCTTTATCTTTGTACGATTATATATAAATCACGCGAAAACGATAGAATCAAGTATATGAGAAAAATTGCTTTGATTGCAGCTGCGCTGCTATGCTCCATTTCCCTCGCCTCGTACGCACAGATGTCTGATGATCAGGTGATTGAGTACGTGAAGACGGCCTCTGCCGCTGGCAAAAGCCAGGAGGATATCACCAAAGAGCTGCTGCTGCGCGGCGTCACGCAGGAACAGGCCGAACGCATCAAGGCCCGTGTCCAGTCCGGCACCGCCGGCCAGGAAAGTGAAAACGCATTCGGCGAGGATGACGGCTTCGTGCGCAACTCCGGCGCCGGCAAGAACCTCCAGCGCGGCGGCACCTTCGAGTCCGAGTATTTCGACAACCAGCGCAAGGCGCAGCCCAAGAAGCAGTCCGGCCGCACCGTCACGGTGGACAAGAACCGCGACCTGAGCAGCTTCGACCGACAGAAGAAGCTGCTGGACAAGAATGCCGACGACGAACTGGATTTGGGCCTGGACATGGACGAGACCTCGTCCAACCTGCAGATCTTCGGCCACGACCTCTTCGAGGGCGAGACGCTCTCGTTCGAGCCGAACGAGAACCTGGCCACGCCGGAGAGCTATCAGCTCGGCCCCGGCGACCAGCTGCTCATCGAGATCTTCGGTTATAGCGAAGGCTCCTACAGTAAGACGATTTCCCCGGAAGGGACCATCAATATCAGCCAGATCGGCCAGGTGCAGCTCGGCGGCCTCACCATCAAGGAGGCCAAGGAGAAGTTGCGCCGCGCCCTGGTGGCCAAGTACGCCACCGTGGGCGGCAGCAATCCGAATTCCACCGTCACCATCACCCTGCGCAACATCCGCACCATCCAGGTGAACATCATGGGCGAGGTGGTGACGCCGGGCACCTTCCGCCTGTCCCCGTTCGCCACGGTCTTCAACGCCCTGTATAACGCCGGCGGCGTGACCGAGAACGGTTCCCTGCGTGCCATCAAAGTGATCCGCAGCGGCGAGCCCTTTGCGACTGTGGACGTGTACGGCTACCTCTTCAACGGCCATTCCGACAGCGACATCACCCTCAAGGAGGGCGACGTGATCATCGTCCCGCCTTACGTGAACCTCGTGCAGGCGACGGGCAACGTGAAGCGCCCGATGTTCTATGAGCTCGCGGAAGGGGAGACCCTTTCCGACCTCATCCAGTACGCCGGCGGCTTCTCCAGCAAGGCCTTCCAGGATGACGTGCGCGTGATCCGCCAGCAGGGCGCCGAGCGCCAGATCTACACGGTCCGCAAGAACGCCGCCGCCACCTTCGCGATGGCCGACGGCGACGAAGTGTTCGTGGGTGAGACCCTGGAGCGCTTCTCCAACAAGGTGGAAGTCAAGGGCGCCGTGTTCCGTCCCGGCATGTATGAGCTGGGCGGCGACATCGCCACGGTCCGCCAGCTGGTCCGCGCGGCGGGCGGGCTGAAGGAAGACGCCTTCACCGGCCGTGCCGTGATCGTCCGCGAGAAGGACGACCTGACCTTCGAATCCCTGAGCGTCGACCTCGCGGGCGTCCTCTCCGGCGCGGCGAACGACGTAGTACTCCGCAAAAACGATATCCTGACCATCTCCAGCCAGAAGGAGATCTCCGATCCGGGTACGCTGACCATCAACGGTATGGTCAAGAACCCGGGCATCTTCCCCTTCAGCGCCAACACGACGGTCGAAGACCTGATCCTGCTGGCCGGCGGTCTGCTCGACGGCGCTTCGACGGCGCGCGTGGACGTGGCCCGTCGCATCGTGGATCCGGCCAGCATGATGCCGACCTCCGAGGTCGGTGAGACGTTCACCTTCCCGCTCCAGGACGGTCTGGCCCTGAACGGCGGCGACCGCTTCATCCTGCAGCCGTTTGACATCGTGTCCGTCCGCCAGAGCCCGGGCTTCAAGCCCCAGAAGTTCGTCCGCATCGAAGGCGAGGTCGCCTTCCCGGGCGAATATGTGCTGCTCAGCGAGGGCGAGCGCGTCTCCTCGCTGGTGAAGCGCGCCGGCGGCGTGACCGGGCAGGCTTTCCTGCACGGCGCCACGCTGACCCGCGAGACCTCCAAGGAGGAGCAGAGCATCCAGGACGCCAAGCAGCGGATGGCCCAGAACAGCACTTCCCGCGATTCCCTCCGTACGCAGCTGAGCAAGACCCAGTTGGGCAACAACTATTCGGTGGGTATCGAACTCGACAAGGCCGTGCAGAGCCCCGGTTCGGAGTATGACCTGATCCTGCGCGAGGGCGACCGCATCTTCGTGCCCGAGCAGCTCAGCACCGTGCGCATCAGCGGCAACGTGATGTATCCGAACACGGTCGTGTACGTGCCCGGCAAATCGCTGGACTACTACATCCAGGCGGCGGGCGGCTACGGCCAGCGCGCGCAGCGCAGCAAGGTGCACGTCGTCTACATGAACGGCAGCTCCGCCGTGAAGAAACTGGGCAACCTGCATATTGAGCCGGGCTGCGAGATCATCGTGCCGACCAAGCCGGAGCGCAAGAGCATGAGCGCCGGCGAAATCGTATCCCTGAGCTCCTCCACGGCCTCCCTGGCCATGGTGGTCGTGAGCCTGATTAACTCGTTGAAGAAGTAAACATGGAAGAGAAAAACTATACCCAACCCCAGTACGTGGAGGAAGAATACGACGAGATCGACATTATGGAGCTGCTTCGCAAGCTCTTCAAGGAGTGGAAGCTGATCCTGAAGTGGTGCGGCATCGCCGCCGTCGTGGGTCTCGTGATCGGTTTCAGCCTGCCGAAGCAGTACACCGTCGATTCCAAGCTGGCGCCCGAGAGCGTGTCCAGGAGCGGTGGCGGCGGCCTGAGCTCCCTGGCCAGCCTGGCCGGCATCAGCCTGGGCTCGATGAGCACGGCCGACGCGGTCTATCCCGAGCTCTACCCGGACATCGTGAACTCCACGCCGTTCATCGTGGAGCTCTTCCCGGTGCAGGTGGACTTCAAGAACAAGAAGGAGGTGATGACCACCGACTTCTATACCTACCTCAAGGAGTACAACAAGGGTCCCTGGTGGGGGGGCGTCATGAAAGCGCCGTTCAAGGTCCTCGGCTGGTTCATGGGCCTGTTCCGCGAGAAGGAGGAGAAGGTGGAAGGCTTCGCCTCCCTGAATCCCAGGGAATTGACGCTCGAGCAGGAAAAGATTGCCAAGGCCATTCGCAAGAGCATCATGCTGTCCGTGGACAAGAAGACTTCCATCATCTCGCTGACCGTCACGGCCCAGGACCCGAAGGTCGCCGCGAAGATCTCCGACGAGCTGATCGCCCGCCTGCAGACCTACGTGACCAATTACCGGACGGAGAAATCCCGTCAGGACCTCGAATATTACGAGACCCTCTATGAGGAGTCCAAGGCGGCCTACTTCGAGTCCCAGCAGCGCTACGCCAGCTACGTCGACCGCAACCAGGGGGTCATCCTCCAGCGCGTCAAGACCGAGCAGGAGCGCCTGCAGAACGAGATGAATCTCAATTACCAGCTCTACAACGCCTGCGCCCAGCAGCTGCAGACCGCCCGGGCGAAAGTCCAGCAGGAGACGCCGGTCTTCACGGTGATCAACCCGCCGCAGGTGCCGCTCCAGCGCGCCAAGCCTTCCAAGGTGAAAATCCTGTTCGTGAGCATCTTCCTGGGCGCGATGGTCGCCGCCGTCTGGATTCTCTGGGGTCGCGACATCATCGCGAATTTCAAGAAGAAGGACGAGGAGGAAGTGGCTCCCGCCAAGGCGTAAGTGGAAGAATTCATCGAGATCAAAGGTGCCAGGGTCAACAATCTCAAGAATTTGACCTTGCGGATTCCCCGCGGAAAGTTCGTGGTCGTCACGGGCATTTCCGGCTCGGGGAAATCCTCGCTGGCCTTTGATACCCTCTATGCCGAAGGGCAGCGCCGTTTCTCGGAGAGCCTTTCGTCCTATGCGCGGCAGTTCCTCGGTCGCATGACCAAGCCGGATGTGGACAGCATCGACGGCATCCCGCCGGCCATCGCCATCGAGCAGAAGGTCAGCACGCGCAACCCCCGCTCCACCGTGGCCACGACTACGGAGATTTATGATTTCCTGCGGCTCGTCTTCGCCCGCATCGGGCGTACCTATTCCCCCGTGTCGGGACAGGAGGTGCGCCGCGATTCCGTGGCGGACGTGATGGCCTGGCTGGCTGCGGCCCCGAAGGGGACCTATTACATCCTGGCCGACCTGGGCTGGGACGCCCGCAAGGACCGCGTGGAGCTGCTCCTGCAGCTCAAGGAAGACGGCTACAACCGCCTCTTGGCGGGCGGCAAGCCGCTCAAGATCGACGATGCCCTGCAGCAGGGGCCCGACAGCCTCGAGGACGCCTGGCTGCTGGTGGACCGTGTCCGGATGGCCGGCGCGCCGGACGAGGACACGCGCACGCGTCTGCTTTCCTCGGTCTCGGACGCCTTCTCCCGCGGGGACGGGCGGATGGCCGTGGAAGCCGAGGGCGGCGCGCGCAAGCCCTTCAACAACCGTTTCGAGCTGGACGGCATCACGTTCCGCACCCCGGACGAGTACCTGTTCAGCTTCAATTCGCCGCTGGGCGCCTGCCCGACCTGCGGCGGCCTCGGCAAGATCATCGGCATCAGCGAGGACCTCGTTGTCCCCGACAAGACCAAGAGCATCTACGACGGCGCCATCGCCTGCTGGCGGGGCGAAAAGATGGGCTGGTTCCGCGACCACCTGATCGAGGTGGCCGACCGCTACGGCATCCCCATCTTCGAGCCGTACTGCAACCTCTCCCGCGAGGCGAAAGACCTGATCTGGAACACGAAATACGTGGAAGGGGACGACACCAGCTTCGTCGGCATCAATGACTTCTTCGCCTGGGTGGAGACCCAGCGCTACAAGATCCAATACAAGTACATGCTCAGTCGCTTCAGCGGCCGGGCGACGTGCACCGCCTGTAGCGGCAGCCGCCTGCGCCGCGAAGCCCTCTGGGTCAAGGTCTGCGGACACAGCATCCACGACATCCTGCAGATGACGGCCGAACAGGCGCTGGACTTCTTCTCCACGCTGCAGCTGACCGGCACGGAGCGGAGCATCGTGGCGGAGCCCGTGTCCGAGATCGTCTCCCGTCTGCAGTGCATCGTGGACGTGGGCCTGGGCTACCTGACGCTGGACCGCGCCTGCAACACCCTGTCGGGCGGCGAGAGCCAGCGCATCAACCTCGTGACCGCGCTGGGCTCGAGCCTCGTGGGCTCGATGTACATCCTGGACGAGCCGAGCATCGGCCTGCACCCGCGCGACACCGAACGCCTGATCGGCGTGCTGCGCCGCCTGCGCGACATCGGCAACACCGTGATCGTCGTGGAGCACGACGAGGAGATCATCCGCGCAGCGGACCTGCTCATCGACATGGGCCCGCTGGCGGGCGTGCATGGCGGAGAGATCGTATTTTCCGGCTGTTTGCAACAGCCGGAAAAAAGATCTTTGCCTTCACCCCCTGCACCCCCTCAAGGGGGATTGCACGCAGATCGCTATCGCTCGCGTGCCCTCTCGCTCGATCCAGGAACCGTTTCCAAGTCGCTGACGCTCCAGTACCTGAACGGGCAGAAGCTGCGCTACTCGCGCGAGAAGCGCCCCTGGCAGTACAGCGTCAACGTGGACGGCGCCATGGAGCATAACCTTAAAGACATCAACGTCCGCTTCCCGCTGGGCGTGCTGACGGTCGTGACCGGTGTGTCCGGCTCCGGCAAGTCCACGCTGGTGGGGGACATCCTCTATCCCGCCCTGTACCGGCGCATCCACGAGGCCGGCGACCTGCCGGGCACGCACCGCGGCCTGTCGGGCAACCTCGACCGCGTCACGCGCGTCGAGTACGTGGACCAGAATCCCATCGGGCGCAGCTCGCGCTCGAACGCCGTCACCTACCTGAAGGCCTACGACGGCATCCGGAAGCTGATGGCGGCGCAGCAGGCGGCCAAGATCGCCGGCCTGACGGCCAACCATTTCTCCTTCAACACTGACGGCGGCCGCTGCCCGGAATGCCAGGGCGAGGGCGTCGTGCGCATCGGCATGCAGTTCATGGCCGACGTGGAGATGGTGTGCGAGGAGTGCGGCGGCAAGCGCTTCAAGCCCGAGGTGCTGGACGTGCGCTACCGCGAGAAGAACATCGACGAAATCCTGAACATGAGCGTGGACGAGGCGGTGGAGTTCTTCGCCGCGGGGCCCGAGGACGAGGCCCGCGGCGTGGCGGAGCAGTTGCGGCCGCTCCAGGAAGTGGGCCTGGGCTACATCAAGCTGGGCCAGAGCAGCTCGACCCTGTCGGGCGGCGAGAGCCAGCGCATCAAGCTGGCGTACTTCCTGTCCCTGAGCCGGAGCAAGTCCAAGTCCGAGAAGATCCTCTTCCTCTTCGACGAGCCGACCACCGGCCTGCATTTCTTCGATGTGGAGAAGCTCCTGCAGGCCTTCGACGCCCTGCTCGCGGCCGGACACTCGCTCGTGGTCGTGGAGCACAACGTGGACGTGATCCGCGCGGCGGACTGGGTGATCGACCTCGGTCCGGACGCCGGCGACCGCGGCGGGCAGGTGGTCTTCGCCGGCACGCCGGAGGATTTGACGAAAGCCGACACATTTACAGCCAAATACTTATGAAAAAGATTGCCGCTCTGACGATGGTCCGCAACGACGACTTCTACCTGCGCAAGTGGGTGGCGTACTACGGCACCCAGTTGGGAAAAGAGCATCTCTATATCTTTTTCGACGGCACGGACCAGGTGATCCCTTCCTTCTGCGAGGGGACGCACGCGGTGGCCATCCCCAAGGTCGGCACGGATGTGGTGTCCAATGACAAGGGCCGGGTGGCCGTGATGAGCGCCAAGGCGGCGGAATTGTTCCAGAACGGCTATGATCTCGTGATCGGGACGGATGCCGACGAGTTCGTCGTCGTGGATCCCCGCCTGGGCCTCTCGCTGCGGGAGTACCTCAGCGCGCAGAAGATCGGTGTGTCGCTGTCGCCCCTGGGCCTGGATTTCGGCCAGAAGCTGGGGGAGGAGGGCGACATAGATGCGTCAAAGCCTTTCCTGCAGCAACGCCGTTACGCGCAGATCGGCACGCGTTATACCAAGTGCTCGGTTCTCGCACGGCCGTGCGAATGGGGTTCCGGCTTCCACCGCGTCAAGGGCCATAATTTCCACATCGCCAAGGACCTGTATCTGCTGCATTTCGGCTATTTCGACATGGGGCGCATCCAGGCCCGCTTCGCCGACCCGTCCCGCCTGGCCCAGGGTTGGGAGAAGCATCTGAAGAAGCGTTCCCGTACGATCCGCTACTGCACGGACCTGCCGGCGCGCGACTTCGGCCGCTGGACGCGTTTCGCACGCATCTGCCAGACGCTCTGCCGTCCGCCCTACGCGCTCAACAAGCCCGCGATGTTCGAGCTCAAGATCGTGGTGCGCATCCCGGAGCGCTTCCAGGATATTGTCTAAGCTTTCTTTTTTCGGGCGAGACGCCGCTCTTTCTTGAGCATCTTCTGCCTGAAATGAGACAGGAATTCCCGTTCCCACATCATCTGCTGTCGGGGGGTGGCGTGCACCTTGTAGTGCTCTTCGGAGAGTCGGATGACCTCGCGGAGGCTGTCCACCCGCTTTTTCTGCCCGGACGCAAGAATGAGGCTGCCCGGGGTGGGGTAGTAGTAATACAGGGGGAGGTTGAGGATGGTGGCGGTCTTTACGCGCAGCAGAACTTCGCCCCACCAGATTACATCTTCGTAGATGTCGATGGGCGGGAAGAGCACGTCCCGGATGGTCTCCGTCCTGTACAGGCAGCGCCAGACCTGGCAGTGCTTGACGGTCCATCTGCCTTTCTGGCGAAGCATCCCCTTGATGGAATACTCGGACACCCAGTCGAAGATATCGTCTGCCTCCCGGCTGTCGATATCCGCCAGGCGATAGTGCTTGAAGGAGATGAGGTCCGGCTCCGGGAGATGCAGGGCGTGCAGGCGCAACAGCGTATTCCGGTAGGTGCGGTTGTAGGTGAAGGCAACGAGATCGCTTCCATCCCGCTCCGCGAAATGCAGACAGATCTCCATCAGCTGCGGATGCAGGAAGTCATCGCTGTCCATCAGCAGCGTGTACTCGCCGCCGAGGAGCGGCAGGGCCGTGTTCCGGGCGGCCGAGACGCCCCCGTTCGCTTTGTGGATGACGCGAAAACGCGGATCGCGTGCGGCGTAGTCGTCCAGGATGGCCCCGCTGCCGTCCGTACTGCCGTCATCCACGCAGACGGCTTCCCAGTCCGGGAAGCTCTGCGCCAGGAGGCTGTCCAGGCAGCGCGGAAGGAACGCTTCCACGTTGAAAACAGGGATGATGACGGAGATGGCTGGCATGACACAAAGATAGGGATTATTTTCCGATTAACGTACCACGTAGCGGAAACTGCCCGGGCCGTCCACGACCAGTTCCACCTCCTTCGTGCAGCCGCGGGGCAGGGGCGGGAGCGGCACCTCGAAGGTGCATTTCTGCCCGCGGATGCTGCACTGTAATTCCAGAGTGGGGCGCGGAACGCCCAGCACGTCCTCCGGGGTGTCGTTGGGGTAGCACCAGAGCTCGATGCCCGGCTCCTGCGGGAAGTAGCCCACGTCGCAGGGGAGCTGGGCCCATTTGGCGGCGTCGATCAGCTCCGTGGGACGGAACTCCTCCTGCCGGAGGATCTCGGCGGCGTCCGGCAGGTCGCGCAGCCGCACCTGCGGGTCTTCGAGCAGGTCGTAGCCGTCCATCGTGTTGGCGACTTTCGTGAGCACGATGCGGCAGAGCAGGGATTGGAGGCGGATCTCGCCGTCGTGGTTCTCCGTGGTGCAGAAGCCGCCCAGGATGGGCTGGGCCGGGTTGTCGTCGGCGAAGTTGAACGTGAGCTGCTCCATCGCGTCGTAGCGTTCCAGCGCCTTCTGGTTGAAGCGGCGCGGGCTGTTGGCGATGCCGACGAGGATCTTCTCGCCGGGCAGGGTGGGGAGCAGGATCGTGTCCTGGGGCTCCTCCAGCGTGATCTGGCGCTCCAGCGAACGGAGCCCGTCCGCGCCGTAGACGAAGAGGTCGAGCGTTTTGACGGGATGGCCGTCCGCCTGCACGCGGATGCGGGTGAGGATGGAATCCACCGGGATGACGGGCGGGTCCTCCTCAACGACGGGGAGGGGATCCCGCTGGCAGGAACCCAGCAGAGCCGGCAACAGGAAAAAGACACATAATAGGGCGCAATACGCGAGAGGCGACCCTGCACGGCGCAGAAGGCTGCCATGCCGAAACGGGTCAAACAACAGGTAGTGGGAGTGGCGTTGCCGGCTCCGGGGTTGGGTTACGTTTTTCATGGTGGCAAATGTAGCCGGCCCCGGTCAACGCTCCAAGAACCTGTAAGATTTGTCAGGGGGTAATTGTGAAATAATTCCCGATTTTCCGATTTTGAAAAAAATCAAGCCCGCATTTTAAGCGGGCTTGATTCAAATTTGAAAGGTGTTCCGGCGGACCGTTAACCTCCGAAGTTGTCGTAAAGGACGTTCTCCGGCGCGACGCCGAGGGAGTCGAGCAACTCGTTCACGCACTTGACCATCATAGGAGGGCCGCACATGAAGTACTTGATGTCCTCGGGGGCCTCGTGGTCCTTGAGGTAGGTCTCGTACATCACGTTGTGCACGAAGCCGGGAGTGTACTTGACGCCGGCGGCATCGGCTGCCGGGTCCGGACGGTCCAGGGCCAGGGTGAAGTGGAAGTTCGGGAACTCCTTCTCGATCTCGGCGAAGTCCTCCAGGTAGAAGGCCTCGACGAGGGCGCGGGCGCCGTAGAAGAAGCGGACCTTGCGGCCGGTCTTGAGGGTCTTGAACAGCTGCATGATGTGGCTGCGGAGCGGAGCCATACCGGCGCCGCCGCCCACAAAGATGTACTCCATATCCTCGGGATCGTCCTTGGGAAGGAGGAACTCGCCGAAGGGACCGCTTATCCATACTTTGTCCCCGGGTTTGCGGGAGAATACGAAGGTGGATGCGATTCCCGGAGGAACTCCCGGAACGAACTTGAAC